>CAYNHP010000009.1:0-41409 GCA_964397235.1 uncultured Bacteroides sp. | reverse complement strand
AGGGTTAAAGGGTTAGAGGGTTAAAGGGTTAGAGGGTTAGAGGGGTATAATTGGGCACATTGTGGCGAGCGGGAGCTCGCCACCTCCATAAACCCATAAACCCATAAACCCGCCCCGGGCGCTCGCGGCCGGGGCGCAAGAAAAGAGGCCGGCCGGAACCGGCCAAGCCTCTTGTTTCTTTGGGAAAGAAGGATTATGCTTTCTTAACCACGCGACGCTCTTTGATACGAGCCTTCTTGCCGGTGAGTTTGCGCAGGTAGTAAAGCTTGGCGCGACGCACCTTACCGTACTTGTTCACAACGATTGATTCGATGAAGGGCGATTCGATGGGGAAGATACGCTCTACACCGATGTTGTCGCTCATCTTGCGAACAGTGAAACGCTTCTTGGAGCCTTCGCCGGAAATACGGATTACCACACCGCGATACTGCTGGATACGTTCCTTGTTACCTTCTTTGATACGGTAGGCTACGGTGATGGTATCGCCGGGGCCGAATTCGGGATGTTCCTTGCCGGAAGCAAATGCCTCTTCAGCAATCTTAATTAAATCCATTGTCTAAAAACTGATTTAGTTAATAATCCACGCAATATACGCAGGCTGCATGTCCTGCCAGAGATTGCGTTTTCGGCCGCAAAGTTACTAAAAATTTCTTTCCCCTCCAAAATTTTCCAATTTTTTCAACCCGACTCACTATTTTTCCTCATCCTCCCGACTGCGCCCGCGCCTTTGCGCTTTTTCTTTTGCGCCATAGGGAATTTTTTTGTAATTTTGCCACAAATTATGAACTGACGATAAATCAATCATTCGCGTGGATACAAAATACATCTTTGTCACCGGCGGTGTGGTTTCCTCTTTAGGCAAGGGAATCATATCCTCCTCGCTGGCCTGCCTGCTCAAAGCTCGGGGCTATCGCGTTACTATCCAGAAGTTTGACCCCTATATTAACATCGACCCCGGCACCCTCAACCCCTACGAGCACGGCGAATGTTATGTCACCGAGGACGGCCACGAAGCCGACCTCGACCTGGGCCACTACGAACGCTTCACCAACGTGCACACCTCCAAGGCCAACAACGTTACCACCGGTCGTATCTACCAAAGCGTCATCGACAAGGAGCGCCGCGGCGACTACCTGGGCAAGACGGTCCAGATCGTACCCCACATCACCGACGAAATCAAACGCAACGTCAAATTCCTCGGCAAAACGGGCAACTACGACTTCGTAATCACCGAAATCGGAGGCACCGTGGGCGACATCGAGTCCCTCCCCTTCCTCGAAGCCGTGCGCCAGCTTCGCTGGGACCTCGGTCAGAACAGCCTCTGCGTCCACCTCACATACGTGCCTTATATCGCTGCTGCTAAGGAGCTTAAAACCAAGCCCACCCAGCACAGCGTCAAGGCTCTCCAGGAGCTCGGCATCCAGCCCGACGTCCTGGTGCTCCGCACCGAGAAGGAAATCGGCCCCGAGATGCGCCGCAAAATCGCCCTGTTCTGCAACGTCGCACCAGAAGCCGTGGTCCAGTCAAAGGACGTCAACTCTATATATAAGGTGCCCCTGAAGATGCATGAGCAGCACCTGGACGAAATCGTACTCACCAAGATGGGTGTTCAGCCCGAAGGCGAGCCTCAGATGGACCGCTGGCTCGACTTCATCCACCGCATGGACCATGCCACCGAAACCGTCCGCATCGGCCTCGTGGGCAAATATGTCGAACTTCAGGACGCCTACAAATCCATCAGCGAAGCCCTGTTCCACGCCGCAACCTACAACGACCACAAACTCGACCTGGTCTACATCCACTCCGAGAAGGTCAACGACGACAACGTGGCCGAGCGCCTGGCAGGCCTCGACGGCGTGATCATCGCCCCCGGATTCGGCCAGCGCGGCATCGAAGGCAAGTTCGTCGCCCTCAAATACTGCCGCGAGCACGACATCCCCACCTTCGGAATATGCCTCGGCATGCAGTGCATGGTCATCGAATTCGCACGCAACGTCCTCGGCCTCAAGGACGCCAACTCCACCGAAATGGACACCCACACCCCCTACAACGTCATCGACCTCATGGAGGAGCAGAAGAACATCTCCAACATGGGCGGAACCATGCGTCTGGGGGCTTACGACTGCCGTCTGCGCCCCGGCTCACAGGCCGCCAAGGCCTACGGCGCAACCGACATCCGCGAGCGCCATCGCCACCGCTTCGAATTCAACAACGACTACCGCGACCGCTACGAAGCCGCCGGCATGGCCTGCGTGGGAATCAACCCCGAGAGCGACCTGGTCGAAGTGGTCGAAATGCCTGACCACCGCTGGTTCCTCGGCACCCAGTACCACCCCGAGTACTCCAGCACAGTCCTCGCCCCCAGCCCCATCTTCCTGGACTTCGTCAAAGCCGCGATAGCTTACCACGACGAAAAGGAAATGGAGCAGTCCGCCTCCAAATAAATCATTTTTGACTACCTGTCAACCTGGAATTTGACAAAAACTTAAACCATGGATAAAAATACAATCACCGGCCTCGTGCTCATGGCAGCCGTACTTTTCGGCTTCATATGGATGAGCAAACCCAGCGAAGCCGAGATCGCCGCCGAGCAGGCACGCCAGGAGCAGGCCATCGAGGCCGAAAAAGCCGCCGCCGAGGCTACCCGCCTGGCCGCTATGGGCTTCACACCGGCCGATAGCGCCAACCTCGTTTCGGCAGTGAAAATGATGGGCACCGCCTCCGAAGGCGTATATACCTACAACGGCGAAAAACTCGCCCTGACAGCTGATGCTCAGGGCCTTGCCGGCACCTTCGACTCCGCCGAAGGCCCCGTCGACGTCCTGCCCATCCTCAACGGAACCTCCCAGGCCGAACCCGCCGCGGTAGCCGCCGCCGCACGCGCCATCCGAACCGTCATCGACTGCGCCCTCAAATACGAAGGATTCGCCAAATATATCGGCGGTCAGAACCGCGACTTCACCCTCGAGAACGACCTCGTCCGCATCACCATATCCTCCCGCGGAGGCATGATCAGCCAAGCCGAACTCAAGGACTACCAGAGCGAGGTCAAGGGCGACACCACCAACGTGTTCCTCTTCCGCACCGCCGACGACGGCTACTCCTTCCGCATCAACACCTCCGAGCAGCGCCTCGACACCCGCGAGTTCAACTTCGAACCCGTCGTAGAGGGCGACAGCGCCGTAACCATGCTCATCCGCCCGACCACGGCCTCCTACTGGGGCATGCGCTATGTCCTTGACAAAGAAGGGTATAACGTCCGCATGCAGGTGATTCAGAAAGGCATGGACGCCGTCCTGCCCGCCAACACCTCATCCATCGAATTCCACTGGCACCAGAAGATGGCCCGCAACGAGGTGGGCCGAACCTTCGAGGAGCGAAACAGCGCAATATACTATAAATATATAGGTGAGAGCCCCGACGACCTCAACGCCAACAAGGACGACTCCGAGAGCCTCACCGGCGCAATCCGCTGGGTCGCATTCAAGAACCAGTTCTTCTCCAGCGTAATCATCGCCCGCAACCAGTTCTCCTCCGCCGAACTCATCTCCAAGGACATCAAGGACGACGACTTCCTCAAGGACATGACCATGACCGCCACCGTGCCCGCCGGCACCGAGAACGGCGTCGTGGCCGCCTTCGACTGGTATCTCGGCCCCAACGACTACCCCATCCTCGACCACCTCGGCGAGAAACTCGGCTACGAGAAGAGCCTCGACCTCACCCGCCTCATACCCCTGGGCTGGTCGCTCTTCCGCTGGATCAACACCCTGATTGTAATCCCCGTGTTCGACTTCCTCGGCTCGTTCATCAAGAGCTACGGCCTGATCATCTTCCTGCTCACCGTATTCATCAAGCTCATCCTCTTCCCCTTCACCTTCAAGAGCTTCAAGAGCCAGGCCAAGATGCGCGTGCTCGCCCCGGAAATCAAGGAAATCAACGAGAAATACCCCGGCCAGGAAAACGCCATCAAGCGCAACCAGGAAACCATGGCC
This sequence comes from uncultured Bacteroides sp., assembly GCA_964397235.1. Lineage (GTDB taxonomy): Bacteria > Bacteroidota > Bacteroidia > Bacteroidales > Muribaculaceae > CAG-873. The sequence goes on along the minus strand of CAYNHP010000009.1, from coordinate 37,414 downwards.
CTCTACAGCCGCGCCGGCGCAAGCCCCTTCTCCGGCTGCCTCCCGATGCTGCTCCAGATGCCCGTGCTTATCGCCATGTTCTCCTTCTTCCCCTCGGCAATCGAACTCCGAGGCCAGAGCTTCCTCTGGGCCCACGACCTCTCAGCCCCCGACTACATCTGCACCCTCCCCTTCACCATCCCCTTCTACGGCAACCGCGTAAGCCTCTTCTGCTTACTGATGACCATCATCAACGTGGTCTACATGAAGATTTCCATGTCCAGCCAACCCGGCGGAAACAGCATGCCCGGCATGAAACTCATGCAGTACATGATGCCCGTCATGTTCCTGTTCTTCTTCAACGACTACGCCGCCGCTCTGAGCTACTACTACCTCCTGTCGCTGCTCATCACCATCATCCAGACCTGGATTTTCCGCCGCGTAATCGACGAAAAGAAGGTGCGCGCCGAAATGATGGCCAACGCCAAGAAGCCCCGCAAAAAGAGCAAGTGGATGGAGCGCCTCGAAGAAGCCCAGCGCCAGCAGCAGGCCGCAATGCGCCAGCAGCAGAACGCCCAGGGCAACCGCTCCCAGCGCCGCAGCAACAAATAATCTCAGTGTTTAAAGTTTAATGTTTAAGGTTTAAAGATTAATGTTTAAGCTACCCCTAAAGCCTAAAGAATAGCCCTCACATTGTGGCCGAACGCAATGAGGCTATACCTTTAAACCTAAAACCTAACACCTAAACCCTTAAACCCATAAACCTCTAAACTCTTAAACCCCCAAATATGCTGATCTCCGACCGCGTACGCGCCCTCTCTCCCTCCCAGACCCTGGCCATGTCGCAAATGAGTGCCGAACTCAAAGCCCGCGGCGTCGACGTAATCAACCTCTCCGTCGGCGAGCCCGACTTCCCCACCCCGGCCCACATCAAGGAGGCGGCCAAACGCGCCATCGACGATAATTTCAGCTTCTACACCCCTGTGCCCGGCTACATGTCCCTGCGCAAAGCCATCGCCGCCAAACTCCGGGCAGAAAACGACCTCAGCTACGCCCCCGAGCAGATTGTCGTAGGCAACGGCGCCAAGCATGCCCTGGCCAACGTCCTGTTGGCAGCCGTCAACCCCGGCGACGAGGTCATCATCCCCACCCCCGCCTGGGTGAGTTACTTCGAACTGGTAAAGCTCGCCGGGGGCGTAAACGTAGCCGTTCCCACCGACATCCGCTCCAACTTCAAGGTCACCCCCGGGCAGCTTGAAGCCGCCATCACCCCGCGCACACGCGCAATCCTCATGTGCTCACCGTCCAACCCCACCGGCAGCGTCTACTCCCGCGAAGAACTCCAGGCCCTGGTCGACGTCCTGGCCCGCCACCCCGAGGTGCTCGTCATCGCCGACGAAATCTATGAGCACATCATCTACACCGGCACCCCCTTCGTAAGCCTCGCCTCCTTCCCCGAAATCGCCGACCGCACCGTCGTAATCAACGGCGTGTCAAAGGCTTACGCCATGACAGGCTGGCGTATCGGCTACTGCGCATGTCCCCCCGAACTGGCCAAAGCCGTCACCAAGCTCCAGGGCCAGATGACCTCCGGCGCATCCTCCATAGCCCAGAAAGCAGCCGAAGCCGCCTACACCGGCAGCCAGGACTGCGTCGAAGAGATGCGTAAGGCCTTCGAGCGCCGCCGCAACCTCATCGTGAGCCTCGCCCGCGAAATTCCCGGTCTCAAGGTCAACGAGCCCCAGGGCGCCTTCTACCTCTTCCCCGAGGTCAGCGCCTACTTCGGCACCACCTGCGGCGACTACGCCATCGAAAACGCCACCGACCTGGCCATGTACCTCCTCAAGGAGGCCCACGTAGCCACCGTCGCCGGCGACGCCTTCAGCGCCCCCGGCTACATCCGCATGAGCTACGCCACCTCCGACGACAACATCCGCACCGCCCTCGCCCGCATCGCCGCAGCCCTCACCCACCTCAAATAAGGAGCCCGCGAGCTCCCGTATGGACGTGGCGAGCTCCCGCTCGCCACATTGGGTGTCAACGTCTGGGAGGGGCGGTCTCCAGACCGCCCAGGAGCATGGATAACGCCGGGGAAGGAAAAGAGGTTTGTCTCCGGGTGGGTGCCTCCAGGCCATTATTTTTGTCTTCCGTGCAAGGAGCTTGCTCCTTGAAGCCCCGAAGTGGCATGCCGGAACCTTCGGCGAAGAGAACCCATCTGTTAAATCCCGCGCAAATTTTAACTTAACAATGTTAAAATTGGCGTCATCCCCATTTTTGTTGCATCCGGATGATTCAAATTTAATAGATTTTGCTTTTCTTTGCAGTTAGATTCAAGTTGGAATAAAAAACTTCGTTAATGTACCTTCCGAACGGAACCCGCTCGGCGTCACATTATGAAACACCTTAGATACTAAACTAAATCAAAAATAACAATTCTAAAAAACCCTCCTTGCATGAAGAACTTTTGTTTGCAAATGAGTCGGAGAACGCTGCTTGCCATAGCTATGGTGCTGGTAGCCGCGTTGCCCGCTTTAGCGCAGAAGATCACAGTGACAGGCACTGTGTACGACCCCGAGGGCGAGCCCGCCATCGGAGCCAGCGTAGAAGTAAAAGGCGTTCAGTACGGTGTTGCTACCGACTACGACGGTAACTTTACCCTTCAGGTAGAGCCCAACGCCGAAATCGTCGTTTCCTACATCGGCTGCGACCAGCAGATTATCCCCGTCGACGGAAAGACCCACTTCGACATCCACCTCACCACCAACGCCGTGGCCATGAACGAACTCGTTGTCGTTGGTTACGGTACTGTAAAGAAATCCGATGCCACCGGTTCCGTTGGCGTGGTTAAACCCGGCGAAATCGAAGCCGGCCTCGCAACCACCGCTCAGGACCTCCTCGTTGGCGCAAGCCCCGGTGTGGTAGTTTCCACCAACGGTGGCGACCCCGCCGGCGGTGCTTCCATCCAGATTCGCGGTGGTGCATCACTCTCGGCCTCCAACGCCCCTCTTATCGTGGTTGACGGAGTCCCCATGGACGGCAAGGGCGTTTCCGGTTCTTCCAACCCCCTCTCGCTCGTAAACCCCGAGAACATCGAAAACATGACCATCCTCAAGGACGCTTCCGCAACCGCTATCTACGGTTCGCGTGCATCCAACGGTGTGATCATCATCACAACCAAGACCGGTAAGGCCGGCCGCCCGCAGGTGAACTTCGCCGCTAACTTCTATGTGGCAACTCCCCGCAACTACCTCAACATGATGAGCGGCCAGGAATTCCGCAACTTCGTGACCTCCCGCTACGGCGCCGACTCCTCCCAGGCCGCATTCCTGGGCACCGCAAACACCAACTGGCAGAAAGAAGTGCTCCGCACAACCTTCTCCCACGACTACAGCCTCAGCGTAGGCGGTACCGTAGCCACCATGCCCTACCGCGTAGCCGTGAACTACACCGGAACCCAGGGCGTTGTGCGCGAAACAGACAACAAGCGTCTGGGTGCAAGCATCAACCTCAACCCCCGTTTCTTCGACGGTCTCCTGACGGTCAACGCAAACCTCAAGGGCGCATTCATCCAGAACAACTACGACCAGGGCTCTCTCGGAAGCGCAATCAGCTTCAACCCCACCCTGCCCGTCCACAGCCCCAACGTGTTCAACAACTGGACCACCTACATCTCCAACGGTAACATCGCCGGTCCCGACACCCCGGGCACTGAAATCAACAACCTCAGCGCCATCAACCCCGTGTCGATGATCTACGACTACTACAGCAAGTCCAAAGTTTACCAGAGCATCGGCAACCTCCAGCTCGACCTCAAGATGCCCTTCTGCCAGGACCTCCGCGCCAACCTCAACCTCGGCTACGACTACAGCCACGGCGAGGACTCTAACCTCAACACCGCTTTCTCACCCCTGGCCTGGAAGAACGGCTACAGCTACCTCAACCCCGACGGCAGCACAACCGTGTTCAAGGACGGCTACACAACCCGCGGCCGCAACGTTTCCGCTGCAACTTCACTGCTGCTGGACTTCTATCTGAACTACAACAAGACCGTTGAGTCCATCAAATCATCGTTCGACGTAACCGCCGGTTACTCCTGGCAGCACTTCCACAAGTGGGGCCACAGCTTCGGAACCGTCGACCCCGCCATCGGCCACGCCGCCGACGAACTCCTCTGGAAATACGCCGGCTATCAGTACGCCCCCACCAGCCACTGGGCCCGTCACTACCAGCTCGTGTCGTTCTTCGGACGTCTGAACTACATCTTCATGGACCGCTACCTGGTTACTGCCACAATCCGCCGCGACGGTACTTCCCGCTTCGGCAAGGACAACCGCTGGGGCTCATTCCCCTCCGTTGCTCTGGGCTGGAAGATTCTTGAAGAAAACTTCATGTCCGGCGCCCGCGGATGGATGAGCGAACTCAAGCTCCGCGCAGGCTACGGTATCACCGGCCAGCAGGACCTCGGCGACGACTACTTCCCCTACCTGCCCGTTTACACCGTTTCCACCGGCACATCAAACCAGTACATGATCGACGGCGAAAACTACACCCACATCGCCTGGCCTGAAAAATACAACGCCAACCTCAAATGGGAGGAAACCCACACATGGAACGTCGGCCTCGACTTCGGATTCATGAACCAGCGCATCAACGGTAGCCTCGAATGGTACAAGCGCAAATCCACCGACCTGCTCGTGTACGCCAACTACCCCGCCGGCTCCAACCTCTCAAACATGGGTAACATCAACCTCGGCGACCTCGAGAACACCGGTGTCGAAGTGAACATCAACACCCGTCCCATCGTCAAGGAAGACTTCATCTGGAACTCCAACGTAAACTTCGCCTGGAACAAGAACAAAATCACACGCCTGGCTGAAGGCGCCGACACCAGCACCGGCGGCATCGGCAACGGCGTCAACGTCCAGAAGCACATCGTGGGCGAAGCTGCTTTCAGCTTCTACGTTTACGAGCAGGTTTACGACGCCCAGGGCAAGCCCCTCGAAGGTGTGTACGTCGACCAGAACGCCGACGGCGTAATCAACGACGACGACCTGATCATCTACCACCACGTGCACCCCGACATCACAGTGGCATGGAACAACACCTTTAATTATAAGCACTGGGACTTCGGCATCAGCCTTCGCGGAGCATTCGGCAACTGGGCCTACAACCAGAACCAGATGAACAACAGCTTCGTGTCCGTGACCAACACCGCGCCCCTGAGCAACATCATGGCCGGAACCTACCTCTTCGAGTCCAACCAGAGCACCAGCCTGCGCCTGTCCAGCTACTGGGTTCAGAACGCTTCCTTCGTTCGCTGCGACAACATCACCCTCGGCTACACCTGGGACGAACTCTTCAAGAACAACCTCCGCCTGCGCGTCTACGGCGCCGTGCAGAACCCCTTCGTAATCACCAGGTACAAGGGCCTCGACCCCGAACTGACCTATCAGCAGGGCATCGACAACAGCGCCTATCCCCGACCCATCACCGTCACTGTCGGCGTGGTGGCTAACTTCTGATTTGATTCACCCAAACACTGAAAACAATTATGAAATTCAACAAATATATTGTTGCGGGTAGCATAGCCGCTATGGCAGTGGCCGCCACTTCCTGTGTGGGCGACCTCAACCAGGAGCCTATCGACCCCAACACCAAAATCGAGCTCTCCAGCGCCGAGGAATGGGACGGCTATCTGGGCCGCCTGTACTACAACCTCCTGGCCGACGACATCATCTCATGCTCCGACGGCGGTGCAGGAACATTCACCCGTACGCACTTCAACCTCAACGAAATCACTGCCGACGAGTGCATCATCTCACTCAAATGGAACGACCCCGGCTACCAGTCGCTCAACATGAACGAATGGTCATCCAACAACGAATGGATCTACGCCGCCTTCGCCCGCGAGTTCTTCGAAGCTAAGATGTGCGCCGAATTCGCCCGCGACATGCGCTCCCAGGGCTCCAAATTCTTCTCCGAAGACGAAGTGACCTCCCGCATCGCCGAGGCTTACGCCCTCCGCGGTCTGGCATACTACCAGATGATCGACCTCTTCGGCCGCGGACCCTGGATCACCGAGGAATCCGTAACCGGCGACATCCCCGAAACCTACGACCGCGTCCAGCTCTTCAACGCCGTTGTGGACGAACTCAAGACCTACGTTCCCCAGCTGCCCCCCGCCGCTCAGCAGAAGTACGGCCGCGTAAGCCGCGAAGCCGGCTACATGCTCCTGGCCAAGCTCTACCTCAACGCCGGCGTTTACACCGGAACTGAGATGTACGCCGAATGTGCCGCTGCATGCAAGCAGGTAGTGTCCACCGGCATCGAGCTCGCTAAAGAGTATAAGTACCTCTTCTGCGCCACCAACGACAAGTACGTCGGCAACGGCGAAATCCTCTGGGCCGTGCCTCAGGATCAGTCCTACAGCACCTCATGGGGCGGCACCACCTACCTCACCACCGGCTGCTGGATTGAATCCGCACCCGAGTCGGTCCTCAAGGCCCTCAACGCCGCCAACTACTCCCCCTGGTCCGGCGTACGAATCCGTCCCGAACTATCCCAGGCCCTCAACGGCGACAACCGCCGCATGCTCTTCGAAGGCGACTACCAGGAGAACGTAAACGACCTTGCAAACTACGACGAGACCTCCTGCGGCTACATGTGCATCAAGTACTCCAACTCACCCGAGGACGACTACACCAACACCGCCGGCAAGAACAACAACAACACCGAGCTCTCCAACATCGACTACCCGATGTTCCGCCTGGCCGACACCTACCTCATGCTTGCCGAGTGCCAGCTCCGCGGCGTTGAATGCGACGGCCTCAACTACCTCAACAAGGTGCGCGCACGCGCCGGAATGGACCCCGTCAACTTCCTCACCGACGACATCGTTCTCCACGAACGTCAGGTTGAGCTCTACATGGAAGGCCACCGCCGCAGCGACCTCATCCGTTTCGGCCGCTACACCGGCAGCACCTACAACTGGTCCTGGAAGAACGGCGTCCTCGAAGGTGCCGCAATCCCCGAGTACCGTGCGCTCTACCCCATCCCCTACCAGTACGTGGCTACCGTGGGCCAGAACCCCGGATATTAATTCTAATGACTTAACATCTAACCGGATATGAAATTCGCTAAATTATATACCGTCCTGGCTTGCGCGGCCGCCGTCGCAGGGTTCTCAGCCTGCTCCGACGTCACCGACCCCCAGTACCACAAGCCGGATGCCGATTCTTTCAGCCTCAACATCCCCGTGATGGCAAACCAGTACCTGGAGCTCACCGAGGAAGGAACCTTCGAAATCGTCGCCGCCTCCCAGCCCGACTACGGGTTCTCTGCCGTCACAAACTATCGCATCGACGTAGCTCTCACCCCCGACTTCGCCGACTTCCGTCAGCTCACCCCCGCCAACAACGGCGGTACCCTCGCTCGCATGGAGTTCAAATCGGCCGACCTCGCCGCTAACCTCTGCGACCTCGACGGCGTCAAGAGCAAAGAGGACTATGTCGACATGGGCATCCGTCCTGTTTACGTACGCGGCGTCGCTTTCATCGACGGCATCGACGACAGCTACATCGTTTCCAAAAACTATGTCACCCTCGAAAAAGTACAGGGCTACTTCACCATCTACTCCCCCGGCAAAATCTACGTCATCGGTAACACCGCCGGCGAAGGCGTCCAGTGGACCGAACCCTCCGAGGGCAACGAAGTGACCCTCCAGGTGGTTACCCTCTCCGAGAAAGAGGACCAGATCAACTCCAAGATCTACTACGGTACCATCGACTTCGGCACCAACAACCCCATGTTCCGCTTCTACACCAAGCTCGACGGCTGGGACGGCAGCTCCTTCGGCCCCATCCCCGAAGAAAAGAACGTCGACTTCGACTTCGACGGCTCCGCACCCCTCACCAACGAACTCGTTTCGGGCAAATCGAACTTCAACTTCCCCAACTACAAGGGGGCCCTCGAATTCGTGGTGGATATGAGCAAGAAGCCCTACACCATGCAGGTTGCCGCTGCAACAAAGAATCCCGCTGAATAATAAACCCCTACAGCAAGTATACCAATATGAAGAAATTTGCATTTATAGCACTCGCGGCACTCGCCTCCTGGGGTTTGACCTCATGCGACGAGTACACCCTCCCCAACCCGCCCGCTCAGAGCAATGAGCAGGAAAAGGTGTTCGAGGAAAGCGACGTAACACTCACCGACGCTGTCGGTGGCAACCTCCTCCAACTGGCCAACATGGACGCCTCCGGCGACGCCGTCACCCTGTGCAACTTCTCCGCCGCTTACCTCCCCCAGGGTTACACCGTCAAGGTGGTCGGCCAGATGGCCGCCGACGGCGACTTCAACCCCTACGTGCCCTTCCCCTGCTTCATGAGCGAGGACACAACCAAGGTAATGGCCGACCCCGCCGCCATGGACGAAGCTTTCATCGAAATCTTCGGTCATAACCCCGCACCCAAGCAGGCTGTGATCCGCTATGCCGTCTACGGCGTCAGCGGCTCCACCGAGTTCCGTCTCGGAGGCCTGGACAAGTACTACTACTCCCAGTCCTACGACATCCAGCCCATCGGCCCCGGCCACGAAATATACGCTCAGAACTACCTCATCCTCAAAACATCCGACTGGGACTTCTCCGGCGCACTCCCCATGGTGCAGACCAACCCCGGCGACCCCTACGATAACCCCGAGTTCAGCGTAGAATTCACCACCGACGTGCAGAACGTTGAGTACAAGGTCCTCGACGAACCGGCCTACTCCACCCAGGCACTCTCAGGCTACGGCGTTGCTGACGCCACAGCCATGGAAGGCCAGCTGGTTCCCAACATCGGCCCCTTCGACACCGGCCTCATCCCCACTCCCGGCAGCTACAAGATGACCGTGGACATGCTCCAGCTCACCTACCGCCTGAGCTACAACTTCCCAACCCTCTACGTAGCTTCCGCCTCCAACACCGACCCCGCCAAGATGATGCAGATTCCCACCGACAACCGCTCCTACTACCGCGGCGTAGCTGTGCTCTCCAACAACTTCTGGCTCACCGGCACCCCCGACTCCCCCAAGGTCGGCTTCTCCAACGCTGAATCCACCTCCAGCGACGACTGGGACTTCTCCGGTAAAATCCAGTACACAGCCGACGCTTCGCAGACCGCGATGGTCGTTGACGCACGCAAGGCCCTCTACATGGTTGTGGCAAACCTCGGCGACGGCGCTTGGATGGCCAACAAGATCAAATCGCTCGGCGCCGTGGGCGACTTCCAGGGATGGGATCCCTCAAGCGCTCCCAAATTCACTCCTTCGGCCGACTACCTCACATGGACCATCACCGGCCTCGAACTCAACGGCAACGACTTCAAGATCTGCGGTAACGGCGGCTGGGGTATCAACTTCGGCGGCTCGCCCGACAACCTCGTGGTCGACGGCGGCAACTTCAACAACTACGGCGGAGCCGGCAAGTACGACATCACCCTCGACTTCTCCAAACTCCCCTACACAGCCACTATCGTAAAGAAATAATCAACCCCCATCCTTATCCCGCCGGGCCGCCTCTCGCGACCCGGCTTTTTTCTTAATTAACACCTCCACGGCTGGCTTATTCACCGAATTTTTGTAACTTTGCCCAATTAATGGAAAAGTATTGAAATTCACGCCGCTCTACATACTCCTTGCAATGATTCTCTGGTGCATCTGCCCGACAGCCATCGGACAGGAGCCCGACCTTCAGCACTCTGATGCCGACACGGCCTGGATAATGCCCGACTCCATTATAGCCACGGACAGCCTCCCGCCAGTGGTCGACTCCCTCCCGCCCATGCTCATGCCCCCGCCAGCTCCGGCCAAGCCCTCCACGCCGCCCAAGAGCCGCATAGTCAGCACCAAGGTGGACCTCGACAACCCCGTCACCTTCTCCGCCGCCGACTCCATGCTCATCGTCCGCCGCGACTCGGCATACATGTTCGGCGACGCTTCCGTGACCTACGGCGAAATCCAGCTCGACGCCGCCATCATCGAAATGGACCTCAACGACAACACCGTCTACGCCGTCGGCGTCCTCGACTCCATCGGCAACGTAACGGGCCGCCCCGTGTTCAACGAATCCGGCACCGACTACGAGGCCAACACAATGCGCTACAACTTCAAGACCCAGAAAGGCTACATCACCAACGTCGTTACCCAGCAGGGCGAGGGCTACCTCACCGGCGGCACTACCAAAAAGGACGCCGACGAGAGCTTCTACATCCAGGACGGCTTCTACACCACCTGCGACAACCACGACCATCCCCACTTCGGATTCCACCTCACCAAAGCCAAAGTTACGCCCGGCAAAAACATCGTCGTCGGCCCGACCTACATGGTCCTGGCCGGCCTTCCCCTCCCCCTCGCAGTCCCCTTCGGCTACTTCCCCTTCACCGATAAATATGCCTCCGGCGTAATCATCCCCTCCTTCGGCGACGACTACAACCGCGGCTTCTACCTCTCCAACGGCGGCTACTACTTCGCAATCAACGACAACATCGACCTGGCCGTAACCGGCGAAATTTACACCAAAGGCTCCTGGGGCATCCAGGGCCGGTCATCTTACGCAAAACGGTACAAGTTCAACGGCAGCTTCAACATCAGCTTCCTCAAGACAATCCTCGGCGAAAAAGGCTCCCCCGACTACTCCACCCAGACCAACTTCCAGATTCTGTGGAGCCACAGCCAGGACCCCAAGTTCAACCCCAACATGAGCCTCTCGGCCTCGGTGAACTTCACAACCTCAGGCTACTCCCGCAACGACCTCAACTCCTACTACTCCCCCTCCTTCACCGAGAACACCAAGAGCTCAACCGTCAACATGACCTACCGCTTCCCCAACTCGAAGTGGAGCCTCTCAACAACCCTCAACGTCAGCCAGCGAACCCAGGACTCAACCCTGGCCGTCTCTTTCCCAAATATCACCCTCACCATGAGCCAGATAGCCCCCTTCAAGCGCAAGAAGGCCATTGGCTCCGAGCGGTGGTACGAAAAAATCAAACTATCCTACTCCGGCCTGCTCCAGAACTCCCTCACCGCCAAGCAGAACGAGTTCTTCCACAAAAGCCTCATCAAGGACTGGCGCAACGGCATGCGGCACAACGTCCCCATTTCAGCAACATTCAACGTCCTGCGCTACGTCAACGTAACCCCCTCGCTGAACCTCACCGACCGCATGTACACCACCAAGGTCAAGCGCCACTGGGACGAAGAGGCGAACGTCGAACGCCTCGACACAGTCCACAGCTTCTACAACGTGTGGGACTTCTCCGCTTCCGTAAGCATGGACACAAAACTCTACGGCTTCTTCCAGCCACTCGGATTCCTGGGAAAGAAAATTAAGATGATCCGCCACGTCATGACCCCGTCCATTTCTTTCTCCGGCAACCCCGACTTCTCCTCGCCCTTCTTCGGCTACTACGGCCAGTACTCCTACGTCGACTCCCGCGGCCAGGAGCAGCTCCGCAAGTACAGCTACTTCCCCAACGGCCTCTTCGGCGTGCCCGGCCAGGGCAAGACCGGCTCTATCGGATTCTCGCTGGCCAACAACCTCGAAATGAAAGTCAAGAGCGACAACGACTCCATCGGCGAACGCAAGATTTCACTCATCGAAAACTTCACCATCAGCGAAAGCTACAACCTGGCCGCCGACTCCCTGCGGTGGTCCGACCTCTCGACGTCCATCCTCCTGCGCATCACCAAAGGCTTCAACCTCAACCTATCCGCCACCTGGGACGTATACACCTACGGCCTCACCCCCTCGGGCTCGCCGGTCAAAATCAACAAAACACGCCTCCAGGCCGGCAAAGGCCTCGCTCGCCTCCAGCGCACCGGCACATCCTTCTCCTACAACTTCAACAACGAAACCTTCAAAAAGCTCTTCAAGCGCGACAAAGGCAACAAAAACGACGGCAGCAACACCGACAACTCCGGCTCCGGCAACGACTCCGGCCAGGGTGCTGACAACCGCACCGGCCGCCGAGGTTCCGACAGCGACCACGACCAGACCAAGATGGACGACGACGGCTACGCCGCCTGGTCATGCCCATGGAACCTATCGGTCAACTACTCAATAAATTACGGTTACGGCGCATTCAACAAGGAAAAAATGGAGTTCGACAGCAAGATTACCCAGAACCTGTCCTTCTCCGGCAACATACGCCCCACACCCAACTGGAACTTCTCCTTCTCGGCATCCTACAACTTCGACACCAAGCGCCTGGCATACATGAACTGCAACATCAGCCGCGATCTCCACTGCTTCACCATGACCGCCAGCTTCGTGCCCCTGGGCCCGTACAAGAGCTATAACTTCCACATCGCCGTCAAATCTTCACTCCTGTCCGACCTCAAGTACGACAAGCGCTCGTCCTATTCCAACGGCGTCAAGTGGTACTGATTCACGGCCCACGTTAACCACACGAAAATATTTTTCGCAAGTTTTCACCAAATTTTACCGCCCGGGGTGTTAAAATGCCGCCAAAATTAGCAATTTGGCAAACTTTTGCTTATCTTTGCGTCCGATTTCCGCTTCAGGTACACATAAACACATACTTAATTGAACAACTTGCTAAAATTGAACGGACCCGTCCGGACTCCCTCCCTCATAATTTCACTCATCCCCGTGGCCTTGCTGCTGTGCTTCTTCATAGCAGTCATTCTCACGCAGGGCGCCGGCGCCATCTCCGACTATAGCCAGGTGGCACTGCTGTCGTCCTCGGCCGTGGCGCTGATTCTGAGCGTGGCCACCGGTGGCCTCTGCCGCCGCGGCGTCAAGCTCGGCCTGGTGCGCTCCGCCCGCCAGATTCTCCCCGCCGTGCCCATGCTGGTGTGCATAGCCATGGTCGCCACAACCTGGATGCTCAGCGGCGTGGTCCCCACCCTGATTGAGTACGGCCTCATGATTCTGCGGCCCGAGTTCTTCCTGGTGGTCACCTGCGTGGTGTGCGCCCTCATTTCCGTGCTCACCGGCTCCAGCTGGAGCACCATCGCAACCATCGGCGTCGCATTCATGGGCATCGGCACAATCCTCGGTTTCAACGTCGGCTGGATTGCCGGCGCAATCATTTCCGGAGCTTACTTCGGCGACAAGGTTTCGCCCCTGAGCGACACCACCGTAGTGGCATCCTCCGCATGTGGCGTCGACCTGTTCAAGCACATCCGCTACCTCATGCTCACGGCCGTTCCCGCCATGGCCGTCGCCCTGATTGTCTACCTCGTCGTGGGTCTCCACCTCAACCCCTCCTCCGAGCTTACCACGGCCCACATCATGGACCAGATCAATGCCACATTCACCATCTCCCCCTGGACCCTGCTCATTCCCGCACTCACCATAGCGCTGATTATCAGCCGCGTACCCACCATATGGGTACTCTTCATCAGCGCCATGGCCGGCATGGCCGGAATCTACATCTTCCAGCCCCAGCTGGTGCAGCAGCTGGCCGGTGAGGGCCATCTGAGCTTCATAACCTCCACCCTCTGGAGCGGCAACGACTTCGCCACCGGCAACGAAATGTTCGACAGCCTCATATCCACTTCCGGCATCACCGGCATGATCAGCACCATCACCCTGGTTCTTAGCGCAATGATCTTCGGCTCCGTAATGATTGGAACGGGCATGCTCGGTGTCATCACCCGCGCCCTCACATCCCGCCTGCGCGGCCGCTTCGCCATCGTGGGCAGCACCGTCGCCGGGGGACTCTGCCTCAACGGCTGCACCGCCGACCAGTACCTCTCCATAATCATCGGCGGCAACATGTTCCGCAACGTCTACCGCCGCTTCGGCCTCGAACCACGCCTGCTCTCCCGCACCCTCGAGGACTCCGTGTCCGTAACCTCCGTGCTCATCCCGTGGAACTCCTGCGGCGTGACCCAGAGCACCGTCCTGGGCGTGGCAACAATCGTCTACCTCCCCTTCTGCATCTTCAACTACCTCTCCCCCCTGATGAGCCTCCTGATGGCCTTCACCGGCTTCCGCATCCCCCAGACCGCCCAGATTCCCGTGTCGCACCCACTCCCGGTTCGCGCCTAAGGTATGGAGGTGGCGAGCTCCCGCTCCCCACAATGGGCATCAACGCAAAAACGCCCGCAGGGCGTGGACTTTTAGTAGCCGCCTGCGCCACAAGGCGCTGGCGGTTTATTTGCATCTGTCCAAAAGGCGTCCTTGCGACGCCGACTCTACTCAAAAAAGTCGGCGTCCATACGGACGCCTTGCTTTGGGAGCGGTTGCTGATGCCGACAGCGCCTGCGGCGCAATCGGTTATCAAAAATCAACGTCCTGCGGACGTTTAGGCGCGAGGTGTCGTCAACGTCTTGAATTTATCGGGATTAATCCCGATTAATCATGATAAATCTCGATTAATCCCTAAATTAAACGGACGATGGCCCGGTCTATACGCCCTTAGGACGCAAAAGTATGGAGGTGGCGAGCTCCCGCTCGCCACAATGTACCGCCAACGCCAAAAGCCCCTCGCCCCAACCAAAACGCCCGAAGGACGTTGACATATTGAAACCGCTTGCGCCGAAGGCGCTGGCGGTTTTTAAATAATCCCAGGAACAGGCCTCCGTCAGGACGCCGACTTAAGCGCATGGGCGTTCCGACATGCCCCTCGCACACGTCGCCCCCCAATTATGCATAATGCATTATGCATTATGCATTATTTTTTCCTCCCGTTTCAGATTTTTTTCGTAATTTTACGGAGTTTTTAAGTACGAACTCTACTCTGAACCTATAAATCATTTCCGAATGAGAATGACAATGAGGATCCGAACCCTGTTTGCGCTGATTCTGGCCGCCATCCTGCTGCCCGCAGGCGCCGCCGCGCAGCATGAGTTCAAACGCCAGCTCGAACAGATAGCATTCGTGCCCAAGGGCGCGTGGATCACGGGCGTGAGCGTCAGCTACTCGCAATCCGACCAGAACAAATACCAATTCCTTATATTCGAAAACATCAACGGCGACACCTACTCCTTCAAGGTTTCGCCCACAGTGATGTTCGCCTTCAAGGACAACATGGCCGCCGGCGGACGCTTCTCCTACCAGCGCCAGCGGACCCACCTCAACTCCGCCGACATAGTCCTGGACTCCGAAACATCCTACAACATCGAGGACCTCTACTCCATCAGCCACAACTACCTCGGCTCGGCCCTTTTCCGCGTTTACCTCTCCCTGGGCCACAGCACCCGCTTCGGCCTCTTCAACGAGGTCCAGCTCCAGATGGGCGGCGGGCAGTCCAAACTCTGCACCGGCACCGGAGCCGACCTCACCGGCACCTTCGAGCGAAACTTCCAGTTCAACGTAGGCCTCGCCCCGGGCATGTCAATTTTTCTGAACAACTACTCCGCCCTGGAAGTCAACATCGGCGTGCTCGGTTTCAACTACAACCACACACGCTCCATCACCGACCAGATATACATCGCAAACCGCCACACAAAGTCGGCCAACTTCAAAATCAACCTCTTTTCCATCACCTTCGGGTGCGTATTCTATATTTAATGTGTCATGAATAATATCCTCCGAGCAATCCTGGCTGTGACATTATTCATGGCCTCACTCGCCTGCAACGCCCAGCGCGTGGTGCGCAAGAGCGAGATAGCTTCAACGCGCAACGACTCCGTGGAGATGGTCGTCATCAACGGCGACACAACCGCCATGATTCTGCCCGAACGCAACTTCGGACGCTTCGACCGCGGCCTGTTCAACTACATTTTCATCCCCAAAGGCAAATGGGGCTTCGGCCTGACGGCAAGCTACGGCGAACTCAACACCGAGGACAGCCAGATTCTGTCGCTCATCAAGGACGTCAACTTCAAGGGCAAGATGTACTCCATCAAACCCTACATCTCCTGCTTCTTCAAACACAACCAGTCGCTGGGCCTCCGGTTCAACTACACCCGCGGCATCGCCGACCTCTCCAAGCTCGCACTCGACATCGGCGACGACCTCAGCTTCAGCCTCCGCGACGTGAGCTACTACCAGCAGAGCCTCACCGTGTCCGCTTTCTACCGTGCCTACGTCGGCCTCGACCCCTCCGGACGCTTCGGCCTCTTCAGCGACGTCGACCTCGGCTTCGGCTCCGGCTCATCGCGCTTCAAGCGCCTCTACGCCGGCGAACCCAAGGACACACGCACGCTCGTGACCCAGGGCACGCTCAACTTCAGCCCCGGCGTATGCGTATTCCTCCAGGACTACGTGTCCTTCAACCTCAGCTTCGGCGTGTTCGGCCTGAACTGGCGCAAGGAGGACCAGAGCACAAACGGCGTCGACGAGGGCTCACGCGTTACCTCCGGCGCAAACTTCCGATTCAACATTTTCAACATCAACTTCGGCTTGATGGTCGTAATCTAACTCCGGGCGACAATGAAAAATCTGCGAATTGCAATCCTCCTCATAGCAGCCATGCTCCTTGGGCACAGCTGCATCAAGAACGACATCCCCTACCCCAAAATACAGGCCAACTTCCTCACCATCGAGGCCGAGACTGCCGAAACCACCGGTGCCATCGACTCCGCCGGGCGAACCGTTACATTCCTCTTCCCCGAGCAGACCGACATGCAGAGCATCCAGATCACCAACTACACCCTCACCAAGGGTGCCGAGGTGCTGGACAACCCCTTCGCACGTCCCATCAGCCTCGAAGAACCTTTCTTCGTGGTGCTCCGTCTCTATCAGGATTACACCTGGAAACTCATCGGCAAGCAGGACATCGAACGCTACTTCGAGGTTGAAGGCCAGATGGGCACCAGCATCATCGACGTGCCCGTGCGCCGCGTGGTGTGCCAGGTCAGCTCAGCCGTGGATGTAGCCAAGCTCAAAATCGTCCGCGCCAAATTAGGAGCCATCGGAAGCACCTACGACCCTGATATTGAGCCCGGTGCGACCATCGACGCCACCAACCCCGTCGTCATCACCGTCACCACCCACGGACGCCCGGAGCAGTGGACCCTCTACGTCGAAAAAGTAGCGCCCGACGTCAAGACCGTCTCCGCAACGGCATGGACCTGCGTCGCTTGGGTAACCGGTCAGGGCGAAGCCGGCGGCAACAACGGCATCGAGTACCGCCTCCAGGGCGACACACAGTGGACGCGCGTCCCCGACGATGAAATCACCGTCGACGGCGGCAGCTTCACCGCACGCATCATCCACCTCTCGCCCCTGACCACCTACGAGACCCGTGCCGTAGGCGAAGGCAGTGAGGGAGAGGTACTTACGTTCACCACCGGGCCCGTAACCCAAATGCCCAACAGCGACTTCGAATTCTGGTGGCTGGACAAGAAAGTATGGTGCCCCTGGGCCCAGGACGGAACCCCCTACTGGGGCACCGGCAACAAGGGCGCCGCAACCCTGGGCGAATCCAACACCACACCCAGCGAGGACACGCCCACCGGCTCAGGCTACTCCGCACAGCTCCAGACGCGGTTCGTCGGCGTGATGGGCATCGGTAAACTCGCCGCCGGCAACATCTTCGTCGGCGACTACGTCCGCACCGACGGCACCAACGGCATCCTAAGCTTCGGCCGCCCCTTCACCGACCACCCCACCAAGCTCAAGGGCTACTACAAATGCGACCCCAAACCCATCGACCGCGTCGGTGACTCGGAGTTCCAGAACCGCATGGGCCAGCCCGACACATGCATCATCTGGTGCGCTCTCATCGATTCCGCCGAGCCTTTCGAAATCCGCACGAACCCCAAGAACCGGCAGCTATTCGACCCCAACGGCTCCTACGTCGTGGCCTATGGCCGAATGGTTCAGTATCAGGCCGTTCCCAACTGGATTCCCTTCGAATTCGAGCTCAAATACAACTCCGTCACCCGCCAGCCAAAGTACATCCTCGTCACAGCTTCAGCCAGCTCCCTGGGCGACTACTTCACCGGCGGGGCCGGCTCAACCCTCTGGATCGACGACCTCGTCCTGGACTACGATTATTAGGAACCCCCGAAGCCTAAAGCCTAAAACCTAAAGCCTAAACTCACCCTCCCTTGCGTTCTATAAAACAACTGCTCAGCTCCCTTATGCTCCTGCTGGCCGCAACCACTGCCGCGGCCACCGAGGCGTCCGACTCCCTGCCCTCATGGTGGAAGTTCGTGCCCGCTTTCCACGGCACCTTCCGAGCCTTCTACGAGTACTCCACCGACATCCGTCAGAGCCGCTTCGAAGTGGCCGACGCACGCCTGACCATGGGCGGATATATACTCCCCTGGGCCGACTATTTCATGCAGGTCAACTTCAACTCCCAGGGCAAAATCAAAATCCTCGACGCCTTTGCGCGCGTTTATCCCACTAAGGATGAGTCACTTGCACTCTACATCGGCCAGATGCGCGTGCCCATCAACTACGCCGCCTGCGAGAACCCCTGGGAGTACCACTTCTCCGAAGTGATGCTCACCGAGAAGCTCGCCGGCCTCCGCTCGGTCGGCGTCAAGGCCGGCTACACCTTCCCCCGCAGCACCTTCTACGTCGAAGGAGGACTCTTCAACGCCTCCGACATGGCCGACCATGGCACATGGAACCGCGCCTTCACCTACGCCATCAAAGCCAACTGGCGCCACGAAGGCTTCTGGCCCGAAATCGCATTCCTCTCACGCACCCCCGGAGGCTACGGCGCCGGCACACGCACCAACACCGTCGACGCTTCCCTCGAGTGGCAGTCCGGCCCCTGGTTCGCCGAGGCAGAGTACCTCTATTCCCATTATACCCACGGAACCCACAAGGCCGCCCAGGCCTACGGCATCATGGGCGCCTACACCCTCCACCCGCAGTGGCGCATGGTCAACCGCTGGAGCTTCGAGGGCCGCTTCGACGGCATCACCGACGCCTCCAACGGCCTCTTCGACGCCAACCACAACCTCGCCACAACCATCTATTCCCACCGACGCGTCACCGTCGGCACCACCATGGGCTACCGCTCGCCCAAAGGCCTCATCGTCGACTTCCGCCTCGACTACTACCACTGCTTCTACTCCGACAAATCCGCCCCTGCCGCCGCCACCGACAAATCCAAAATCGTCGCCGGCGCCATCTTCCACTTTTAATATTGAGGGCATGGAGGCGGCGAGCTCCCGCTCGCCACAAACCCGCAACGGCTGGGAGGGGCGGTCTCCAGACCGCCCAACCGCATGTGGGCATTAGGAATCCATGTCTAAAGGACAAAATTTGCTCCGCTCCCACAAAAAAATCACTTTTTCTCTTGCATTTGGCCAATTAATGTTGTATCTTTGCAACACCAAACCAAGAATGCTATATATACAGCCGCGGAGCGGCCTCGTTGTGACCCCGGCAAAAAATTATGCATTGGGCATTATGCATTATGAATTATGCATTATGAATTCCCTTAAACCTTAAACCTAAAACCTAAAACCTTAACTATGACCAACACCCTCAAATTCAAACCCGCGTGGTTCGAAATCCTCAACCGCCACAGCGCCGAAATCCGCGACGCCGTCATCGCCGCCGTCACCGTCTACTTCTACACCGGCGACGAGCCCACATTCACCAACGAAGCCGCCTCCGTAGCCTTCGACTTCATCCGCCATGAAATCGACACCGCCCGCGCCCGGAAAAGAAACCGGGAGGGACGGTCTCCAGACCGTCCAATCCCCGCACCAGACGCACAACCGTCTGATAATCACCCTGTTATAGAGGAACCGAATGTAGGGACGCTCGTTCCGAGCGTCCTAACCCCCGGTCCTACCCAGCCGCCCAAAAACCAGCCACCTAAAACCGCCCCGCGCAAAAGCTCCCGACAGCCCTCGCCGGCAAGCTTTTGCAAAAGGCCGTGCACCAAAAATTAAAAGTCCGAACAAACATCCATCCCCAGCGTAGACTCCTCCGCAAACGAGCGTAAACCCACGAAATAAGGACGCACGTCGGTGCGCCCTTGGAATGGAAGCAGGATGGTGCGTCCCCTGAATTAAACTTTGGAGTAGAGCGAAAATTCGCAACCAAATTCATCCACAAGCTTATTATCGAGTTCGTCTGCCTTCGCGGCCAGGCCCACGATGTTGTTGAGGATGCGCTCGGCCGACTCATTGGTGATATCGGCAAGATGGATGCGGTAGCAGAGGTAAATCTGCCTTCCGTCAACCCCCATCTTGTAAGGATAGAAATCCGTTTCGAGCATATAGTCCAGGACGGGCTCCACGTTTTTCTTCGGCAGCAGGTTTATGGGCGAAATGGCGAACAGGTAATTCCGATTGTACACGAACAGTCGGATTTCGGAACTTCCGCGGTGGAAAACCCAGGATTCGTAACCATTGCGGGCAAGAACGGGGTTAATGCCCATTCGTGCAATGGCCTCCTCGCAGAATTCGGCCAACGGCGAGAGCTCATGTTCGGCGAGCACCCGCTCATCGAGGTGAGCGCCGCAACTGGGGCAGTACTCCTCTTCGGCGCTGATAAGCTCATCGCAACTATCGCACTGCACGTGGAACTCGTTGCGGTCCAAGCCCTCAATGGCATCCAGGAGTTGGCGCAGAGCTTCGATGCGCACGCCAAAGCCCATATTGTCGGCCGATTCGGAGGCGAACTTGCTGACGGTTACACCGATCACCTCGCCCTTGTCGTTGATAATAGGACCGCCGGAGTTACCCGGATTCACCGGTGCATCAACCTGGATGTAGTACTTGCCGTCCATCAGTTGCCGGGGTGAGGAAAGGGACCCTTCGGTGATAGTGAAAGGCATGCCGAAGGGATAACCGGCCACATGGACCTTCGAACCGATTGCAGGGTCGTCCTCGCCCGCCAGTGCGAACTCGGGCAGATGGCTGAAGTCGGCGTCCACGGCAAGCAGCGCAAGGTCCAGTTCGGGATTTACCGCAACCACGCGTGCCTCGTAGGGGTTGCGTTCGTTGTCGTGGATGGCCACTTTGCGGTAGCCAGCTACAACGTGATAGTTTGTCACAAAGATATCGTGCTGCTTGAGGTAGAAGCAGCTTCCGGACCCGTCGGAATGGGTCACCTTGTATATCAGTTTGTTTATTTCGGGAGTCATAAGGCTTTGAAAATAAGAACGTTGATTACTGACCCATCGCTTTGAGCATTATCATCTGCAGCTCGGTGGCCAGGCGCATATAGGTGGCTGTATCACCGGCCTTGAGGGCTTCTTCCATCTGCTTCTGGATGGCAACAATATGCTCGCCGCTCATGGCCTCGGCCAGCTTCTGATGGGCCGCCATCACATTGGCATGTGCCTGCGCCAGGGCTTCCTCATCTTCCTCTTCTTCAACTTCCTGCCCGAACTCTTCTTCGTCGGCTTCATCGTCCTCTTCCTCGTCTTCCTCAGGAATTGAAAGGTCGCCGTTCATAATCTTGGTGAGTGCTTCGAACATAATGGGAGCTGCTTCCTTCAAAGGCAACGATGCGCTTTCGCGAAGGGCCGAGATGATGACAAATTCAAGCAGCAGAGGAATATTGTTCTCGGCGAGCAGCCGGTAGAAGGCGTAGTACAACCGCACTACTACCTGGTCGTAATCCTTGCGCTGCATTGCTTCTGCAACGCCCTCATGGAGCGACTCGAAGTCTTCCTGAACACTCTGCAGGGTGGCGTGGTCCTTCATAGAAACCATCATTTCCACCGAGTACAGATCCTTGGCCAGGTCTTCCTTGGCCATGTCCATGAGCTTTTTGAGGAAAGCCGTGCCCCGGCCCACAAGCTCCTCCAGCGGGCGCTCGTCGCTCATTGCATCAACAACTTTTTCTACCTCGTTGATGAGCTGACCCTGAGGATTGGCGATGAAACGGAATTGCTGGATTGCACCATTCACAACCGTCCAGGCATAGATGAAATTACGTTTGGCACAGTACTCAGCCGACGCCTTAAGTGCCTGTTCGCCAACGGCATGCAGGCCTTCGTAGGCCGCGTTCACTTCCGCCGGTGTGTAAGGCGTCACGCGCGGGGTGTAGCAGCGTTCGGTGTGGAAGCGCGTGCACAGCTCATCGTCGTAGCGGTCGCCGATGGCGCAGATGTTGTGAATCACGGCGTGGATTTTGTGAGGATGGGTGTCGGTGATGGGGCAGGAATACTCCATTTTCAGGTAATCACCGCTCTTGACGAAGCGCGCCAGCATCAGGTTGTTGATATTCATCTCCGCCACCTGGCGCAGCATGGCTACCCGGCCGCTCTTGGGCAGTTTGAGGAAGTCGGCGCTGATGTTCAGGACCTCGGGAGTGATGTCGATGTGCACCACGATTGAGCCGTGGGGGATGCTGAAAGAGGTGCCGGTGGAGTTGCCGTAGCGCTTGGCGAAATCGCCGTCAAGGGCATCTACCAGCAACTGCAGGGACTTGAGGTACTGTTGATTCTCAAATGCCTCTACAGCCTCTTCCATCAATTCGCCGTCGGTGTACACCAACTGCGATTCCGCTGCCGGCGGAATGTAGGGAAAGGATTGTTTCATTGAGGAATGCGTTGATTTTTATAGAAAGTATTATTAGTTAAGCCTCACTGAGGCGAAAATTCCAATTCAGTGTGCAAATTTAAGTATTCCCCTGCGAATTTCCTCGCGTTGCATTCAATAATTTATATTCCGCATTGCATTTTGTTTTCAAAAAGAATTGCCGATCGGGCATTGCGCATTGTGCATTTTTTCGTAACTTTGTCCCCGGTAAACCAACACATTTCCGCGCGATGAAAAAGTCCCCGTCACTGCTCGTTACCGCCCTTTCGCTCATAGCAATATCGGTGGTAATGCTCCTGTTCCTGCTCACAGGCTGCAAACCCGAATCCAACAAGCTTGTGATCCTCCACTCCAACGACACCCACTCCCACATCGTCAACGAGGACGGCCTCGGGGGCGCACTCCGCCGCAAAGCCGCCATCGACTCAATCCGTAAGGCCGAACCCAACGTGCTGCTGGTCGACGCCGGCGACGCCGTCCAGGGCTCCCTCTTCTTCTACCTCTACGGGGGCATGGTGGAGCAGGAAATTTTCAACATCCTCGGCGTGGACATCCGCATCCTCGGCAACCATGAGTTCGACAACGGCATCGACTCCGTAGCCTCCACCTGGGCCCTGAGCAATGCCGAAAAAATATCCACCAACTACAACCTCTCCGGCACCCGCCTGGCCGACCAGTTCAAGCCCTACACCATCAAGGAGTTCAACGGCAAGAAAATCGGATTCATCGGCATCAACCTCGACCCCGAGGGCATGATTGCCAAGGGGAACTACGACGGCGTGGAATTCCTCCCCATCGTTGCCAGCGCAAACCTCGCCGCCGAGAAGCTGCGCACCGAGGACAAGGTGGACGCTGTCATCGCCATTTCCCACATCGGCTACAACCCCGCGGGCCTCATCGGCGACTCAATCCTGGCCGTGAACAGCCGCGGCATTGACGTCATCATCGGCGCCCATTCCCACGATAAAATCGACCCCGACACCCCGGAGGGCTACCGTCGCTCGCATATGACCAACCTCGAGGGCAAGCCCATCCTCGTGACGCAGACAGGCAAATATGGCCGCCACCTGGGCAAAATCGAAATCAACCTCGACAGCCTCGGCTCCGCCATGCCCACCTACGAGCTCCTGCCGCTGGACAGCCGCTACGACGCCAACCCCGACCCTGACCTGGCCGACCTCATAGCCCGCTACTCTGTCGGCGTCGACTCGCTGATGAACCACAAAGTGTCCGAAGCTCAGTCCGACCTCTCCGAATCAAGCCCCGAGATGCTCAACTTCTTCGTCGACTTCCTCCTGGCCCAGGGCAAGGCAATGGCTCCGAACGTCGACATCGCCCTGGCCAACAAGGGCGGCCTGCGAATCGCCATTCCCAAAGGCAACGTATCCAAGGGTCAGATTCTCAACCTCTTGCCCTTCGCCAACAAAATTGTGGTGCTCGACATCAAGGGCAAGGACCTCCGCGACGTCCTCGGCGTGATGGCACGCACCGGCGGCAACGGCATCACCGCCAACATGTACGCCGAAATTGACACCACCGGCACCATCAACCGCCTCGGCGAAGTCAAAATCGACGGCAAACCCCTGGACGACAACCGCACCTACCGCGTGGTCACCATCGACTACCTCGCCAAGGGCGGCGATTATATGGAAGGCCTCACACACGGCGACTGGATTGTGGAATCGTCCGACGTAGTCTACAACGACATGCTCCACTACCTCACCGAAGGCGCCTGGAAAGGCAAACCCTTCGGCGGCGACCCCGTCTACCGCTGGACCCTAACCACCAAAGAACCAAAAGAATAAGAATAAACCCTGAGCGAAGCTCACCTAAACCCATAAACCTGTAAACCCCTAAACACATAAACTCGAGCAAAGCTCGAAATAAACCCATAAACTTGAGCGCAGCTCAATTAATCCCCATGCACAATTACCTTAAAACCTCACTTGCGACCCTCACCCTCGCTCTGGCGGCAACCTTCGGTGCCCAGGCCGTGGTGACCAACGTCGAGAAAGCACGCCGCGCCGAAGCCGACCGCTGGGCCGACTCCGTCTATGCCACCCTCTCCGAGCGCGAGCGCGTGGCTCAGCTTGTATTCCCCAACGCCAACCCCACCGACGGCAAAGGTTCCGAGGCGCTCATCCGCACCCTCGTAGAAAAGAACCAATGCGGTGGCCTGCTCTTCTCCAAAGGCAGCCTGGAGCAGTACGCCACCATGACCAACTACGCGCAGTCGCTGGCCAAGGTGCCCCTGCTGATGACCTTCGACGGTGAGTGGGGCCTGCCCATGCGCATCGCCAACACCCCGCGATTCCCCCACAACATGGCCCTGGGCGCCATCACGAACTACCGTCTGCTCTACGACTACGGCAAGGAGATGGCCCGCGACTGCCGCCTGGTGGGCATCCAGGTAAACTTCGCCCCCGTAGCCGACGTCAACTCCAACCCCGCCAACCCCGTTATCGGCTACCGCTCCTTCGGCGAGGACCCCGAACGCGTAGCCAAGGCCACCGTGGCTTACTCCCTCGGCCTTGAGGACGGCGGCGTGCAGGCCGTTGCAAAACACTGGCCCGGCCATGGCGACACGGACACCGACTCCCACAAGGCCCTGCCGGTGGTGAACCACGACATGGACCGCCTGCGCAACGTCGACTTCGTGCCCTTCCGCGAGTTCACCAACGCCGGATGCTCCGGCATCATGGTGGGCCACATCGCCATTCCCGTGCTTGACCCCTCCGGTGCCCCGGCATCCCTCTCCACCGTCATCAACAGCAAATATCTGCGCGAAGAGCTTGGTTTTGACGGTCTTATCTACACCGACGCCCTCTCCATGAAGGGCGCCATGAACAGCACCGGCGGCCGAAACGTGGCCGTGGCCGCGCTCAAGGCCGGCGCCGACGTGCTCCTGAACGTGCCCAAGTGCGGCGAGGACATCGCTGCCATCATGGCCGCCGTCAAGAGCGGCGAAATCTCCAAGCAGCTCATCGAAGAGCGTTGCAAGCGCGTGCTCCGCTATAAATACTACTTCAACGCCGGAACCAAGGTTAACACCAACATAGCCGAACTCTCCAAGGAGCTCAACACCCCTGAGGCTGAGGCTCTTATCCAGCGCCTGGCAGCCGCTTCAATCACCGTCCTCAACAACAAGGACTCCTTCCTGCCCCTGGACCCCGTTCCGGGCAAGAAGCTCACCGTGGTCAACATAGGCGCCAAGGGCGACAACGACTTCGCCCGCACCGTCCGCCACTATGCCGAGGCCAACGTGCGCTACACCACCGGCGAACTCTTCGGCGCCAAGTCGCTGGAGCAGATCGGCGGCAGCGATGTGGTCATCGCCGCTGTCTACAACGACTCCCCCGCCTCCCAGGCCGCTTTCCGTCAGGTAGTTAAGGCCAACCCCAACACCGTGGGCGTGTTCCTTATCAACCCCTTCAAGATGGCCAAGTTCCGCGAATCCCTCGCCGACCTCAAGGCCATCGTCCTGGCCTATGACGACATTGCGGCCGAACGCGTAAGCGCCGCCGAGGCCATCTTCGCCGGCATCGACGTCAGCGGCAAGCTCCCCGTCAACCTCGCAGGTATCGCCAAGATGGGCGACGGTGCTACCTACCCCAAGACCCGCCTGGGCTACACTTCACCTGTGGCCGAAGGAATGGCCGCATGGCTACCCGACTCCATCAACGCCCTGGTGCAAAAGGGTCTGGACACCAAAGCATTCCCCGGCTGTCAGGTCCTTGTGGCCCGCAACGGCAACATCGTTTTCGAAAAAGCCTATGGCCGCCTCTCCAACGACGCCGAAGCCGCCAAGGTCGACTACCAGACCGCCTACGACCTCGCTTCCGTGTCCAAAGCGCTCGGAACCCTCCCCGGCATCATGAAAATCTACGACCAGGGCCTCATTACCCTTGAGGACTCCCTGGGCAAGCTCATACCCCAAATCACGGACTCGGCCAAGCAGCACATCAAAATCCGCGAGCTCCTCTACCACGAAACCGGCATGCCGGCGGCCCTGAACATGTTCACCACCATGATGGACACCAACACCTTCAAGGGGCAGCTCATCACCGGCAAAGCCGACGCCATGCACCCCATCAAAATCCAGAAGGGCGCCTACGGCCACAAGGACGCCAAGCTGCGCACCGACATCGTGAATCGCGTCAAATCGGCCGACTTCCCCATCGAAGCCTCCAAGGGCCTCTTCACCGGCAAGTCCACCTACGACACCATTATGGGCCGCATCTACAACCTGCCCCTGCGCGCTACCAAGGACTACAACTACTCCTGCCTCAACTTCTGCCTGCTCATGGACGTTGAGCAGCGCACCACAGGCCGCGCCCACGATGAGTTCGTGAACGCTGAAATCTTCGCACCCCTCGGCGCTTACCGCACCGTTTACCAGCCTCTTACCCACTACTCCGGCGCCAATATCGCCTCAACCGAAAAGGATACCTACCTGCGCCGCCAGACCCTCAAGGGCTACGTCCACGACGAAACCGCCAATTTCTCCGGCGGCGTCCAGGGCAACGCGGGCCTCTTCTCCTGCGCAAGCGACCTGGCCAAAATCTGCCAGATGTGGCTCAACCGCGGCACCTACGGCGGCCACCAGATCCTCTCGCCCGAAACCGTCGACCTGTTCATGACCTCCAAGAGTCCCACCTGCCGCCGCGGTCTCGGTTTCGACAAACCCGACGTTGAGAATCCCCGCTACTCCCCCACCTGCGATGAAGCACCGGCCACCGTCGTGGGCCACACCGGCTTCACCGGCACCATCTTCTGGATCGACCCCGCTCAGGACCTCATTTTCATCTTCCTCACCAACCGCGTAAACCCCACCCGCGACAATGTGGCATTCAGCCGCCTGAACATCCGTCCCGACCTCTTCCGACTCGTTCTTAAATCCATAGAAGATTGATCCGCAGAATTTTAACTATACTTTTCCTTTCAGCGACCTGCGCCATGCAGGCCGCTGATTTGGACTCTATCCGGCCGCTTCAGCGCGTTGTAGCCGCCGGTAGCGGCCTGGTCATCAACGTCGGCGCCACGGAGGTGCTCAAGCACACCGTCCACGAGCTGCGCCCGGACCGCACCGATAACCACTCCTTCCCCTCGCGCCACAGCAGCTGGGCCTTCGCCCTGTCGTCGGCTATCTCCAACCAGCTCGGCGACCAATCCCCCTGGTGGAGCGTGGGAGCCTACGCGGCGGCCTCCGCTATAGGCTATCAGCGCGTCTTCGCCGGGCGGCATTACACCTCCGACGTCATTGCCGGCGCAGGAATCGGCGTCGCTTCGGCCGAAATCGGCAACCTGATCGCCCGAGCCATCTTCCGGCGGCACTACAGTTGGGGCGCTCCCGCCGAGTTCCGCCCAACGTTCGGCGTTGTGTCCGGCGTAATCTGGCCGCTGCAGGAGTTCCACTATCAGCACCTTCATGCCATCTTCACCTCCGGAGTCCGCGGTACCCTCCCGCTGAGCGACCACTGGGGCGCAAGCGCAACCATTGCCTGCGCCACGGCCCGCACCACCGACTTCGACCGCTACAACATGGTCTCCGCAAGCCTCGGCGCCTTCTACCGGCTCCAACTCACCCGCGAACTCGCCTTCGAGCCGGAAATCGCCCTCGGTTACGGACATCTCACCGAAAACTTTCCCTTCGCCAGCTGTAACCGCTTCATTTTCAGCGCAACGGCCGCCCTGGACTATCGCCTCACGTCGCGCTGGAGCACCGCCCTGCGCGCCGGCTATACCCACGCGCCCGTGGCGGCCCTCACCGTAGCCGTGGCCTCTACGGTCGTCTTCTAACCCTATGTCAAAACGATTTCCACCGAGTTTTTAACCATGAGGAAAGCTTTACAATCAGCACTTTGCACAATTTTCATCATGTTTATGTGCGCATGTAGCCCTTCGGAACAGAACCCGAGGGTAATGATAGGCTCCTATGCCGATTCCAATTCCCTGAAAATCTATGACTTCGACCAGGCCTCAGGCTGCGTCAAGAACCCGCTGGAAATTCCGGTGGCCTTCAGTTCCTTTGCTGCCGTGTCCGATGCGGGAATTATATATGCCGTCACCGAAACCGGCCCCGAGGATGCCTCAGTGAGTGCATTTCGTCTTCAGGGCGACTCATGTGTCTTAATTAACCGCGAGAAAGTGCACGGCAACTCCCCTTGCCACATCGCCCTGACGCCCGACGGACGCTTTGTGGCCACGGCCAACTATGGCGACGGCACGGTCTCCGTTTTCCCCGTACTGCCCGGGGGTGCCCTGGGGCCGATGTGCGAACAGTTGCAATTCGAGGGCAACGGCCCGGTGGAGCGCCGTCAGGCCGGTTCGCATCCCCATTTCATCCATTTCTCCAACGATGGCAACACAATGTATGTCAACGATCTGGGAGCCGATTGCATCCATTCGGCCGGCCTTACCGGCGACCCCGGCCAGCCCCTGATTCACCATCCTGAGCGCGACATCCGGCTCAAAGCGGGCACAGGTCCGCGCCATATTGTGTACGATTCATCCGCCGCCCGGGCATACCTCATCAACGAAATTTCCGACGAGGTGCTGCTTCTGAGCGTCAGCGATTCCGCGCTTGTGGCCCGGGAATACTTTTCAAGCCCCATGGGAGGCGGCCACGGCGCCGGGGACA
The DNA here is from genome assembly GCA_964397235.1 of uncultured Bacteroides sp. Lineage (GTDB taxonomy): Bacteria > Bacteroidota > Bacteroidia > Bacteroidales > Muribaculaceae > CAG-873. The sequence continues at coordinate 8,373 of CAYNHP010000009.1, read as the reverse complement.
TCCAACTCTCGGCCGACGGCAGCCATCTCTACGCATCCCTGCGTCTCCAAAACGACGGCATCTCAATGTTCGACGTCGACCCCGCTTCGGGCGAGCTCACTTTCCGCGCCCACACGCCCACGGGCACCCATCCGCGCACATTCACCCTATCGCCCGACGGCCGCTGGCTCTTAGCCGCATGCCGCGATGCCGGCGCGGTGGAAATCTACAGCGTTGCCCCCGACGGCTCGCTTCAATTTCACCGGGCAATCGATTGTCCCAAAGCAGCTTTTGTCCGTTTTATCTGAATTTTTTTGTCATAACCCTCTGATCCATGAAACTCCTCCGTTCGTTTCTCATCACCCTCACCATATTCACCGCCCTTCACGCCCCTGCGCAGGAGCCGGAATTTTCCGACGATTCCCTCCGACACATGGCGGCCAAGATGCTCATGGTAGGCTTCAAGGGCGACTCCATCACCCCCGACAACCCCGTGGTGGGTTATCTCTCGGACCTCGGTGTGGGCGGCATTATCCTGTTCGACATCGACCTCACAGGCACCCGCACCCTTGGCTCGCGCAACATCACCTCGGCCGATCAGCTCTCGCGCCTCACCGCCGACATCAAGCGCCTTGCGGGCAACCGCGTGCTCATCGCCGCCGACCAGGAGGGCGGAAAAGTGCAGCGGCTCAAGCCACGCTACGGCTACTCTGCCCTGCCGGACGCGCGCACCATCGGCGAAATCGACAACCCCGACACCACCGCATTCTATGGCCGGCTCATGGCCGACGAACTCGCAGCCGCCGGCATCAACGTCAACCTCGCCCCCGAGCTGGACATCCACCGCGACGACTGCCCCGTAATCGGCGAGCTGGACCGCGCCTATTCCGCTGACCCGCAAAAAGTTGCCGAGCATGCGGCCATCACCGTCGACTGTCTCCACAGCCGCAACATCCTCGCTGCCGTGAAACACTTCCCGGGCCACGGGAGCGCCACATCCGACTCCCATTACGGCCTTACCGACGTGACCCAAACCTGGACCCCCGCGGAGCTGGAGCCTTTCAAGGCGCTCATCGACAGCGGACGCGCCGACCTGATAATGACGGCCCACATTTTCAACCGCCGGCTCGACCCCGACCGGCCCGCCACCCTCTCGCGCCACATCCTGACCGACATCCTGCGCGACTCCCTGGGCTACGACGGAATCATCCTCAGCGACGACATGTTCATGCAGGGCATCATCGACAACTACCGCATCGAGGACGCCGTGGTCGAAGCCATCAACGCCGGAGCCGACATGCTCATCATGGGCAACAACATCTCCACGGGCTTCGAAGCCGACCGCCCCGCCCGCATCGTTGGCATCATCGTGGAGGCCGTCAAGAACAACCGCATCGACCCGGCGCGCCTCGTCGACGCCAACCGCCGCATCAACGCCGCCCTGGACCGTGCATATGCGCAATAAAAACGACACCCGCCGAAATTTTCAGCGGGTGCCGGTATAGGAACGTTTAGCCTGAGTTGGCTCAGACGTTGAAGCGGAAGTGCATTATGTCGCCGTCCTGGACAACATATTCTTTGCCTTCGACGGCCATCTTGCCGACCTCTTTCACGGCCTGCTCGCCACCGAGGTTGACGAAGTCGTCGTATTTGATGACTTCAGCGCGGATGAAGCCCTTCTCGAAGTCGGTGTGGATAATTCCGGCGCAGCGGGGAGCCTTGGAGCCGCGGCGGAATGTCCATGCGCGCACCTCGTCGGGTCCGGCGGTGAAGTAGGTCTGCAGGTCCAGCAGGTTGTAGGCCGCGCGGATTAGTCGGCTCACACCGCTCTCCTCCAGGCCGATTTCCTGCAGGAATTCCTGGCGTTCCTCCCATGTGTCGAGTTCGGCGATATCGCTTTCAGTTGCGGCGGCCACGATGAGCAGGCCGGCGCCCTCGTCCTTGATGGCCTCTCGGACCTCGTCGACATAGTGGTTGCCGGAGGCGGCGGAAGCGTCGTCCACGTTGCACACATAGAGCACGGGCTTGGAGGTGAGCAGGAAGAGCTCGCGGGCATATTTCTCCTCGTCGATCGTCTCGAAGGTCACCGAGCGGGCGGGTCGCCCCTTCTCCAGGGCCTCCTTGATGGCCAGCAGGACGCCGGCCTGCATCTTGGCAACCTTGTCTCCGCCGGTCTGCGCGGCTTTCTGGGTCTTGGCCAGGCGGGCGTCGACGGTCTCGAGGTCCTTGATCTGGAGTTCGAAGTCGATGATTTCCTTGTCGCGCACGGGGTTCACGGAGCCGTCGACGTGGGTAATGTTGTCGTCGTCGAAGCAGCGGAGCACGTGGATAATGGCGTCCGTCTCGCGGATGTTTGCCAGGAATTTATTGCCCAGACCTTCGCCCTTGGATGCGCCCTTGACCAGGCCGGCGATGTCGACAATCTCGACCGTGGCGGGCACCACGCTCTTGGGGTTACACATTTCCACGAGTTTGGTCAGGCGGTCGTCAGGCACGGTGATGACGCCCACGTTGGGCTCGATGGTGCAGAAGGGGAAGTTGGCCGATTGTGCTTTAGCGTTGGAGAGGCAGTTGAACAGGGTTGATTTACCCACATTGGGCAACCCTACGATTCCACATTGTAATGCCATATCTGTTTGCGGTGTTTTCTAATAAAATTTCTGCAAAGTTACGAAATTTTTGCCGAACTCACGGACATCAAGAAGCAAGCTTCTTGCACTAAAGACAAAATTTATGGTTCCTGCGCCGCCCAGCCCTTACGAAGCATGTCATCGCCGCAGGCCCTTACGAAGCAAGTCATATGAATTATGAATTATGAATTATGAATTAACCCTGCCCTTGCGATTTGGGGGTGATGCCCGGGGTTGCGGGGCTGACGGTGAAGCGGCGACGGAAGGTGGTTCCGTCGGGGCTCGAGACTGTCACCTCATTCCGACCGATGTTCAGGGCGTTGAACTCGTGGCCCCGGGGGAGGCTGATGATTCCGCGCACGCGCCCGTTCTGGTCCAGCATCTGGATGCCCGCGTTGGTGAGGACCCACAGGTAGCCGTCGGAGTCAAAGGCCATGTCGGATACAACGAAAGGCACCTCCGAGATGGAGTGGAGGTAATAGAACGGCTGGGCGTAGAGCTCGGTTCCGTCGGCGGTTAAAATGGCCTGTTCCAGCAGGTTAGAGTTGGCGATCGGGCGCACCACGAAGGCTCCGTCGGGGTAACGTGCCTCTACCGCCGCAGGGGCACCGAGCGGCGCAGTGTCCACCTCGGCCCAGTCCTCCCCTTCGACGAGGGTCGCCGCAAGGGTGCCGTTGCCCGTCGGGCGCGGTCCGTCGCCGTCGCTCCACATCCACTTCATCACTTCGGGGAAAATCTCGGTGGTGCGCTTTACGCTGTGACCCCCTTCGGCCCAGTCGTGGTTCACCTCATAACCTGCGAACTCCAAGGCGCTGTTGAGCAACACGTTAGCCTCGAACCAGCTTCCGAAAACCGGATTCCAGGTGTCGGAGTAGCCGTCCTGGAGGTAAACCTTAAGCGGGCGTGGCTCGGCCTTGCGCACCAGCACCTGAAGCTGCTCGCCACCGCGCATGGGCACGAAGGTGCCGCAACCGGTGTAGACCTTCCGGAAGAGGTCGGGGCGTTGCCAGGCGACCTTGAACGCGCAGATGCCTCCGCTGCTGAGGCCGAAAATCATACGCTGCTGCGGGTCGTCGGTGAAGCGGATGGGGCGACCGTCGGCGGTGGTGAGGTTGGCGACGTATGGCAGGAACTCCTCTTCGAGGAAGCTGGCGAAGGCCGGGGTGATGGCGTCGAACTCATTGCTGCGGTTGTAGCGCACAATGTCGCCGGCATCGTTCCTGACCAGGCCCGACTGGATGTAAACGCCGATCATGGGCGGGATGTCGCCCGCAGCCGCCAGAGAATCCAGCCGGTGAGGAGCATCGCAGAGGATTCCGTCGAGCCCCACATAGAGCGGGAGGGGTGCGCCGGCGGGGTCGTAGCCTCCGGGGACGCTGACGACGAAATCACGCACAGTGCCGGGATATATTTCGCTGCCGGCGAATTGCCCGCGAATCAATTCGTAGGCCGACACATTAATATATAAGGAGAGCGAGAGCAGGAAAAGGAGAAGTTTTTTCATGGCCGTGAATGGATGTGAGAACGGATGCAAAGATACGAAATTGCGCTCATTTGTCCAGCCGCGGAGGGTAAAAATGGGCTTCATAGCGAGAAAAAGTGTTAAAAAACATATTTTCATAAAAAAATCAACCCGAAATTTTTGTCGATTCCTAAATGTTCGCTAACTTTGTGGCGTTTTTGAAGCAAACAATTGTTTTATTACTTAATCAAAACGAAAATGAAAAAGTTAGTTTTACTCGCTGCCGTTGTATTCAGCGTATCCATGATCGCTTGCGGTAACAAGGAACAGGCTGCTGAAGCTGCTGAAGAAGCTGCAGCACCCGCTGTAGAAGCTGTAGAAGAAGTTGCTGCTGTTGTTGACAGCGTAGCTCCCGATAGCGTAGAAGTAGCTGTAGCTGAAGTAGCTGAAGCTGCTGCTCCCGCCGCTGAATAATCATCAGCCAACGGACAGTCGGGTTATCTATTCCCGAACAAGCCATAAGAGGCCCCCACTCCGCGGAGAGGGCTTCTTTTTTTGTGCCCTGACGCCACCGCAGAGGGGCATTTGATATTTTTCCGTCTCAAGAGTTCGAGAATTAGGGAATTTTGCGTATCTTTGCGAATCAAACCTGCTGAGAAAGAGCTTGCTTTCGAAAGAAATTCAAAAACAACATATAAGATTACAAAATCTATGAGTAAAGAAAAGAAATTCTTGACCTGTGATGGTAATCAGGCTGCTGCTCACGTGAGCTATATGTTCACGGAAGTAGCTGCTATTTACCCTATTACACCGTCATCAACGATGGCCGAATATGTGGATGAATGGGCCGCAGGCGGCCGCAAAAACATCTTTGGCGAAACGGTAACCGTTCAGGAGATGCAGTCGGAAGGCGGCGCAGCCGGAGCGGTTCACGGCTCGCTGCAGGCCGGTGCGCTGACCACAACGTACACTGCCTCCCAGGGCTTGCTGCTGATGATTCCGAATATGTACAAGATTGCGGGCGAGCTTCTGCCGAGCGTATTCCATGTTTCGGCCCGTACGATTGCCAGCCACGCGCTGTCGATTTTCGGTGACCATCAGGATGTTATGTCCGTGCGCCAGACGGGCTTCGCCATGCTGGCCGAAGGTTCGGTTCAGGAAGTTATGGACCTGGCCGGTGTTGCCCACCTGGCCACCATCAAGTCGAGAGTTCCTTTCGTGAACTTCTTCGACGGTTTCCGCACCTCTCACGAAATCCAGAAAATCGAAGCCCTCAGCAATGAGGACCTGGCTCCGCTGCTGGACATGGACGCTGTTGCGGACTTCCGCAAGCGCGCCCTGACTCCTCAGGACCCCGTGGCCCGCGGCATGGCCGAGAACGGCGACGTTTTCTTCCAGCACCGCGAGGCTTGCAACAAGCATTATGAGGCTGTGCCTGAGATTGTTGAGGAGTACATGGGTGAGATTTCGAAGATTACCGGTCGCGAATACCACCTGTTCAACTACTATGGCGCGCCCGACGCCGAGCGCGTGATCATCGCCATGGGTTCCGTGACCCAGGCTGCCGAAGAGGCCATCGACTACCTCAACGCCAAGGGCGAGAAGGTGGGTATGGTTGCCGTGCATCTTTACCGTCCCTTCTCCGCCAAACACTTCCTGGCCGCCGTGCCCGCCACTGCCAAGCGCATCGCCGTGCTGGACCGCACTAAGGAACCCGGCGCCACCGGCGAGCCCCTGTACCTGGACGTGAAGGAGTGTTTCTACGGCAAGGAGAACGCGCCCGTGATTGTAGGCGGCCGCTACGGTCTGGCCTCCAAGGACACCACTCCTGCCCAGATTATGAGCGTGTTCGAGAACCTGGCTCTGCCCATGCCCAAGGACCACTTCACCATCGGCATCGAGGACGACGTGACCTTCACCTCGCTGCCCGCCCTGCCCGAAATGGCTATGGACGAGGACTGCTTCGAAGCTAAGTTCTACGGCCTTGGCGCCGACGGTACTGTGGGTGCAAACAAGAACTCCGTGAAAATCATCGGCGACAACACCGATAAATACTGCCAGGCTTACTTCGCCTACGACTCCAAGAAGTCCGGCGGCTTCACCTGCTCGCACCTGCGCTTCGGCGACCGCCCCATCCGCTCGACCTATCTGGTGAACACGCCCAACTTCGTGGCATGCCACGTTCAGGCCTACCTGCACATGTACGACGTTCTGCGCGGCCTGCGCGACGGCGGCACCTTCCTGCTGAACACCATCTGGGAGGGCGAGGAGCTGGCCAAGAACCTGCCCAACAAGGTTAAGCGCTATCTGGCAAAGCACAACATCACCGTATATTATATCAACGCCACCAAGATTGCCCAGGAAATCGGCCTTGGCAACCGCACCAACACCATCCTTCAGAGCGCCTTCTTCCGCATCACCAAGGTGATTCCCGTAGAGCTCGCTATCGAGCAGATGAAGAAATTCATCGTGAAGAGCTACGGCAAGAAGGGCCAGGACGTTGTGGACAAGAACAACCAGGCTGTTGACCGCGGCGGCGAGTACCATACCCTGGCTGTTGACCCCGCATGGGCAACCCTCGAGGACGAACCCGCACCCGCCAACGACGACCCCGAATTCATCAACAAGATTGTGCGCCCCATCAACGCGCAGGACGGCGACCTGCTGAAGGTTTCCGACTTCGAGGCTATCCCCGACGGTACCTGGCAACAGGGCACCGCAGCTTACGAGAAGCGCGGCGTTGCAGCCTTCGTGCCTGAATGGCTGGAGGAGAACTGTATCCAGTGCAACCAGTGCGCCTATGTCTGCCCCCACGCCGCCATCCGTCCGTTCGTGCTGACGGAAGAGGAAGTGGCCAAGTCGCCCTTCGGCGAAGCCGGCACCCTGAGCGCGCTCGGTCCTCAGTTCAAGGGCATGCGCTTCATCCAGGCCGTCGATGTGCTCGACTGCCTCGGTTGCGGCAACTGCGTTGACGTATGCCCGGGCAAGAAGGGCGTGAAGGCACTTCAGATGAAGCCCCTCGAAACCCAGCTCGATGTTCAGAAGGATTGGGATTACTGCGTGAAGGAAGTTAGCTCCAAGCAGGACCTGGTTGACGTGAAGAGCAACGTGAAGAACAGCCAGTTCGCAACTCCTCTGTTCGAATTCTCCGGCGCATGCTCCGGTTGCGGCGAAACTCCCTACGTGAAGCTCATCAGCCAGCTCTTCGGCGACCACGAAATGGTTGCCAACGCCACGGGCTGCTCCTCTATCTACTCCGGCTCCGTGCCCTCGACGCCCTACACCAAGAATGCCGCCGGCCACGGTCCGGCATGGGGCAACTCGCTGTTCGAGGACTTCGCCGAGTTCGGTCTGGGCATGAAGATTGCCACCGAGAAGATGCAGGACCGCGTAGCCGCTATCTTCACCCGCATGACCGAGTGCCCCAAGTGCTCCGACGAAATCAAGGCTCTGGCCAAGCAGTGGCTTGACAACCGCCACAGCGTAGCCGCCACCCGCGAAGTGGCCGACAAGATTGTGCCCCTGTGCGAGGCCTGCGGTTGCGACAACTGCAAGGAGCTCATGGCCCTGAAGGGCTTCATCGTGGCCCGCTCGCAGTGGATCATCGCCGGCGACGGCGCTGCCTACGACATCGGCTTCGGCGGCCTCGACCACGTGCTGGCATCGGGCAAGAACGTCAACGTGCTCGTGCTCGACACCGAGGTTTACTCCAACACCGGCGGCCAGTCGTCCAAGGCTACCCCGCTGGGCGCCATCGCCAAATTCGCCGCATCGGGCAAGCGCATCCGCAAGAAGGACCTCGGCCTGATCGCCTCCACCTACGGCTATGTATATGTGGCTCAGGTGGCTATGGGCGCCGACCAGGCCCAGACCCTCAAGGCCCTGCGCGAAGCCGAGGCTTACGAAGGCCCGTCGATTGTCATCGCCTACTCTCCCTGTATCGCCCACGGCATCAAGAGCGGCATGGGTCACTCCCAGGCCGAAGAAACCCGCGCCGTTGAGTGCGGCTACTGGCACCTGTGGCGCTACAATCCCGCTCTGGAAGACGAAGGCAAGAACCCCTTCACTCTGGACAGCAAGGCTCCCGACTGGAGCAAGTTCGAGGACTTCCTCAAGGGCGAAGTGCGCTACGCCGCCGTGCTGAAGCAGTACCCGGCCGAAGCACAGGAGCTCTTCGATGCCGCTAAGGCCAACGCCCAGTGGCGCTACAACAACTACAAGCGCCTGGCCCAGCAGCAGTGGGGTGTGGATCCCATCGTTGCCGACGTTGAAAAGATGAACGAACAGGCCTAATCCGCCATA
>CAYNHP010000008.1:10068-49780 GCA_964397235.1 uncultured Bacteroides sp. | reverse complement strand
CCGATCATCGACGAATACCGCAACACCGGCGGCTTCGACATCATCGGTTCCGGCCGCACCAAGCTCGAAAAGGTTGAGCAGTTCGACAAGGGCCTGGAAATCCTCAAGGAACTCGGCATCAGCGCCCTGGTTATCATCGGCGGCGACGACTCCAACACCAACGCTGCCATTCTGGCCGAATACTACAAGGAAAAGAACACCGGCGTGCAGGTGATCGGTTGCCCCAAGACAATCGACGGCGACCTCAAGAACGACGTAATCGAAACCTCCTTCGGCTTCGATACCGCTACCAAGGTGTACTCCGAAGTTATCGGCAACATCCAGCGCGACTGCAACTCCGCCAAGAAATACTGGCACTTCGTTAAGCTGATGGGTCGCTCGGCCAGCCACATCGCCCTTGAATGCGCCCTGCAGTGCCAGCCCAACATCTGCCTTATCTCCGAAGAAGTTGAGGCAAAAGACATGAGCCTCGAGCAGGTTGTCAAATATATCGCCGACATCGTTATCGACCGCGCCAAGGACGGCAACAACTTCGGTACCGTCCTCGTTCCCGAAGGCCTGATTGAGTTCATTCCCGAATTCAAGCGCCTCATCCGCGAGCTCAACGAGCTCCTCGGTGCCAACAAGGACAAGGTGAAGGACATGAACAACGACCAGCTGACCGAATTCATCTTCGCCAACCTCTCGCCCGAAAACGTGGCATCGCTCAAGGCCCTTCCCGCCGGCGTAGCCCGTCAGCTCATGCTCGACCGCGACCCGCACGGCAACGTGCAGGTATCGCTCATCGAAACCGAGAAGCTCCTCAGCGGCATGGTTGCCGACTACCTGTCCAAGAACGAAGAGTACGCCAAGGCCGGGGGCAAGTTCTCGCCTCTGCACCACTTCTTCGGCTACGAAGGCCGCTGCGCCGACCCCTCGAACTTCGACGCCGACTACTGCTACTCCCTGGGCTACAACGCCACCGCCCTTATCAACGCCGGCGTGACCGGCTACATGTCCAGCATCCGCAACCTCGTGAAGCCTGCCGTGCAGTGGATTCCCGGCGGTATACCCATCACCATGATGATGAACATCGAGCGCCGCAACGCCGAGGATAAGCCCGTTATCCAAAAGGCCCTCGTACGCCTTGACGGCAAGCCTTTCCAGAAGTTCGCCTCCCAGCGCGACGAATGGGCACACAACACCTGCTACATCTACCCCGGCCCCATCCAGTACTTCGGCCCGGCAGAGGTGTGCGACCAGCCCTCGATGACGCTCAAGTACGAGCACCAGCATTAATATTCAATCCTTCTAATATCAGCTTGCAGGAGGCTGCCCCTTCGGGAGCAGTCTCCTTTTCTATCCAGGCACCCGGTTGCTACCAACTTTTCGGTATTTTAGCTTTTTTGGCATTGGGGATAGTTGAATTATCGGAATTTTTTCGGAAATTTGCAGGTTAAAATATCGAGCATGAAACTGAGTGAGCTGAAAACCGGCGAGTCGGGCATAGTGGTGAAAATACTGGGCCATGGGGCGTTCAGAAAGCGCGTCATCGAGATGGGCTTTGTGCGCGGACATGCTGTGAAAGTGTTGCTTCACGCACCCTTGCAGGACCCCATCAAGTACTCCATCATGGGCTACGAGGTCAGTCTGCGTCGCTCGGAAGCCGACCTGGTTGAGGTTGTGCCGGTGGACGACATCACCCTGGCGACGGCCGGTTCGGAAGTGCTCCACTCCACTGCCGAGCATCCCGAGCACCGCGACCACAAAAGCTACCGTGAACACAGAAGCCACATCAACGTGGTGCTCATAGGCAACCCCAACTGCGGCAAGACATCGCTGTTCAACCGCGTGTCCGGCGCCAACGAGCACGTCGGGAACTACAGCGGGGTGACCGTCGACGCCAAAGCCACCAATTTCACATATAAGGACTATAAATTCCGGATAGTAGACCTGCCGGGCACTTATTCGCTCACGTGCTATTCCCCCGAGGAACTCTATGTGCGTCAGTATCTTAGAGAGAATACCCCGGACGTAATCATCAACGTTGTTGACGCTTCTAACCTCGAGCGCAATCTCTTCCTGACCACCGAACTGATTGACATGGACCGCAGCATGGTCATTGCGCTGAACATGTACGACGAAGTGCGCCGCCGCGGCAGTGAGCTGGACTACAGTAACTTAGGCAAGATGATCGGTGTGCCGATGGTGCCGGTGATTTCCAAGACCGGCGAGGGCATCGATGCGCTGCTGGACACGGTTATTTCCGTGTACAACGGCAACAACAACGAGGTGCGCCACGTCCACGTAAACCTCGGTCCGGACCTGGAGGGAGCAATCCGCCAGCTTGTGGACAAGATAAAGTCCACTCCGATGTCGAACCTCCACTTCTCGCCCCGTTACCTGGCCATCAAGCTGCTTGAAGGGGACCACGAGATTGAGGACGAAATACCGGCGGCGCAGTGCGACCGTTGCGCGGCGCAGGAATGCAAGAAGAAGTCGCCCTGGCATCACCATGTGCATAACGGCGCCAACGACCCCATCATCCTGCTGCGCGACAAGTTGCGGGCCAGGGTGGAGTCGCTCCACGACGAGGACATATCCTCCATCGTGGCTGCGGAAAAGTACGGCTTCATCGCCGGCGCCCTTGCAGAAACCTATACCCCGGGGAGCGCCGACACCAACGGCGCCACACGCCTGCTGGACTCCATCGCCACCAACCGCTGGCTCGGTTTTCCGATTTTCTTCGCCATCATGTTCTTCATCTTCTGGGCCACGTTCTACATCGGCCAATGGCCCATGCAATGGATAGAGAACTCGGTGGCATGGCTTTCGAACCTCGTGGACATGATTATGCGCGAGGGCGAGCTGAAGGACCTCGTGGCCGACGGCATCATCGGAGGTGTTGGCGGAGTGATTATTTTCCTGCCCAACATCCTGATACTCTATTTCTGCATTTCGTTCATGGAGGACTCGGGCTACATGGCCCGCGCGGCATTCATCATGGACAAGGTAATGCACAAAATCGGCCTCCACGGCAAGTCGTTCATTCCGCTGGTGATGGGCTTCGGCTGCAACGTGCCGGCCATCATGGCCACGCGCGCCATCGAGAGCAAGTCGAGCCGCCTCATCACCATCCTCATCAACCCGTTCATGAGTTGCTCCGCGCGCCTGCCTATCTACGTGCTGCTCATCGGCACATTCTTCAGCGCCCATGCAGCCTTGGTGTTCATGGGCCTGTACCTGCTGGGCATAGCCGTGGCGGTGGTTACGGCCAAACTGCTGCGCAAGTTCATGTTCAAGAAGGACGAGACGCCCTTCGTTATGGAACTGCCACCCTACCGCATGCCGACCATGCGCGCGTCGCTGAGCCACACATGGGAAAAGGGCAAGCAGTACCTCAAAAAGATGGGCGGCATCATCCTGTTCGCCTCCATAATAATATGGGCTCTGAACTACTATCCGCTTTCGTCGCACCAGAAGCCGGAGGATTACACCGAACAATCGGCCGGCTCCATCGACCCCGAGCATGATTCTTACCTCGAAATGGCCGGGAAATTCATTTCGCCCGTGCTGGAGCCGCTGGGGTTTCAATGGCGCGCATCGGTAGCGGCCCTGGCGGGTGTTCCGGCAAAGGAGATAGTCGTCTCGACCCTCGGAGTACTCTACACCAACGACGAGACGGTGAGCGACGCTCGGCTCTCGGGGCGTCTCACTGCCGTGAATCCCGCTACCGGGCGCCCTGACTTTACCGCCCCCGAAGCCCTCAGTTTCCTGGTGTTCATACTCCTCTACTGCCCCTGCTTCGCCACCCTCACCGCCATCGGGCGCGAAACGGGATCGTGGCGTTACACCGCATTCAGCATAGTTTACAATACAGCTATAGCATGGCTGGTTGCCTTTGCAACCTACCGGCTGGCACTTTTATTTTGACATGGAAAATACATCCGAAAAACAAGAAATACTCGACAAGCGCTACCTACGCATGGCCGGCATCTGGGCAGAGAACTCCTACTGCCAGCGCCGCAAGGTCGGAGCTATCATAGTGAAAGACAAGATGATAATCTCCGACGGGTACAACGGCACTCCCGCGGGCTTCGAGAACGTGTGCGAAGACGACAACGGCCTCACAAAGCCCTACGTGCTCCACGCCGAAGCCAACGCCATCACCAAGGTGGCCCGCAGCAACAACTCCAGCGACGGCTCTACCCTCTACGTCACCGCCTCGCCCTGCCTCGAATGCGCGAAGCTCATCATCCAGGCGGGCATCCGCCGGGTTGTGTTCAACGACCTCTACCGTCTGGCCGACGGCATAGAGCTCATGCGCCGCGCCGGGATTGAATGTGTGCATATCAGCGACCTGAAATGACTATGAATCAAGAGAATAAGAATAGAAACTATATGCTGTGGCTGCCTGTGATGGCCGCCATATGCCTTGTGGTGGGAGTCTGGACTGGCTATTTCCTATCGCGCCAGGACCCCACACTGCCCTCGCGCCAGAAACTCGACAAGATTTTCGGCATCATCGAAGGCAACTACGTTGACGAGGTGAGCTTCGACAGCCTCGTGGAAAAAACCATACCCGACCTGCTGCAGAACCTCGACCCCCATTCCGCATATTTCTCTGCGGCAGACCGTACCCGCGCCAACCGCGACCTCGAAAGCTCATTCTACGGTATCGGCATTTCGTTCCAGATGATGAATGACACCCTGGTGGTGATAGAAGTAATCAACGGCGGCGCCGCGGAAGCTGCCGGGGTGATGCCGGGCGACAAGATTGTGGGCGTCGACGGCGACAACATCGCCGGCAACGGAACGCAGACCGACGACGTGTTCCACCGTCTGCGCGGGCCCAAGGGCACGCCGGTGACCATCACCGTCAAGCGCGGAAGCGGTGCTGACCCCATCAAGTTCGACCTCATACGCGACGAGGTTCCCGTGAGCCCCATCGACGCCAGCTACATGATTGCGGACACCATTGGTTACATTCGCCTGGGCAAGTTCGCCGACAACACCTACAATGAATTCATGTCCGTCATGGCCCAGCTGCAGTACGACGGCGCCAAGGCCTATATCCTGGACCTGCGCGGAAACGGAGGCGGATACATGAATCCGGCGGTGCTCATGGCCAACGAGTTCCTGAATCCTAACCGCCTGATTGTGATGACCAAAGGACGCATTCCCTCGCAGGACAACATCCTCTTCTCCGACGGTTCGGGAGCCTACGCCGACCGCCCGCTGGTGGTACTTGTGGACGAGTTCACTGCCAGCTCCAGCGAGATTCTGGCCGGAGCGATGCAGGACAACGACCGGGCGCTGATTATCGGGCGGCGCACGTTCGGCAAGGGCTTGGTGCAGAGGTCGTTTGAGCTCCCCGACTCCAGCGAATTCCGCCTCACCATCCAGCGTTACTATACGCCATCGGGGCGTTGCATCCAGAAAACCTACACCCCCGGCCACAACTACGAGTACGAGTCGGAAGTGTACGAGCGCTACTCCAAGGGCGAGATTTTCTCGGCCGACAGCATCCCGGTGGACTCCACCAAGCTGTTCTACACCATGTCCGGGCGCCCGGTTTATGGAAGCGGCGGCATCATCCCCGACATCTTTATTCCCAGCGACACCACAGGCATCACCTCCTATTATATAAAGGTGGCCAACGCCGGACTCCTGCGCAATTTCGCTTATGAGTACGCCGACCTCAACCGCGAATCGCTCACCGAAAGCCGCGACCTGGCCGAGATGCTCTCCAAACTGCCCACCGACGGCGTAATCCTGCAGTCGTTCGTGAACTATGCCGCGCAGAAAGGTGTGGCGCCGCGCTGGTACTACATCAACATTTCCGCGCCGTTGATTGTTAACCAATTAAAGGCGCTGATTGCGCGCGACATCCTCGGCATGGACGGATATTTTGAAATCGTCAACTCGACCGACCCGGTGGTAATCGAGGCTGTGGAACGCTTGCAATCAGGCACCATGAACGAACTTTTGATTAACCTCACCTCCGAAGAAAAATGAATAAAGATGATATTCGGCGCCATGTGCGGGCCCGCAAAGCAATGATGGATGCCTCTGAACGCCTCGAGGCCGCCCACCGAGTTTTTGAGGCGGTAAACTCCATGGCGGCATTCAAAATGGCGCGTAAGATATTGCTCTACAACTCGTTGCCCGACGAGCTTTCCACCCGTGAGTTCTTCGACGTGATGGGCGACAACAAGGAATTCTTCCTGCCGCGCGTCAATGGTCTCAACCTCGAGATTCTGCCCTACGACAAGAGCCGCCTCCACCTTGGAGCTTTCCGCATCGAGGAGCCTGACGGCGACGACACAGTCAGCATTGACGATATAGACCTGGTGATTGTCCCCGCCGTGGCCTACGACCGCTCCGGCAACCGCGTTGGTCGCGGCAAGGGTTACTACGACCGCCTGCTCGAAACCGCCAAAGCGCTCACCGTCGGCATATGCTACGATTTCCAGCTTTTCGATGAAATCGAAGTCGACGAGCACGATGTGCCGGTGGACTTCGTCGTGGCCGACCGTCACGGCGTGTTCCGCGGACGCATCCGTCGAAATCGCTGACACATCCCCTCAACGCATTGAAGGCTCACCCAATCCGGGCGAGCCTTCATTATTTTTTCGAGATTAATCAGGATTTATCTTGACAAAAAACTTTTAACGGGGCAATACGTTGACTTTGAGCGCATTGTAGGCTCGTTCAGCCTTGGCGCGGGCTTTTTCAACGTCGTCGTCGGTGGCGAGGATGACTCCCATGCGGCGGTGGCCACGTACTTCGGGCTTGCCGAAGATACGGATCTGCACGCCAGGCTCGGCCAGGGCAGCCTCAAGGTTGTCGAATTCCACCTTGTCGGAATCGCCTTCCACCACCACAGCACGGCTTGCCGAGGCACCGAGGAAACGGATGCCGGGCACGGGCAGACCCAGGAGGGCGCGGGCGTGGAGGGCGAACTCGCTGAGGTCCTGCGAAATCATGGTCACCATGCCGGTGTCGTGCGGGCGGGGGGATACTTCGCTGAAGATTACCTCGTCGCCCTTGATGAAGAGCTCTACGCCGAAGATGCCGTAGCCGCCGAGGGCTGTGGTGATGGCTGCAGCGGTTTCGCGCGCGCGTTCGAGGGCCAGGCGTGACATGGGCTGGGGTTGCCAGGAATAGCGGTAGTCGCCGTCAACCTGAATGTGACCTACGGGTTCGCAGAACACTGTACCGGAAATGCTGCGCACGGTCAGGAGGGTGATTTCATAATCGAAGTCCACAAAACCTTCCACGATGACACGGCCGGCACCGGCGCGACCTCCTTCCTGGGCCTCTTTCCATGCCTTTTCGATATCCTCGGGCCGGCGGACGGTGGACTGTCCGTGGCCCGACGAGCTCATAACCGGTTTAACGACGACGGGCAGACGAATTTCGTCGATGGCCTGCTTGAATTCCTCGAAGGTTGAGGCGAAGCGGTAGGGCGACGTGTTGAGGCCCAGTTCCTCAGCGGCCAGACGACGGATACCTTCGCGGTTCATGGTGAGGTAAGCAGCCCGGGCAGTGGGGGTTACGTTGTAGCCCTCCTTTTCGAGTTCGACCAGGGTGGGTGTGGCAATGGCTTCGATTTCGGGGATTATATGGTCAGGTTTTTCGAGTTCCACAACCTCGCGGAGCTTGGCGCCGTCGAGCATGTTGAACACGTAGCAGCGATGTGCAACCTGCATTGCGGGTGCGTTGGGATATTTGTCGCAAGCCACCACTTCCACGCCGAGGCGCTGGAGCTCCAGGGCTACTTCCTTGCCCAGCTCGCCGCTGCCTAAAAGGAGGGCCTTACGACCGACAGGGGTCATTACAGATCCTATTTTTGCCATATTTTTCTGTTTTTTATTTCGAGGGTTACTATTTATATTCTTGTTCGGGATGCACGGAACATGCGTCGCTACAATTTGGGGAATAAGCGTCTTGCGTTCTGTTCGGTGATGCGCTCGGCCTCGGCCTTACTCATGCCGAGCGAGCGGGCAATTTCTTCGAGTGTTTTGACCATCATGGCGCTTTCGTTGCGGCGGCCGCGGTAGGGAACCGGCGCGAGGTAGGGGGCGTCGGTCTCGGTGAGGATGCGGTCGGCTCCGATGGCCGGGAGGACGTTGCGCAGGGTGGAGTTTTTGAATGTCACTATGCCGTTGATGCCGAAGTAGTAGTCGCCCACTTTCCGAATCCGCTCCACATCGGCCTCGCTCCCGCCGAAACTGTGGAACACAGCCGGTACATCGGGATGGTCCTTGAGCACTTCGAGGCATTGGTCGAGGCCCTCGCGGCAGTGGATAATCACGGGCAAACCAAGGCGCTCAGCATCGGCCACCTGGGCATCGAATGCCTGCATCTGCCCGGCCTCGAAGGTTTTGTCCCAGTAGAGGTCGATTCCCACTTCGCCCACCGCCACATAGCGGTCGGCGCCGGCGTTGAGGAGCTCGCGGTTGTAGGCCAGCTCGTCGGCCCAGTTCTCTTTGACCTCGGTGGGATGGAGCCCCATGGCCATTCGGACGGCTTCGGGACGCAGGTCGGCCACGCGGTGCATTGGTCCGATGGTGGAGCGGTCGACATTAGGGAAAATCATGGTGTGCACCCCGGCGTCGATGGCGCGGTCGACGGCCGCGACCTGACCGCCGAGCTGCGCGGGATCGAAGCCGGCATCGGTGTCGTCGAACTCGGGCAGGTAGAGATGGGTGTGGGTATCGATCATCAGTGGGAACGGGTGGAAGATTTTTTGGCCAGCGAAACGAAAAATTCGCGGGCATCGGCATCCATTTTCACCTTATCCAGGCTGCGGATGGCGTCGGCGGTCATTTCCCTGCAGAGGTCCTCGCAACGGGTGCTGAGGTTAAGGCGGTTATACACCCGCACCACCTGGGCTATCTTTTCGTGTTCCTCAAGGTCCTCGCCGAGGATGCCTTCGATTTCCTCCGGCTCCTCCTGCATTGCTGTGATCAGGAGCCAGGTTTTCTTGTTGTTGACGATGTCGCCACCGATTTCCTTGCCGAAAATGGCCGGGTCGCCGAATGTGTCCAACCAGTCGTCGCGCAGCTGGAAGGCGAGGCCCATGCGGAAGCCGTAGGTGTACATTGCGTCCGTGTCATCCTCCGAAGCACCGGCCATGATTGCTCCGAGTGCGCATGCGCAACCGAGAAGGACGGATGTTTTGAGGCCGATCATCTCCATGTACTGCGGAATGGTGACGTTTCGCCGGGTTTCGAACTCCATGTCGAGCTGCTGGCCCTCGTAGACCTCCATGGCCGTGCGGTTGAACATGGTCAGGAGCGCTGCGAGCTTGTCGGCGGCGCCGTCGGCCAGGAGCTGGGTGGCGTAGGTGAGCATGGCGTCGCCGGAGAGGATGGCCACATTGTCGTTCCAGCGGCAGTGGACGGTCGGGCGGCCGCGGCGAATTTCGGCTCGGTCCATCACGTCGTCGTGCAGAAGGGTGAAGTTGTGGAACATCTCTACCGCAAGCGCCTGATTGATAGCCTCTTCGGGGTTGCGATGAGATAGAGCCGAGAATGTGGCGAGCGTGAGGCAGGGACGCAGACGCTTGCCTCCGCCCTGAAGGGTATACTCTACCGGAGCAAAGAGTGCCGGGGCTTTGTCGGGATAGCGGAGCGACGCGAGTGCACTCTCCACCATGCCGGAAAATTTATCAAGAGTGAAATCCATTATGAATAAATTATCCGCAAAGGTACGAAAAAAGCGCGATATCCGGGCCATTATCCCGGAAAAACCTCAAATGGGCCAATCATACTCCCTTCCTGCCAACCAAATGCCATCCGATGGCAAAAAGGGTGGTCATAGGGAGTGAATTTATAGGTGCCACAAGTGGACCAAATGGAGATTTTTGCTTATATTTGCAGTTGATTATGACGCGAGTAATTTTTTGTGTGATTATATGCGTGATGCTGGTTGCCTGCGGCGGCCGGCGCGATGTACGTCCGGAGCTGGAGGCAATCCTGAAGCCGGCCGTAACCACCAATCCCTATGATTCCCACCTTCCGGCGGCGCCCGACGAGGGTTGCGTGCGTCTGCGGAGCAAAAACGTGGGTCCGTTGTTCAAGACCTTCGCCGACCTCCCCGATGCTCACCTGCCCCACGCCAAGGCGGCAGGCATCAAACCTATTGTCACCGACGACGACGCGTGGCACAACGGGCGTAATCTTGTACGGGTAAAGTCCAACAACCGGCTGTTCGTTGACACACTCCACCATTCCTACCCCTACCTGCGGCGCCATGCTTACGACCTGCTTCAGGAAATCGGCGAGCGCTTCGGCGACTCTCTGGCGGCACGCGGCGGCGGGGCTTACCGCCTGAAAGTGACCAGCTTACTGCGAACCCCGCGCACGGTGCGGGCACTGCGAAGAGTAAACCGCAACGCCTCCGAGGAGAGCGCCCACAGCTACGCCACCACTTTCGACATCAGCTACAGCAAATTCATCTGCGACGACGCCTCGCAGACACACCGTACATTCGAAGACCTCAAAAATCTGCTGGCCGAGATAGTGTATGACCTTCGCGCCGAGGGCCGGTGCAAGGTAAAAATCGAACGCCACCAGGCCTGCATGCACATCACAGCGTGCAAGCCCAACCCCAACGAATATCCATATGTCATTCCGTAAAGTTCTAAAAGGCCTGTTGAAAACCCTGGGGTGGAGTATCTTCGCCCTTGTGCTGTTGATAAGCGCGGTGCTCATCTGCGCCGTGAACCTGCTTAAACCCGAGCATCTGACGCCCGTGGTGAAAAAAGTAGCGAACGAATATATCGACGGACGCTTCGAGCTGGGGCGTCTGAGCCTCGGTTTCAAGCCCGCCTTCCCTATTCTGGGAGTTGAGATAGATGACCTGGCCATCATTTCGCACGCCTTCGACTCGTTGACGGTCGAGGAGCGCGGAGTGTTGCCGGAGTATGCCGACACGCTGGTGACGCTCGATTACCTCAGCGGGGCCCTCGACATCAAGCGCCTGCTGGCCAACAACGAGATTTCGCTCCACGACGTCATTATCCGCGGGCCGGCCGTAAACATGGTGATTGCGCACAACGGCAAAGGTAACTACGAGATAATCAACGCCAAGGCCGACACCACAGCCGCCGAAGGGAAGGTTCCCGGTTTCCGCATCAACCGCTTTGCCCTCGAGGAGCCCAAGGCCATACGCTTCTACAACGCGGAGGACTCCACGGCAGCCTCGGTACTTCTGCTGACGGATGCGGCGGTGGATGGCGCCGACACCCCAACCTACCGACTGAAAGTCGACGGTAACGTTACCTCCCCGCAGGCTACCCTGCTAACCAATCTTGACCAGATTGAATTCGGCCTCAACGGCAAGGTCTTCTGGGACCCGGCACATCCGGGCCTGGTTGCCGTGGACGAGATGGAGCTGCGGGGTGCTTTCCTCAAGGCCACAGTGGGCGGTGAAATCGACATTGACCACAGTCCCATTGTACGCAAGGCCAGGTTCGAGTTGCCCCAAACTGCCATCACCGACCTGCTCACCTTCCTGCCGGACTCCCTGCGGCGGGCCTATCGCCTGGAAGCGCCTTACTTCCGAACGGACGCCACCATAGGCGTCAACTTCGAGCTCACCGAGCCCATGAATCTGGCCACGGACACCATCCCGGCGGGCATAGTGCGCATCGTGGTGCCTCCGTCGACCCTGCGCTACGGCAAGGCCAACCTGCGCGAGCTCGCGGCGGATGTAACCGTCACCACCCGCACCAACGACCCCGACAACACCTTCATCGACATCACCAACCTCACCATCGCCGGCCCTGCGACCAAGCTTGAATGTGCTGCAACAGTCAGCCACCCGCTCACCGACCCCGCATTCGATGCCACCGTTCTCGGCAACGTGGACCTCAACAACTTACCTCCTGTGGTTCAGCGCTACATTCCGGGTTATCTGAGCGGTACGGTCAAGGTAGACCTCAAGGCCAACGGCGTGGCGTCGATGTTTGAGCAGGATAAAATCCACATGCTGAACGTTAACGGCGACGTGGCTGCCCGCAACATCTACTTCCTCTCGGCCGACACGAACAAGATGGTGGAACTTGGGGAGGCTAAGCTCAAATTCACCACCAACGCCAAGACGACTGAGAATCCGGTGCCGTTCATGGGTATGCGCCTGGAGCTGGACACAGTCTCGGCCCTTATCGACGGCGTGGACCTGTCGTTACGCAGCCTCCGGCTGGGACTCGGAGCGGAAAACAGCGGGCGTCCGACCGATACCACCCTCGTGGTGCCCCTCGGCGGCGGTCTGCAGGTTGAACGGTTGAAGATACTGTCCATCACCGACAGTGCCGGTGCGCGCATTCGCAACCTCGGAGGACATGTTGTCCTGCGGCGGTTCCACGGCCACAAGCGTGTGCCGGAAATCCTGGCGAACCTCACCACAGGGCACGTCTCGGCCGGGTCGCGCGACAGCCGTATACTCGTGAATGACGCAAAAATCAACGCTTCGCTGGTAAAACTGCCCGAGGACCCGGCCAAGCGTGAACTCATACGCACCGCCCGAAAAATCCGCGAGCAGTACCCCGACATCGCCCCCGACTCGGTGTACAAACTCGCGCTGGAGAAGCGTCGGCACCCCGGGCAACCGAAGAAAAAGCGCGTGTACGAAGCCATGACCGACGATGACACCGAGGTAATCGAATGGGACCTGGCCCACGGCTTCCGCAAGTTCCTCGAGGGGTGGAAAATCGAAGGGAGCTTCTCGACACGGCGCGCGCGCATGCTCACTCCCTACTTCCCGGTGCGCAACCGCTTCTCGAAGCTGGATTTGAAGTTCAACAACGACACCGTCAACATCTCCAACATTTCCATGGAGGTGGGCCAGTCGGACCTGACAGTTTCGGGTAAGATAACCAACGTGCGACGTGCCCTGACTGCCAAGACGCGCAACACGCTGAAAATCAACCTCGACTTCCTGAGCGACACCATCGATGTGAACCAGCTCTCGGCAGCCGTGTTCGCCGGAGCTGCGTATGCCGACCGCGTTCGCCGCGGGGCCTCGACAGCCATACGCACCGACGACGACTCCGCCCTGGAGGCCCAGCTTGACGCCCTGGCCAAACAGACGCCCGACTCCGCCGGGCCGATTCTCATTCCTGTGAATATCGACGCCGAACTCAAACTCTCGTCCAACCGCGTGCTTTACAGCGACCTGACCATGGAGAACCTCGGAGGCGACCTCCTTGTGTTCGGAGGCGGCGTGAACCTGCACAACATATGCGCTAACTCCGACGCCGGCAACATCAACCTTTCGGCACTCTACTCCGCCCCGCGCGCCGAAAACATGCACTTCGGCTTCGCCATGCAGCTGGAGGACTTCAACATCGGGCGCTTCGTCAAACTCGTTCCGGCCGTGGACTCTATCATTCCGCTCATCCACGACTTCGCGGGCACCATCGACGCCAACATGGCCGTGACCTGCCGCATCGACAGCGGCATGAATCTGGTACTACCCTCGCTTGATGCAGCCATCCGTCTGACCGGCGATAACCTCGCTTTCATCAACCCCGACACCTACCGCACCCTCGGTAAGTGGCTCAGGTTCAAGGACAAGACGGATAACACCATTAAATATATGAACGTGGAAATGACGGTTCAGGACGGCATCATGCGCGTGTACCCCTTCGCTTTCGACATCGACCGCTACCGCCTGGGCATTTCCGGCTTCAACGACATTGCCATGAACTTTGACTACCACATCGCCGTGCTCAAATCGCCGCTGCCTTTCAAGTTCGGCATCACCGTATCGGGCCACCCGGGCAAGTACAAGGTGCGCTTCGGAGGGGCAAAGTTCAAGGAAAACTCCGTGGTGGAGAGCGTGGACGTTGTGAACAACGCACGCGTGAACCTGCTGGAGCAAATCGAGAATGTGTTCAAGCGAGGTGTGCGCAATTCGCGCTTTGCCCGCGTGCAGGTGGCTGTGCCCCAGGGCTACGAAATCGAGCCTGAGACACAGCTGAGCCACGCTGACTCGCTGCAACTCATCCGCGAGGGGCTCATCGAGGCTCCGGCGGTACCCGACAGCGTTCCTACTCCACTCGAGGAGCCCAAGAAGAAACATAAGAAATTCTGGATATTCTGATATATGGAAAGTCCGCTACAAAGATATCGCCGTCGCACAGGCCAAGAGCTGAAGGAGGTGCAGGCAGTGCTTTTCGACATGGACGGCGTGCTCTACGACTCCATGCCCGGCCATGCGCGGGCGTGGAAACAGATGACCGACACCAACGGCATCGACGCCACCGAGGAGGAATTTTTCGCCTACGAGGGGCGTACCGGCGCTTCGACCATCAACATCCTTTTCCAACGCCAGTTCGGCCGTGATGCTACGGAAGAGGAAATCAAGCGCCTCTACGGGCAGAAGACTGTCAACTTTCGTGCTCTCGGAGAGCCTCCGTTGATGCCCGGAGCAACACAGGCCATCGAAGCGGTGCTTGGTGCCGGAGCGGTGTGCGTGCTGGTGACCGGCTCGGGCCAGAACTCACTCCTGAGCAAACTGGACCATGACT
Organism: uncultured Bacteroides sp.; assembly: GCA_964397235.1. Lineage (GTDB taxonomy): Bacteria > Bacteroidota > Bacteroidia > Bacteroidales > Muribaculaceae > CAG-873. The sequence goes on along the minus strand of CAYNHP010000008.1, from coordinate 35,256 downwards.
ACCCCGGAGCTTTCGCGCCCGAACATCGCGTGACGGCCCACGACGTCACCAAGGGCAAGCCTGACCCTGAGCCATACCTGATGGGGCTGCGCAAAGCTGCCGTGGACGCGGCTCTTGCTGTGGCCGTGGACAACGCGCCCCTGGGTGTTGAATCGGCCTCGCGTGCAGGTATTTTCACAATCGGCGTCCGAACCGGGCCCATCCCTGAGGGCGCTCTGCTGCGTGCCGGAGCGGATATTGAGTTAAATTCTATGGAGGAATGCGCCGTTTTTCTTTCTGAGTTGTTATATAGGTAGAATTGGTTTAATGTTTAAGGTTTTAGGCTTTAGGTTTAGGCTTTAGGTTTTAGGCTTTTGAGCGAACCGGAAACCGACCGAGAAAATAAACCCATAAACATATAAACTCAAAATAAATTGAATATTCAACCATAACTAACAGACTCATGGAACAAAAATTGATTTTCACCAACATAGTAGGCGAGGCCATCGACGACCTCGTTGAATCGCTCGACACCCCGCAGGTAATTGTGATTACTGATGTGAACACGGCCCAGTTCGTACTTCCGGTGCTTACTGCCGACTCCAAGGCCGTTCAGAACGCACATATAATAAAGGTGCGCTCCGGCGAACCCTATAAGAGCATCGAGGAACTTACGGGCATCTGGAAACAGATGCAGGACTTCAACGCAACGCGTCAGACTGTCGTCATCAACGTGGGCGGCGGCGTGGTCAGCGACATGGGCGGTTTTGCGGCTTCGACCTTCAAGCGCGGACTCCGTTTCATCAACATCCCCACCACGCTGCTCGGAGCTGTCGACGCCTCAGTGGGCGGCAAAACCGGCATTAACTTCAACGGCTACAAGAACCAGATCGGTGTGTTCTCCGAGCCCGAAGCAGCCATCATTTCGACCGTATATTTCAATACGCTGCCTGCGCAGGAACTCCTGAGCGGGTATGCCGAAATGCTCAAGCACTCCCTGCTTGAAAGTAAGGAGATGTTCGACAAGCTGATGAAGTACTCCGTTCAGTACCCCATGTTTGACTCCGAAGCCCTCCTGCCGCTGCTGCAGCAAAGCGTGGAGCTCAAGGCCAAGGTTGTAGACCAGGACCTTACCGAAACCGGCTCGCGCAAGGTGCTCAACCTCGGCCATACCATCGCGCACGCCTTCGAAACACTGGGCTACAACCGCAAGTCGCCCATTCCTCACGGATATGCCGTGGCATGGGGCCTGGTGGTTGAGATGATTCTCTCAAACATGATTTTCGGCTTCTCCTCCGAGGAACTCCATAGCTTCGCGGCCTATGTGCTGAAGAACTACAACGCGTACGACATTACCTGCGACGACTACCCCGCCCTGCTGGATGCCATGCGCCAGGATAAGAAAAATTCCAAACCCGACGAAATAACATTTACCCTGCTTAAGGATTTCGGCCAACCGGAGATCAATGTGGTTGTGAAACCTGAACAAATCACTGCTGCTCTGGACATCTACCGCGACCTTATGCACCTCGCATAAACTATGACCGTAAAAATAGGTGACACAGTAAGATACCTCAATTCCGTAGGCGGCGGGCGCGTGGTCCGCATCGCCGACGGAATTGCTTATGTTGACGAGGACGGATTCGAAACGCCCGTCCTGCTCAAAGAATGCGTAGTGATCGGCTCGGCCCCGAAGGCCCCGACACCCGGAGTGCCGGAGGTGCGCCCGCATCTGACCAAGGACACCACCCCGGAGCCTACACGCCTTCCGGTAGTCGAGACAAAGACCGGCGACGAGCTCAATGTGGTGCTTGGGTTCGAGGCATCGGACCTCAGGACATTGTCCACAGCTACTTTCGACGCCTACATCGTCAACGACTCCAACTACTATCTCAGCGTGAGCATGCTCTCGCGCGGCTCGGACTCAAACCGCTGGACATTGCGCTACCACGGCGAAATCGAGCCCAACATTCAGGAATTCGCCTTCGAGCTCGAGCGTGCCGACCTGCCGGAATTCGACCGACTCGCAGTGCAGGTTCTTGCCTACAAGCGCGGCAAAGAGTTTGAGCTGAAACCGCCATATGCCATTGAGGTAAAGGTGGATACGACCAAATTCGCCAAACTTCACTGTTTCCGGCCCAACCCCTATTTCGACACGAATGTAATCGCCTTCGATATTGTGCGGGCCGACCGTGCCGCACATGCGATGGAGGTTGATGCCACAGCCCTTGAGGCGGGCATAAAAGAGAAGAAACGCGATGTGACGGCCGCCGAGCGCGAGGCAGTGCGCGGGGCTTTCTCAAAATCCTCCAAACCCAAGGACGAGATTATCGAGGTCGACCTCCATGCTGACAGTCTGCTGGACAGCACGGCCGGCCTGAGCAACGCCGACATCCTCAACCTGCAGATCGACCGCTTCACCGAGGTCATGAACGAGAATCTCCACAAGCCCGGCCAGAAGATTGTTTTCATCCACGGCAAAGGAGAAGGGGTTCTGCGTCAGGCACTTATGAAGGAACTTACCCACCGCTTCAAGGGCCACGACGTGGCCGATGCGTCGTTTGCCGAGTATGGCTTCGGCGCCACGCAGGTAACAATCCGCAGGGTGAATCAACCCAACCGTCCCACCGAAAAATCCCTGCGAAAGAAATGATAATCTGTTTTTCCGGAACGGGCAATACCCGCTATGTTGCCGCGTTGCTGGCAAAAGAATTGGGCGAGAAAGTCCACGAATTATCAGCTCAGGAGCTACGTCATCCCGAGCACATTGCACTGAAACCCAAGGAGTTGGGTGAGCGTGTGATATGGGCGTTTCCAACCTACGGATGGCTTGTGCCGCCGGTTATCGAACGCGTGATTCAGTTCATTCCCACGTCGATGCAGGCCGTGCCTCACTACATGGTCACCACCTGCGGTGACGACATGGGCATCCTCAACCGCAAATGGGCTGAGTTGATTGGCGGACGCGGATGGGTGGCCCGCGGCGCCTACGCCGTGCAGATGCCCAACACCTATGTGTTCATGCCCGGATTCGACGTGGACTCGCCCGAGGTTGTGCAACGCAAACTCGATGCGGCGCCGGCGCGGGTTGCCGAAGTTGCTGAGGCTATCCGCCGGGATGTCAAGGAGCTGCTCATTCCGGGCAGTTTTGCAAGGGTTAAGAGCGACGTGTTCGGGAGCGCTTTCCGCAAGTTCTACATGTCGCCCAAGCCCTTCCACTACACCGATGCCTGCGTGGGTTGCGGAATGTGCGCCGGGTCGTGTCCGATGGAGAACATCGTTATGCTCGGAGGTCATCCACAATGGAGCGTCAACTGCGCCTTCTGCCTCCGTTGCTACCATGTATGCCCCCATCACGCCGTGGCCTACGGCAAGCAGACCGCCAAAAAAGGGCGTTACACCTCCATGCTCAAGATGGTGGTCAAAAAGAAATAAAGGCCCGACGCGCAGCGTAATATCAGGATATAGTGACGGTTATATTATCCTCCTAACCACTTAACCCTTAAACTTCGCAATTCGCAAGCGAATTGCGACTTCAAAGTATGAAATTCGTTTCTTGGAATGTGAATGGCCTGCGGGCCGTGCTTGGCAAAGGATTTGCCGATATTTTCAACGACTTCGCCGCCGACTGGTTCTGCCTGCAGGAAACCAAGTTGCAGGAGGGTCAGGTTGACCTCGATTTCGACGGCTACGAGGCCTACTACGACTCCGCCGACAAGAAGGGCTACTCCGGCACGGCCACCATTGCGCACACCCACCCGCTGAGCGTCCGCAAGGGCATCGGGGTTGAGCGCCACGACCACGAGGGTCGCGCCGTAACGCTCGAATACGACGGTTTTTACCTCGTCAACGTCTACACGCCCAATTCGCAGTCGGAACTTGCCCGGTTGGACTACCGGATGGACTGGGAACAGGAGTTTCTGAACTATGTTCTCGAACTCGACAGCCATAAACCTGTAATCATCTGCGGCGATATGAATGTGGCACACAGGGAGATAGACCTCAAGAACCCCAAAACGAACCGCAAAAGTGCCGGCTTCACCGACCAAGAGCGCGACTGCATGAGCCGGCTGCTCGACGCCGGATTCGTGGACACCTTCCGAGCAATCCACGGCGACGTTGAGGACGCGTACACCTGGTGGAGTTACCGCTATAAGGCCCGGGAGAAGAACATCGGCTGGCGTATCGACTACTTCCTCATCAGCAAGCGCCTGCTCCCCTACCTCAACGACGCATCCATCCACCCGGACATCACCGGCAGCGACCACTGCCCCGTCAGCATCATCCTCACCCTCCCCGACCCCGAATAACGAAATCTTACAATCTGTTTTTAAGGGGCGTGTGTTCACCTACAATTATATTTATCCTTGGGTTATCTAAATAATTACTTAGCCTACGGATGTTCATTCTCCCGGTTGCTCCAAACACAGGGGTAGCTATCTTTTATTTCTTTGCCTTTATCTATAACAACGGCTTAGATAATCATCTAATACCTCTCTCTGAGAATTCTAATCGGACCTGCGAGATTGGGATGTGTTAAACTATAAGACATGCTCCTGTAGTATTTCACATAAAAAAATATTCTCGTTAATTTAATACTTGCAAGATATAACAAATGGGATATCCTTCGGTATTTAGATAAGTTAGACCTCGAAAATTGTTGTTGTTGATGCAAATTATCGGCAATTTTCACTCTAAAGTAAAGTTTGATTGGCAATTTTCTTTATTTTTTCATCTGAAAAAATTTGGAAAGTCCGTTTCAATGTATTATCTTTGTGGTATAATAATTTAATAACCTCAAAAATGACGTTATATATTAAACAATCTAAAGGGGGTGTTAAAATGTAAATTTAGCAACCCAAAATTCCCCTACTACAAAATGTAGCAAGGGAATCCGGAGATGCCTTACCACCTGGGCTCTTCACTCAAGATGCGTAGACAAAAATAATGCAATCGCAAAAATAACTTATACGCTTCATTTTTGCAAGTCCTGCGTATCATTTTTAGGTGGTTTGTTTTTTTTAACATAAAACCAATATTAATATGAGAGGAAAAAGACCTTCATATTTTTGGGATTCCGGGAGAATATTTTCTCGTAAAGAGATGTACCGGATGTCCACCTCTCCAGGCGGTATCATTAAATGCTTGCGCCGGGGTGGAGGTCATTTAGGTAGGATCTCGACCTATGACAATCTCCATTTATATAATGGATTGGAATTTACCTTCAATGGCTTTGCCAAGGTATCTCCTTATCAAGGAAGTGTCGACTATGAATACTATTCTATCTGTAGGTGGAAACCTGAGTATGGAACGAATTGTGGCATTCACTGCTTTGCTGAAGACGTCGACCTTGAAGGACCTATTTGGCGAAGACTCGAACAGACCACAAAGAGAATAATGGATTGTAAGCTATTAGTTGCGCCTGACTATTCTCTATTCATTAACCCTGATTTCGATTCTTTGAACCGCAATCAGATTCGCAAATCTCGATTAGTCACCGCTTTTTGGCAGTCATGTGGCCTTCAAGTAGTACCTCTCGCCAGTTGGGGTAATGTAGATTCATTCCGATACTGCTTTGATGGACTTCCTCAAAATAGTGTAATTGCGCTCTCTGCCGTATGTTGTAAAAAGTCATTAAAAGCGTGGAATTTGTGGAAGTATGCTGTGATGACACTATGTGAGAAGCTGAATCCTACTCGTCTCCTTATTTACGGTGATCCTGAAATGGACGTTCCTATAGAGGTACCTGTGACATTCATCCCTGATTTTATTCATACAAAACTTCGCAAGCTATGAAATATAAAATCAACAAGAACCTGACTTTCGAAAACGATCTTTGGCCCGAGGATAAGGAACTCTTTGCCTACATGGAAGAGCATGCCGTCAGCGAGCGAGAGAAAGAATTCTTCGAGGTTCAGCGCTACAAACAAATCTACAACTTTACTTCTGCAAATGATGTTGTAATGGGTGCCATGAGCAACCCTGACAGAATTTATATAGCACGGGTAGGTTGTGATGAATATATCTTCGGTGTTTGGGGTAGTGCGAACGAAGTTCATACAATGAACTTAACTCAAGCCCTTAACACGAACCTCAAGGCAGCCGGGGTCATCGACCGCGACATAACTCTACTTGACTGGTTGCGCGAACGCGACTACAAGGATGTAGAGTATGAAACCAATTTCGATGATATGTAATGGCGAACGGTCAAGACTATGAGAGTGATCCTACGATTTCAAATCCTCAATATGAAACCGTAATTGGATCTGAACATGAAGAATATGGCGTCAAAGCTAAAATGATTCATCGAAAAGGTGTTGAAGAAGGTAAACCCTCCAGTCTACCTCAGTATGCAGGACATAGTAATATGTATTTTCTTGGATATAGAATGGGGGAGGCACTGAGCGCCAAACTATATAAAGAACATCGGATGGTCATGGATTTCGACTGGGGTCACACTCATGTAAATAAACCTTCCGGTGAAGTTTTTCATCGAGGTACGGTACATATCCAGGAGTACCACATTGGTGAAGATGGAAAAATCACTCGAGCATCCAGTAAAGCTCGTCTAATGACACAAGAAGAAATAGAGCTATATGGCTCCATTATTCTCCGTTATAATCCGAATGTAAAATTCAGTTAGAAAAAACGACCCTATAGGAACTGCCTTTCATATCAGCGCTTTGACGGTTTTCAAAGCGCTGATATTGCATTCTATAAGGTTGATAGTCCTTCAGTTCTCATTACTTTTTACTTATTATGTTAGTAAATGAAACCTCGCAATAAATAATACTTAATTCTCCTTATCAATAGCTCCTTGAAGACAATCGACGTGAAGCCAAATGGGATACTTTGAAGCTAAAGAATATCTTGTTCGTTTTCTATTATTGACAGTATTCTAAGATAGTTAGTCGCTTCTGACTTCGTTTACAGACAGTTAATAAACTCAAGCCTCCAATATAAACCTAAAGGATTCCAACATCATAACCTCTACTCAAAGAGCCAAACTATTATTTCTTGGGGGGGGAGGTTTTTGAGGTTTTATTAGAGCAGGGGTCAGATTTTCGAGGCTCGATGGGGTGGGTTGGAGCTCCCTTGGGTAGCGTGGTAGGGGCTGGGTGAATTTCGGGTGGCGGTTGGGGTGCTTTTTCCGCGACAGGTTCCTGAGCCGGAGCGGGTTCCTGCTCGGGTTGGCGGGCTTTTCGGGCTCTTTGGAAGCGGTCGAGGTCGCGGCGGATGAATCGAAGGCCACGCGGACGGCGGGGTCGTCGAGTTCGAGGACTTCGCCTGTGCGGCCGTAGTGGACAATGGCGTAATAGACGGCACATTCCACGTCGGGTCCGAAGCCGTCGAGGGCTTCTGCCCATTCAAGATTAAATACAAAGGTCTTTTTCGTTTTCATAGCATGTGTTTGGTTTTGTGCTGCGAAAGATACAACATCCTTCTGGAGGCAAGTTGCCGTTTATCTGGTTGTTGCAAGTTTACGAAACCAGGTTTGGGGCTAAGTGGCTGATATTTCGGGCGAAATTTTATACTAAATATTTTCTTTTGCGATTTAACAGGGGTGAATGCACTGTGGGTCAGCGCATTGTGGTGGTTTGGAGTTTCTGAAAGTTACAGGAATTGTTGTGGTTTGCCACTCTGGGGCTTGCTTTTGATGGCGATTGTGGCGAGCGGGAGCTCGCAACCTCCACAGCTTCGCACCACGGCGCCAACTTCAAGGAGTAAGCTCCTTGCACGGAAGACAAAATTTATGGCTTCGCCGCGAGGGAGGTGATGGAATGCGTTGGTGGCTCGATTCGCTTTTTGGGGGAAGGGGCTGAAGCCCCACACTTGGACAAATCGCCTGCGAAGGCCCCATGGCTCCGCTGTGCTTCACCCGGGTCTAATCACAACACCGCCTCTCCGAAGCTCTTTTTTTATATTAGGCTTTCCACCCCAGGCTTCACCTGGGGTTAATCACAACGACGTCCCTCCGGGGCTGCGTAGATGCACATTGTGGCGAGCGGGAGCTCGCCACCTCCATAGCGTTGAGGGCGATTGTGGCGAGCGGGTGCTCTGCGCCTCCATAGTTGCGGGTGGGCGGGGAAATTTCGGCTGAAATGTTGGGTGGTTTGATGGATTTTTGCTATTTTTGTGGTTGTGAAAAACGAAAAGGAACACCTTATCATCCGCCACGATTTCGAATCGCGCGTGCTTGAGTTCATCATGCGCGAGCGGTTGCTGCGTCGGGGTGCTCCGGTGCTGGTTGCTCTCAGCGGCGGGGCTGATTCGGTGGCGCTCCTTGCCGTGCTGGACGCCCTGGGGTTCGAGTGCCGCGCGGCTCACTGCAATTTTCACCTCCGCGGGGAGGAGAGCCGGCGCGACATGCGTCATGCGGAAGCTATTGCCGAGAAGCTGAACGTGGACCTCTCGGTTCGCGATTTCGACGTGCCGGCGCGCATGGAGCGCACGGGCGAGTCGGTGGAGATGGCCTGCCGGGAGCTGCGCTACGAGTGGTTCAACTACCTGCTGGACCGCGAGACGGCTCAAGCCGTGGCCGTGGGGCATCACAGCGAGGACCGCGTCGAAACCTTCATGCTCAACCTCTTCCGCGGCACCGGCATCGATGGCCTCACTTCCATGCGACCGCACTACGGCAACGTGGTGCGTCCGCTTCTGGAGATGACCCGCGCAGAAATTGAGCGCTACGTAGAGGCCTGCGGGCTGACGTGGGTCAACGACAGTTCAAACGCATCCGACGCTCACCGCCGCAACATCATCCGCAACCGCCTCCTGCCGGCCATCGAAGAGCATTTCCCAGGCGCCGGAGCGTCAATAGGCCGGACAATACGCAACCTCGAAAGTGCCCGCCGGATCTTCGCCGACACCCTCGAGAGCAAGAAGCTGCGCTACATGAGCCCCTTCGGCCCGGTACACATTGCGGAGCTGGCCGACAATGAAGCTGACGCCACCACCATCCTCTTTGAGTGGATAAAGGACCGCAAATTTAACATCACGCAGGTTGAGTCGATGATAGAGCATGCCGGTGACAGCGGGAAGCAGTACATCTCCACCGACGGCAAAATCATCGCAGAAATATCGCACGGGGCGCTGATTTTCACCGATTCCGCCAAACTTTCGGCCATGGAGGACAGCTGGCTGGTTGACGTCCACCACGACATCCTCGAACCCGTACGCATCACAGTCGACATCCGCCCCGTGGAGGCTTTCCGACTCGAGACACCGTCGGCCAACACGGCCTTCTTCGATGTGGCAATCCTCGACGACGCGCCGGTGTGGGAGCTGCGTCACTACCACCGGGGCGACCGTATGGTTCCTTACGGGGCCAAGCGCAGCAAGCTGGTGAGCGACCTGTTCGCCAACGCCAAGTACTCCGCAACCCAGAAGCGGGCAGCCTGGATATTGGTGCGCGACCACACCCTGGTGTGGATGCCCGGGCTTAAGAACAGCGCAGAATTCACAATTGGTCCGGACACAAAACGATACCTCCGATTAGAATATTTTCCCTCATAGCATATGAAAATCAAACCATTAGCAATTATAGCATCATTCGGTCTCGCGACCATCACCGCTCCGGCACAGGACACCATCGTGGCCACCGAAGCCTACACCTGGCATGGCGACACCATCACCCAGGGCGAGTTCATGGCCACCGCTCCGACGCAGTTCAACATCGTTTCGACCTACTCCGCGCAACCCGGCTACTACATGGGCATCGAAAAGGAATGGAACTTGAAGAACGACATCTCGGCTTATCCGCGTCTTAGTACTCCGAACGTGCTCCATCAGGCCATCTACAATATGGGCCTGGACGAGATGGTCAACGCCGTTGAGCCGGACACGACACTGCGCACCGGCAAGGAGTGGGCGGGCGTGTGGACGCGCGACGTCAGCTACTCGATTCTCCTGTCCATGGCCTATATGCAACCCGAGGCGTCGATGATTTCGCTGCGCAAAAAGGTGAATCCCAACGGCGTCATAGTGCAGGACACCGGCAGCGGCGGTGCATGGCCTGTTAGCTCCGACCGCGAAATCTGGGCCCTGGCGGCTTTCGAGGTCTATAAGGTCACCGGCGACCGCGACTGGCTCGAGTTCATCTACCCCGTAATCAAGAAGTCGCTGGCCGACGACGCCCAGGTGGTCAACACTCCCGACGGCCTCGTGCGCGGCGAAACGTCCTTTATCGACTGGCGCGAGCAGAGCTACCCGCGCTGGATGCAGACCGCCGACATCTATGCCTCCGAGGCTTTAGGCACGTCGGTGGTCCATGCACAGGCCTGGCGTGTTTTGGCACAGGTCGCCGACCTGTTGGGTCACAAGAACGAGGTGGCCGGCTATGTGGCTAACGCTGAGAAGATTGAGAATGCCATCAACACCCGGCTCTGGATGCCCGACAAGGGCTACTACGCCATGTACACTTACGGGCGCAACTTCCCCATCCTGAACCCGCGTGCCGAAACCCTCGGCGAAGCGCTCGCCATTATATATAATGTGGCGTCGCCCGAACGTGCAAAACTAATCACCGAAAACAACCCCACCACCCCCTTCGGCGTGGGCATCTTCTTCCCCCAAATCGCCGACATGCCTCCCTACCACAACAACTCGCTGTGGCCCTGGGTGGGTGCTTTCTGGGCCATTGCCAACGCCAAGGCCGGTAACCCCGAAGGTACCCTCGAGGCCATCGGCTCCGTGTTCCGCCCCGCGGCGCTTTTCGCCACCAACAAGGAAAACTTCGTGCTGGACAACGGCGACATCGCCACCGAACTCAACTCGTCCAACATGCTGTGGTGCCTCAGCGGCAACATCGCCATCACGCACAAAATCCTCTTCGGCATCCACTTCGACGTGGACGGGCTCAGCTTCCAACCCTTTGTGCCTAAGGAACTTGCGGCCACACGAAACTTAGGACAGTTCCCCTACCGCGACGCCATGCTCGACATCACCATCAGCGGCTACGGCGACCGCATCCAGAGCTTCAAGCTCAACGGAAAGAAGCACGAGCCCAAGCTGCCCACCACCCTAAAGGGATACAATACCGTTGAGATAGTCATGGCCGACAACGAGATTCCTGCGTTGAAGGTCAATCATACCGCTAATGTCAAGGCACCGCTTACGCCCATCGCCCGCTTTGAGCACGACGCAGCCCTCGCGGCGAACCCCACGGCTCCCTATGCAAACCTGCTGCGGTGGAATCCGATTGAGTACATCGGGCAATACATCATGCTGCGCAACGGCAAGGAGATTGCCCGTACGCGCGAAACAACGTTTGAGGCAACCGTTCCGGGTGAGTATCAAGTCGTTGGCGTATCCACCGACGGCGTGGAATCCTTCGCATCCGAGCCGCTTAGCAACCGGGCCGCCATCGTGGCCCAGATGCCCGGCGAGAGCACTGAAATGATTTCGAGCGAAGTGTCTTACCGACCTGAATCGCCCATCAAGGGCTACCGCGGCGGTTTCCGCGAACTCGACCAGACTACGGAACCTGTGGACGTGGCCGTGACAGTACCGGTCGACGGCGAGTATGCCATCAGTCTGCGGTATGCCAACGGCAACGGGCCTGTCAACACCGAAAACAAGTGTGCCATCCGCACCATCAGTGTCGACGGGAAGCGCGCCGGTATCGTCGTGATGCCTCACCGAGGCGTCGGCAACTGGAACGACTGGGGTTATTCAAACACCGTCGTCGTGCCCCTCACGGCCGGAACTCACTCCATCGTCATTGATTTCCGCCCCGAAAACAAGAACATGAATCTCAACACGAACCATGCGATTGTCGACTGCATGCTCGTGCAGCAGCTTTGACTTGCTAAATAGAGATTAAGAGATTAGAGATTAGAGATTAAGAGATTAGTGATTAAGATGTTAGAGATTAAACGGATGCAAAATCTTGGATATCTTTAAACCTTAAACATTAAACATTAACCAGTATACATTAAACCAAAATTTCGCGTGCGAAATTTATCCAAACATATGGCAGACAATACAGTAAATATTTCCTTGGTATCCTGCGTGGAGGTCGACGGCGCCACGGTGATTAACCGCCGAGCCCTTCGACGGCTGGGCAGTGCGCCGGTGACGGTGGACATGAACGTGCGCCTGCTCCCTGACATGGAGCGAAACCTGATCAGCCTCGTGGTGGGTTGCACCTATGTGGCCGTAATCGGGCTGCTCAAGACCCACGTGTTCACGTGTACCTCGCTCACGACCTTCGAAATTGAAAACCTCCGCGACCAGGTTGAAAAACGCGGCGAAGATCAGATTATCGGGGGCAAGCTCATGATGACCATGCTCGGCATTGCTGTGGGCGCCCTCCGCGGTATGGTAGCCGTACGCACAAAGGACACTCCCTTGCGCTACACTCCCCTGCCCATGATCGACCTCACAACGCTGATGTACCGTCTCCACTACGGCAACCGCCCGTCAGAGACCGTGTTCCGCATCTGATGGGGGTTTTCCGATTCCGCCGGTTCGAGGTGGACGACTGCGGTTGCGGGCAAAAGATTTGCTCCGACAGCGTGCTGCTTGGCGCCTGGTTTTTCAAGGCCCACCGTCAGGTCCGGTCGGTGCTGGACATCGGCACCGGCTCGGGAGTACTGGCTCTCATAGCTGCAGACTTACTGCCTAAGGCTAATATCCAAGCCGTTGAACTTGAGGATTTTGCCTTTGCCGCGGCTCAGTCAAACTTCGAACGGTCCGCTTACAGTGACAGGCTCAACGTCCGCCACGGCGACTTCTCCCGAATGGATGCCGACGGCCCATACGACCTGATTGTATGCAATCCGCCCTTCTTCTCCACGGGCGCCCATGCCGCCGATGCCTCCCGCGCCGCCGCACGCCATGAAGGGAGCCTAAACGCAGTGTCGCTGGTGCTATTCGCTGCCCGGAATCTTGCGTCGGGCGGACATTTAGGTCTTGTAAGCCCTGCCGACCGCGAATCGGAAATCGTCTACGAAGGTGAGCTTGCCGGGTTGTCGCTTTGCCGCCTCACCAGGGTGCAGACATCGCCCCGAAAAGCTTGCACCCGCATCCTGTGGGACTTCTGCCGGGGCACATCACCTGTCCAAACTGAAAATCTAAGCCTTCGCGATGCCTCCGGGAGTTATTCGGCAGAATACCTCTCGCTCGTCGAAGATATATACCTATATTTGGGTTAACTCACAGCCTAAAGTTAAAAATGAATAAAAAAGACCTCGTTCTTTCGCTCCCTCAGCGTTTGTTTTTGTTCGCCTGCCTCTTCATCCTCGGATACGTCATCACCATGGGCGCAAGTTATGTCATCGGGATGCTCTTGAAGAGTAATGTCCCTGCGGCTATGCGAATCTCCTCAGTGGTTCAGGATGTGATTGCGTTCATAGTGCCTGCCGTACTCACAGCCGTTCTTTGCTCGCGGCGTCCCGCAGAGTTGCTGTGCCTTACCGGCGGCATGAACCTCACGTGGATAGCGCTTGTGGGAGCGGTACTCTTCCTGTCAGTGCCCCTTCAGGAAGCCGTGATCTACTGGAATGAGCACATAAGCCTGCCCGATGCTCTCAGCAGTTTTGAAAGCGCGGCACGGCAGATGGAAGCGAAGGCCACGGCAGCCTCGCAGCTGATGATGGCCAACACGTCGTACTTGGCTCTGTTTGTCAACATTTTAATCATCGGAGTTGGCGCGGGCGTGAGTGAAGAACTGATTTTTCGGGGTTGTTTCCAACGCTTGCTCGTCACTGGCGGAATCAACCACCATGTTGCAATCTGGACGGTTGCTTTCGTGTTCAGTTTCATCCATTTCCAATTCTACGGATTCGTACCCCGAATGCTGCTTGGAGCCTATTTCGGTTACCTGATGTACTGGAGCCGCAGCGTATGGATTCCGGCTATCGCCCACTCCCTCAACAACATAATGGTTGTAATCACTACCTGGGGTCAGCTTAGGCTCCATCCGGACCAGCCGCTGAGCACATCGCCCGTCCTCTCCCCTTGGTGGATTATTGCCCTGAGTGTGCTGCTGACCGCCGCTGCCCTCCTGCTTATGCACCACCTGCGCAAACACGCTCCCGCACGCTAAGGCGGCAACCACTCGGACGAGAAGGACAAGTCGGACTTGTCTGACGGGTCTGACGGGTCAGAGGGTGAATTTGTCTTGTTCGGAGAGGGCGGGGAATTCTTGGCGATAGCGGGTTTGGGCGGATTTGTCGAGGTCGGCGACTATGAATTGCCCTTCGGGAGTGCCGACGGATTGACCCATGCAGTCGAAAACGTAGGTTTGGTCGTCGTAATGACCGAATTTGTCCTCTCCGGCACGATTGGCGCCGACAACGGCCGCTTGATTTTCGATGGCGCGGGCAATGAGAAGGTGCTTCCAGGCGTATCCCCGTTCCGCCGGCCAATTTGCAGGGACAATAAGGAGGTCATATTCACCGCCCCGGTTACGGCACCATGCGGGGAAACGAAGGTCGTAGCATGTGACCATGCTGATGTTCCAGCCGCGGAAGCGTACCACCGGAGGAAGAGCCGTGCCGGCAGCGAGGAGCGTTCCTTCGGCTCCGGCCGTGAAGAGATGATGCTTGTTGTAAAACACGCGGTCGCCGGAGGGCTCTATAAAGAAAGCCTTGTTGTAATATTTCCCGTCCTCCGCGCAAAGAAACGACCCAGCAACGGCCACGCCATAGCGGCGTGAGAGGTTCTCGAGGGTGCCGATAGTGTCGCCCGAAACGCTCTCTGCCAGGGCCTCAAGGTTCATCTTGGGGTGGAAGCCGGTCGTAAACAGTTCCGGAAGAACGAGCACATCGGTGTTTTTAGGCATAGTACTGAACGCATCCGCAACATATTCGAGGTTGGCGGCCACGGAAGAGGAGTCGATAGGTACCGGGAGTGCGGCAACGCGCAGGTGGCTGGTAAGGCTGTTCATTCGGTAGTGAATTTGTCGGGATATTTGCCCCTGAAGGGCTTGTAGTAGGCTTTGATGGCCTTCATGTCGGCATCAATGTCGCCCGAAGCATGGAAAGTTTCGGTGATTATGATGCGTTTGTGCTCGAAGTCCAGCACGCCGAGGTCGATGGGCACGTTGGCCTCAAGGGCGATGTAGAGGAAGCCTGTACGCCAGTCGGCAGTGCGGCTACGCGTGCCTTCGGGCGTAATGGCGAGTGTGAGGCGCTCGGAGGTGTTGAATTTCTGAACCACCGCCTCCGTCAGCGAGCCTCCGCGTTTGCGTTTGCGGGGCACGGGTATACCTCCGATGGCTCGGAAAAAGATGCCCAGAGGCCACACAAACCATGAGTCCTTCATCAGGAAACCCGCTTTGCGCCCGACGGCGGCGTAGGCAAGTTTGCCCAGGATGAAGTCCCAATTGCTCGTGTGCGGCGCAACGCAGATGATACACTTCGGATAGTCGGGCACAGTTATGTCCACCGACCACCCGAAGAGCTTCAGGATTCGACCTGCCAGATTCATTCAGCGACGGCTTTCTTAAAGGCGTCCTTGACCTTTTCGGGCAGGGCGGCGTTCATAGCCTTGACGATTTCGTTGACGCCTGCGTTGAAGTCCTTCAGCAGCTTGGAATATGCAGCGGCGAAGTACTGACGACGGGCCTTGTGGTAGTCAGCGAGCGACCCGAAGTCGCGAGGAGCCTTGTCGAAGGAAGTGGAGCATTTGGACAGGGCGTCGGACTGCAGGGCAGCTATGCGGGTAATTATGTTCTCAACTGCGTCGGGGTTCACTTCGGGGAAGATATAGCCGGTCATGATCATGTCGGCGGCCATAGCACCGCAAGTTTCGGTGATATATTTCTTGAGTTCGCGTTTGTTTGCCATGTTATGTTTATTGTTTAATGTTTATGGTTTAAGGTTTAATGGGTAAGGTTGTTCATCAATTTTCGCAAGGCCGGGAGGGTAGGAGCAATCCTGGCCGGCTGGCGCTTGCTGCTCATGAACCGCGTCAGCTGCACGGGCAATTCCAGGGCCGCACCGGTTATTTTTGTCATGATGTTCAGCTGCTTGGCGGGATGACCTGTGGCGAAAACGACCTTTGGTCCGTCACCGGCACGACGAGCAGCATGCAGGGCAGCGGCGCCGTGAGGGTCGAAGGTATAACCGAATTCGCGACGGGCGTCGAGGACAGCCTGTGCGATATCCTCATCGGCCACAGGCACTGCGCTGACAATATCGCGCAAGCGGCTGTTAGTCCGCAACATCCACTCCAGCCTCGGCCAGCCCGACGGGTATGCCATGTCGATGGATGGCGCCAGGGTATGGAGGGGCATCCGGGCGCACTCATCTCCGGCGAGCTTCTTACCCAGGCCGTTGTTGGCGTTGGTCGCACCGATGATTTTGCCCAGGGGCATGCCTGCCTCGCGGGCCATTACCGTTGCGACAACATGGCTCAGATTGCCGGCCGGCACGCTGTATATGGCCGAATCGGCGCCGGGGACTTCCTTTTCGCGCAACCGCGCATAGGCCTGCATGGCGAAAGCAATCTGAGGGATGAGGCGCGCCACGTTTATGGAGTTCGCCCCGGTGATGTTGAAGCGTTCGAGCTCGGGGTCGGCAATGGCCTGCTGCAGAAGGAGTTTGCAATGCTCCACCGACCCGGCTACCTCCACGGGATAGACGTTTCCGCCAAGCGACGTAATTTCGGCAATCTGCGAGCGTGAGAGGCGCCCCTTGGGATAGAGCACCACCACGTTGGTATCGCGCCGGCCAAAGAAACCGTTGGCAATGGCGGAGCCTGTGTTGCCGGTTGTAGCCACCATGACGGTGCGGGGTCTGTCCGGTTCCAGCACCTGCATGATGCGGCTCATGAAGCGTGCACCGAAGTCCTTGCAGGTAAGCGTCGGCCCGTGGAAGAGTTCCAGGGCAAAGAGGTCGTCGTCGAGCCTTACAAGAGGGGCATCGACGTTGAAGGCATAGTCCACGGCGGCCTTCAAATCAGCAGCAGCCACATCCGACCCAAGGAAGGAAGTGGCTACTACATAAGCGATTTCTCTCAGATTCATACCCTCGATGTTGTTGAACAGCGCGCGGGGAATAGCCGGGATGGCCTCGGGCATGTATATGCCGCCGTCGGGAGCCACCGGCCGGGCAACGGCCTCAGACAATGAAGCCGTTGCGCGCGAATCGGAGGTACTTGTAAATCGCAAGGTTACTGACTTTAGACTTTATGAAACAAGCCTGGGTAAAGGTTCCTGACCTTACTTGATGAGGTCGTGGCCCGTCATTTCCTTGGGCTGGGGAACGTCGAGGATGTGGAGAATCGACGGCGCAACGTCGGCCAGCACTCCGTCGTCTACCTTGGCGTCCTTGCGTTCGGTTACATATACAAAGGGCACGGGGTTGAGCGAATGTGCGGTGTTGGGTGTGCCGTCGGGGTTCTCTGCGTTATCGGCGTTGCCGTGGTCAGCGATTATAATCACTTCGTAGCCGTGCTTGCGGGCGGCCTCTACGGTGTCGTGCACGCAGTTGTCGAGGGTCTCGACGGCTTTCTGGATTGCGGGATATATACCGGTGTGGCCGACCATGTCGCCGTTGGCGTAATTGACAACGATGAAGTCGTACTTCTCTGAGCCGATGGCCTCAACGAGCTTGTCCTTCACCTCGTAAGCGCTCATTTCGGGCTTGAGGTCGTAGGTTGCAACTTTGGGAGAGGGCACCAGGATGCGGTCCTCACCGTCGAAGGGTGTTTCGCGGCCGCCGTTGAAGAAGAACGTCACGTGGGCGTATTTCTCGGTCTCGGCGATGTGCAGCTGCTTCATCTGGCGCGAAGAGAGGTACTCGGCAAGGGTATTCTGGACGTCCTCCTTGTCGAAGAGGATGTGCACGCCCTTGAAGGATGCGTCATAAGGAGTCATGCAGAAGTACTGGAGACCGGGCACAACGTGCATCCCCTCTTCGGGCATGTCCTTTTGGGTGAGAACCTCGGTGATTTCCTTTGCGCGGTCGTTGCGGTAGTTGAAGAAGATAACGCAGTCGTCGGGTTTGATGGTGCCGTCGACGGTGGCGTTATTGATGGGTTTGATGAATTCGTCGGTGACGTCGGCGTCGTAGCTCTTCTGCATGGCCTCGACCATGTCGGTGGCCTGTTCGCCCTGGCCGTTGACCAGCAGGTCGTAGGCTACCTTGATGCGGTCCCAGCGGTGGTCACGGTCCATGGCGTAGAAACGGCCGATGATGGAAGCAATTACGCCGGCCGACTCCTTGCAGTGTTCAGTCACCTTTTCGATGAATCCCTTGCCGCTGCGGGGGTCGGTGTCGCGGCCGTCCATGAAGCAGTGGAGGTATACTTTGCTCAGACCATACTTCTTGGCGATGTCGCATAGGGCGAAGAGATGGTCGAGGGAGGAGTGCACGCCGCCGGTGGAGGTCAGGCCCATGAAGTGCATGGCTTGGCCGGTGCTGGCGCAGTACTCGAAGGCTCGCTTGATTTCGGGGTTATCGTAGATGGAACCGGTGCGGATGGCCTTGTTGATTTTCACGAGGTCCTGGTCGACTATACGACCGGCACCGATGTTGAGGTGACCGACCTCGGAGTTGCCCATCTGGCCGTCGGGCAGCCCGACGTTTTCGCCGGAAGCCTGGAGTTTGGAGTGAGGATAGGTTGCCAGGAGGTGGTCCCAGTAGGGGGTGGGGGTATTGTAGATGGCATTGGCGTGAGTGTGGGCGCCGATGCCCCATCCGTCAAGGATGATCAGTAATGCTTTCTTTGCCATTATATTTTCTTTTTTAATCTTTTTTCTCGCAGGTTCAAGTAAGTTTTCGTTTTTAAGTCCCGGCGTTACACCAACACCTAAACCATAATACCTACATGCTACCGTCTATTCATATCTGCTTCGCGCTCACGGCGTAGGCGTTCGCGCTTCTTGAGGTTCAGGTGCAGGAGAAAAATCACCAGTACCGTAGCACCGATAACTCCGAAATAATAGGGAGCGCTCATCTGGCCCGAGACGTACGATGGGTAGCCGATGTACGACATAACTGCCAGGTATATGAGCAACGCTACGGGGATAATTATTGAACGATTCAGTCGCATGGTAAGTTCAGGTTGTTGGAGAGTGTCGTAAAGGTGAATTCTTATAGTCGAACTGTCCGGAAACGAGGCAGTTATAAATTCTGAGGCAAGCCCAGGCATCGAGGGCGGCGTAGGCCTGCTGGGCGGGTGTGAGGCGGTCGGCCTCCCAGTTGGAGAGGCGCTGGGCCTTGGATATGCGTTGGCCAAAGAGGATGGCGTAGATTTTTTGCAGGGAATTGTCGGCGATGTCGAATTTCTTCACCAGGTCCTGGAGTTCGATGAAGCCTTGGGGCGTTATGGGGTTGCTGCGGCGGAGCACGGTAAAATCATCGTGTACACTCAGTCCAACTTTCAGTATATCAGGGTTTTCCAGAAATTCCCGCAGGTGGCTGCAGAGGCCGATTTTATTGAGGCGGAACAGAAAACAGCGGTCGGGCGTGGAGAGTTGCATCAGGGCGGCATTGTGCGTCTGGCCCTTGCGGAACGAGGGACGCGTCTCGGTGTCGAAGCCCACGATGGGCTGCCGGCTCAGGTGCTCAACGGCTTCTATGGCTGCCGACTCCGTGTCGATGACGGAAATCACTCCCTCAAAGGCAGTTACGGGCAGTTCGGCGACCGTTTCTTTATCGATTGTTATTACTTCCTTAGGTTCTTTCATGCAGAATCGGCGCAGATTTCGCTGCGCTTTACAAAGATAGGTAAAAAGAGTGATTAATGTGCCCTTTTAACAATCTTTATAACAGGAAGGTCCACAATCCACGTGTCGGGGAAGTGCTTGCGGACATAACGCTCGATGAAACCGCGTGTGTCGGCGGCGATTACCTTGTCGGTGTCGAAGTATTGGTTATATACCACTCCGGCCAATGTGATTCCCTTGTTGCGGATGGCTTCGAGGGAGAGAATGGTGTGGTTGATCGAGCCCAGGCGCCCGTTGGTCACCAGAATGGCGGGAAGCCGGCGGTGGGCCACATAGTCGATGGTAAAGAAATCATCGGTCAGCGGCACATATAAGCCTCCCGCACCCTCAATGAGCACCACGTCGTAGCGCTGGGTCAGGGTCATGGTGGCGGAGTCGATGGCCTCCAGGGATATTTCGCGACCGTCCATCCGAGCCGCCAGCTGGGCCGAGGCGGGATAGCTGAAAATCACGGGCGCGGTGAGGCCTTCGGCGTCTTCGGGTAGCGGACCGGTACCGGTAAGGCGTCGATGGGCCTCGATATCCTCGGAGGTTTCGGTGCATCCGGTCTGGATAAACTTCTGTGTGATAACGCTTTTGCCTTCCTCGGCAAACATTGTGGCAAGGAAGGCGGTGGCATATGTTTTGCCGGCGTCGGTGTCGATGCCGGTCACGAAAAATACTTTATGGTTGGCGGGAAGTTTCATGGCTTATATTTATGTTTCGCAAGCTCAACTAAAATTATAACGGTTGAGATTATTTCTTTCGGAGGATTAATATTAGCGGGGTGTATGTGAGGGTCCATTTGCCGTCGGCCGCGGGCTCGTAGGCGCTCATGATGGACCGCAGGGAGGGCGCTCCGTTGGCTGTGCGGCCCAGCGAGTTCACTCCGGTGAGTTTCAGGTGGCGGAATGCTTCAATCGGAGAGTCGTAGCGTAATGCCCTGCTCCACTGCTCTTTATATCTCACTTCGAGGTCGTCGGGCACTATTGCTTCCCATTCGTTGAGAGTCATCAGAGGCAAGGCCGATGGCATCAGCGAAGTGATTTCGCTAAGATTGCCCCGGGCATATGTGCCGATTGCCAGAATTCCTCCGGGACGCAATGCGCGTGCGGCATGGACAAGGAAGCCGGCCGGGGAATTGAACCACTGAATTGCTGATGCAGAAACGATCAGGTGCAGCGACTCCGCCTCGACCTCCTTGATGGCCACTTCGGCGTCTGTGAGCCGCACAATGGCTCCGGGAAAAGGCGTCACGTCGCAGATGTCCCACAGGGTGAGCTTTATCGGCTTGGTTGCAAGGCGGCGGGAGAGTAGCCCGGTGCCACATCCCACTTCGAGCACATCGCGTACTGCTGAGAAATCCAAAACCTCGAAGAGTTTGCGCGCAAGTTCCTCCTGCACAATGGCTTCCGACTCATACGTAGCGGCTCCGTCGGCAAAGCGTTGCCGGACCATGTCCTTGTCCACCACGTAGCTGTCGAGGATAAGCTGGAGGTCGGGCAGATGGGCTCCTGGAAGAGTTTCAATATGGACAGTGTGCCAGGCACGGCGCTGATTCTCAGGAGGAAAGATTGCATCCGAGTCGCTGACCAATGCGAGGTCGAATTTCGCGCGTGCTTCAGGCAGTGAGGCCATCGACGCAAGTTCTGCGCGGAGTTGCTCAAGGTCGCGTCCGGGACGATTGGCCATGAAAGCATTGTAAACCTCGCGTGAGCCGCACACCCGGAAATAGAATTTTTCGAGATTTCGCTCGTTGAGGCCCCGGAGTGTACCCATGAAAATTGCCTCGGGGATGCCGGTGGAGTCGTGCATGGGCGTAAGGGTGCCGTTCACAGCTATGCGCCGTGTAACCTTGCGCTCCACTTCCTCCGGCAACAGGGTGCTGAAATAAACGCCCAAGGACCATCCTACAACCACAATCTCCTCGTACTCAAGCCATTGAGCGCAGTCCAGGGCCGGGTCGGAATAGTCCCACACCAGCACCAGGTCGTAGCCCGGGCGATAGAGGCCGGCAAAGGGACGATGGTCCATCGCCCAGCCTAAGAACACGGCAATTAGCCGCGTGGAGTTGTCTCTTCGTAGATATAGGGTCTGCATAGAAAACGGATGCAAAATTAACATAAATTCCCCATGTGGCAAAATTAGGCCCTCCAAAATTTTGCCATCTCAAAAGAAATGAGTAATTTTGCAAGCCATTACGAACGCGCGTCTTACCAACGCTCTCACTAATGTTGAATAATACGTATTAATTTTCTATAGAAATGAAAAAAGACATTCATCCTTCGAACTACCGCGAAGTGGTATTCAAAGACATGTCCAACGAGGAAATTTTCATCACCCGTTCGACTGTTGCCACCCGCGAAACCATTGAAGTAGACGGTGTTACCTACCCCCTGGTAAAGCTTGAAATCACCAGCTCCTCGCACCCCTTCTTCACCGGCAAGCAGAAACTGGTCGACACCGCCGGTCGTGTGGACAAGTTCATGAGCCGTTACGCTGTTCGCGGCAAGAAATAAGATACCCATCTGTATCAGCAAAAAGCGCCTGCTCTCGCGAAGCAGGCGCTTTTTGCGTGTTCTAACTGGCTACTGTACAAACATCCAGGTTCCATACAAGAGTGTCATCAAAAAAAACATCGGAATAGAAATATTTGGCGTATAGGTCAAATATTTTAACTAACTATTTTTTCTATTATAGAATCACTAACTTTGCACAAAATCATGCGCTGTGATTATGAGCAAAATCCCTGATTACATAATTACTGCCATCAACCGTATCAACAACTTCCCAACCGACCAGATTAACGGTCTTTCAGAATTTGAAGGCGAGGAAGCCGCGGAGGGCAAAGGGGGTGCCGGGGGTGAAGCAGATGTCGGTGACCGGTTCGCTGTCGCCTGGAATTAGGGTTTCGGTGGCGAACTGTGCCTCACGCCAGCGCACGTTGAAGAGGTTCTCAATGGCGGCGCCGACGGTGAGGCGTTTCCAGGTGTACTGCAGGTTGAGGTCGGTGATGAAATAGCCCTTGGCGGTGAGGGAATAATCCTCGTTGGCCGGACGGTTTCCCAACCAACGCCCACGGAGGGACGCCGCCCAGCCTTTGCGCTCGTAGGTGACGGCTCCGAGGAATGTGTGGGCCGGCGCCAAGGGGATATAGTTTTGTCCGGCCGGCTCGTGGACCATGCGTGCATGAGAATAGGTGTAATCAGCCTGAACATAGAGTCCTTTGACGGGTTCGTAGCGTACGCCGGCATCGAAGCCCAGACGCCGCGATGCGCCTGAGGGCTCGACAATGGCCTCATCGCCCACATACACAAGCTCTTCGTTTGCATGCAACCACCATCCGGCGGCGTGCAGCACAACATTGTCGGCGGGTTTATAAGAGAAACCGAGGTCGGCCCCGGTGGTAGCCGGAAGCACCTCCCTGCCCTGCTCCACGACCACCACGCGGGCGTCGTTGGAGTGGAAGCCGCGGCCGAACTTGGCGTAGAGCTGCAGGCGGTCGGTGGCGTTGAAGATGATGTTCAGTTTGGGCGAGAAGACGGCCTGAGCCGTTCCGCGGTCGGTGAACGCAGGCTCGGTGCGGTCGTTGTAGTTGAAGTGGAACCAGTCCACACGCACGCTTGGGTTGAGCATCCACCGGGGCCCGAGGTTGATTTCCAGGCCTGCATATGCGAAGAGGTTGGCCTGACCAACGTCGCCCAGAGCATAAGTGCCGATTTGCTCCCGTTCCACCACATGATAGAGGGCGAGGTCGTTGACGCGGTCGTAGCGGAACCCTGCGCCACCGGCCCATCGCCACACGTTGCCTGCCACGTGGAAGTGGTTCCCGGCGTCGGTGTGCGCACCGCCTACGAAGCGTTTCTCATGCTGATTGATTTCGTCACCGTTGACGGGGTCGTTCAGGAAGAAGGTAAAGTTTGAAAAGAGGTTGAATGTATAGTAGCTCAGATATGCGTCGGAATGAACGGTCGTACCGTCGTCAAGCGTGAGCCGGTGCTGGAACTGAGCACTTGTGCGCGACGTGTTCCCGCCTTCGGAGGCATCCAGCGCTCCGAACCAACCGATGGTACCGGCATCGACGGCGCGTTCGGGAATCTGGCCCGAAGCGTTCCACCTGGAGTTGAAATGCGACGCGATGATGCTGTACTTTGAGTGTTCCCCCCAGCCGGTGTACTTTCCCATGAAGTTGAAGCGTTTAAAGTGCTGGGGATGGTCGAAGTAACCCTCGTCCATCAGGAATGTGGAACTTATGTACATCGACTGGCGCTCATTGTTGAGCATCGACACCGAGGCACGATAGCGCTGGAACTGATGCGTACCCACCTCGATACCGACCTCGGTGGGCATGCGGTCCTTGGTAGTGAACGCAACATAGCCCGCATTGGCAAGGTCGCCTTTGGTCATGTCATAGTTGCCCTTGTCGAAGTCGATGTGCTCGATGACCTCGGGCTGGAGGAAGTGGAGGTCGGAGTAACCCTGGCCGTGTGCATGGCTTACCATGTTGACGGGCATTCCGTCGACGCTCAGGTTTATGTCGGTACCGTGGTCGAGGTCGAAACCACGCAGGAACATCTGCTCCGCCTTACCTCCGCCTGCATGCTGGGCAATGAACAGGCCCGGAACTGTGCGCAGGATTTCCTGGGACGACTTCACGGGGTTGACCTTGAGGTCGACTTTTGCAATTTGGCTCAGGTGGGTGGTGTGGCGCCCGGTGACAACCACGTCGCGGAGGCCGACGATTTCGGTTGAATCGGGTTCAGAGTGCGCTGCCGCCGTGAGGGCTGCATAGGTAAAGAGGATTAGGTTTAAGATGCGTCGCATGTGTTGGTATGTTATCACGACGCAAAGTTAAGCAATTATTCGAGATATTCAGTAAATTACACTAAATATTTTTTTGAAATAATATTATTAAAATTCTTATGAAGGCAAAAAGTCGGGCAGGAAGAGCTTCAGATTGCGGCTTTCGGATATGACTGCGCTACTTGAGGTCCGAACATGTGTCTCAGTAATCTATCCCGTTCTTTATCAGGAGCTCTTTGAGGTGTAGGTTCTCAGCTCGGAGCGCGTCCACCTCGTCGCGGAGAGCGTCGACTCGGTCGGAGAGGCGGTCGTTGCGTCGGGTGAGGAAGTCGATGCGTTCGGCCGCATCACCGTCAGCCTCGCTGTGGCTGTTCTTGTGTGCGAGGTCGTGGAAATGAGTCAGCAGGTGTGTCAGCGAGTCGCTCTGGTCCAACATGTGAGTGTGGGGAGCCACGGCTGCCGGTGCATCGGCAATCAGGTACTCATCGAGGGAGTCGAGTTCGAACACTTCCATGATCCGACGCAACTTTTCGTCGGGGAGTGGGCTCTTGCCGTTTTCTATTGCAGAAATAAAGCTGGGGCGCACCTGAAGCAGGTCGGCCAACTGCCGCTGGCTCATCCCTGCGCGCTTGCGCAAACGTGTGAGGTCGATTCGAGTCATGGGTTTTTAGGTTTTAGGCGGTAGGTTTTAGGCAGCAGGTTTTTGGCGGTAGGCTTTTGGCGGCAGGCTTTTGGCGGCAGGCTTT
>CAYNHP010000008.1:1373-9968 GCA_964397235.1 uncultured Bacteroides sp. | reverse complement strand
AGGCTTTTGGCGGCAGGCTTTTGGCGGCAGGCTTTAGAGGTTCTTTGCGGGCAAAGTTAACAAATTTTCCGGGACTTCACAAAACCCTTGAGTGAAAAGTAAAGTAAAAAGATTCAGTGGCGTTCAGTGAACACGATGCAAACCTTTTGAATTTTCTTGATTAATCGAGATTAATCATGGTTAATCAGGATTAATCCCGATTTATCGAGGTTTATCTTGATGCATCTCGATTAATCGAGGGAAGTTCAACCGATTGTTTCGAGGAATTTGGCCAGGACGTCGGGGGTGGGGCCGTCGGCGCGGATGATGCCGTTGTCTACCCATATGGCGCGGGGACAGAGTTCGCGGGCCATGTCGAGGTCGTGAGTGGCAATCAGGCAGGTATGGCCGAAGGTTTTGAGCAGGTCGATAAGTTGACGGCGGGCCAGCGAGTCGAGGTCGGACGTGGGTTCGTCCATAACAAGGATGTTGGGCTCCATGGAGAGGACTGTGGCAATGGCGACGCGTCGCTTTTGGCCGCCGGAGAGTGCGAAAGGCGGCCGTGTGCGAAGATCGAGCATTCCCACCTGGTCCAGCGCCTGCCCTACACGACGGTCGACCTCCGCCTTTGGAAGTCCCATATTCAGGGGGCCGAAGGCTACATCCTCCTCAACCGTCGGCATGAACAACTGGTCGTCGGGGTTCTGAAACACAATGCCAACCGATTGGTGTACAAGGGCTAATGTCGATTTCTGAATGGGCACGTCTCCAACATTCACCTCACCCTCCGAAGCCATGAGCAGGCCACAACTCAGGTTGAGGATGGTGGACTTCCCGGCGCCGTTGAGACCTATGAGCGCCACTTTCTCGCCGTGGGTAGCCTTGAAGGATATGCCGCGAAGCACCTCCTCGCCCCCTGGGTAGGCGAAGCGTACGTTGGAAAATTTGATATAGTGGTGGCTCATAATCAGAATAATGCAGAAAAATTGAATACGCGCAGGAATGCAAACAAGGCTATGCACACCACGCAAAAACAAGTGTCAAACCGGCCCCATCGTTCTGATGACGTTGCATAGCGCGGCATGGTGCCTGTGAAGCCGCGGGCGGTCATGGCGGCGTGGATTCGGCGGCTGCGCCGGATGGTGCGCAGGAACAGTTGACCTGTGAACGGACCCCAGTCCTTGATGGGGAGTGCTTTGCGCCCGTAGCCGCGGGCCATGCGGGCGCGCAGCATGTTCAGGGCCTCCTGCAACAGAACGTTCATATAACGGTAGACCATCTGCAGCTGTGTCACAAAGATTGCCGGAACCCGGAAGTCGCGCAGCGACATGCACAGGCCGTTAAAACCTTTCACGGTGATGAGTATCAGCAAGGCCTGAACGGCGAACAAACCTCTGAGTGTAAGCGAAATAAACGTTACCCATCCCCGGGAGATCACTATGTGGCCGATTGTTATCGCTGGCTCGCGGTCGAAGATTGGGTTGAAGATGCCGATGGCAAGAACGAACGGCAAGACGATAAGCGAGCGGCGGAAAACAGAGCCGAACTCTCCGCAGATTAGCGTAGCGCCAACCACGGGGTAGATTGCGAACCAGATGAGCATCGAGAGGGCCGGCAACGGAACGGACAGCATGGCCACAAGGTAAGCCACCGTCACGAGCAACAGCGCACGGCCACCCGGCACAAAGCCCACAGCCTCGCGCTTGGCCGAATACATAGCCGTCAACTGCAACAATACACTCTCAAGCTTACTCATTATTTCGATTTCTTGCGACGGCGCATCAGCAGGGTGGTAATTATCCACAACAGGAGAACCACAAATGCCGCACCGACAATGCCGGAGAGCGAATTGTCGTAGTCCGGCATAAGTCCGGTTGATTCCTGAATGGCGGAAGCCGTAGCGGCGACGCCCGTCGGGACTGTGGATTCAAGTTGTTCGGTGGCACCCATCTTCCCGATTGCCCATTCGAGACCGTCGGGATTGGAGGATGCAAAAAAGGCCAGAAAACCGCCCACGATGATTGCTGCCACAGCGAATCCGATAATCAGCGGCTTGAGGTTGAGCTTACGGGTGCGTCCTGCGGCTGTTTCGTTGTCCACCAGCAGGTCCGGCGACTGACGGGCCACAAAGGTAAGCACCGCAGCCGTGGCCAATCCCTCGCCCAATCCTATCACAAGGTGAATGGGCAGCATGAAGGCCATGAATCCCTTGGCCGGAAGTGCTGTGATGCCCGAGAGTTCGGTTTCACCCACCACAGCCAGTGCACCCAGTTCCAAGGCCACGATACATGCGGCCAACGAGGCTGCCACGATACGAGCGTAGCTGTGCGAACGTCCCAGAATGGGCTTGAAAATCAAAGGGTAACCCACAAGGCAGGTGAAACCGGCCATGTTTATGATGTTGCACCCCAAAGCGAGCAGTCCGCCATCGGCAAAGACCAGGCACTGTATCACCAGCACCGAGCTCAAGGCCAAGAATGCCGCCCAAGGGCCGAGCATCGCCGCCAGAAGTATGCCTCCGACTATGTGGCCGCTGGAGCCCGTGCCGGGGATGATGAAATTTATCATCTGGGCCGCAAACACGAAGGCCCCCGTTACACCCATCAGGGGTACAATGTCGGAACGTCCGCTGCGCGCGACCTTGCGTCCGGCTACCACCAGCAACGCGCCAGCGGCCGCTGCGGCCGTGAGGGCAACGGGCGTCGAAAGGAGGGCGTCGGACATGTGCATGGCTACTTCTTGTCAGGCATTAGTTGACGCCCGTAAACATCGGAGATGACGCCGCCAATGAATGAAACGATTATACAGGCAATGAGCACCAGTTCGATGCCGCCGAGCTTCAGCAACGCGGGCATCATGAACACGCCCACGATGGCACCGACCTTGCCGAGCATGGCCGCGATTCCCGAGCCGGCGCCGCGTTCGCCCACATTATATATCTGTGCAGGAATAATGAACGTGATAAGGTGTGGACCGGCGTTAAGCGCCACCTCGAATATGAAGAAGGCGATTACCGAGAATACGAGCGGCCAGTGGAAGAAGTAAGCACACAAGAGCATGATCAGACCCAGGCCGCTGACGTAGAAGCCGTTGACGAGCATGCGCAGGTGCGAGCGTTTGCGCACCAGCAGCAGGCCGAGAACGAAGCCGGGCACGATGAAGAAGTTGATGATGGTGGTCAGTTCTACGGAGCTGATTATATGGTCATACCCGCCGTTATCGTGGGCAAAATTGAGGCCCAGTGCCATGACCAGCACCGGCAGGAAAACTCCTACACCGTACACACCCACGCCCTCACAGGCCCATGGTATACCGCTGAATATCACTTTCTTGAGGTTTTCGCCTCGGAACATGTCAAGCCAAGGGGTAGGCTTCACGTTGGTCTTTTGCGCCGGCAGGGGCTCGACCTCGACGTCCTTGCCGAGGAAGTACTGCGCCGCAGCCTGCGCCTTGGCCGTTTCACCGCGTGCCATCAGCCAGCGCGGACTCTGGCGGAAGGGTATGCGCATGATAAGGGTTATCAGTCCAAGAACTCCGATAATCAGCGGGAGTTTGTTCCAGATGTGAACATTCTGCTCCTTGGTGAGAATCCACCAGCAGAGGCCGGCTACGGCGAAGAAACCGATGGACGATGTCGCTTTGGCAACACCCACCATGAAGAGTTTCCATTTATCGGGCATGATTTCGGAGATATAATCTGTGTCCAGCGTGTAACCGCCACCGACGCCGATGCCGATGATGAACAGTCCGGCAATAAGCGGCCACACTGCGGGGCAGAGCCATATGAGCAGGGCACCGAGCATAATCAGGACCGGGCACAGGCGGAAGAAGAACAGGTAGCCGTAGCGGTCGCTCAGGCTGCCGATTACGGCAGAACCGATGGATATGCCCACCAGGCCCGACGCTCCAAGTACACCTTGCATAAATGCGCTGAGCTCGTGGGCACCGGTCTGAACCTCAATCAGTTTGAGCATCGGAATGATGATGCCCGCCACCGTGGAGAGTCCGGCGCCGATAAGCTGCTCCATGGACCCCACAATGAGTACGCGGAAATGCCCCCACCGAAGGGGCATTTCCGCCATGTTATATTCCTTTGTCAATGACATCGTTATTGATCAAAAACTCAAATAGTCAGAAATTCTTACCCTCTTAATCTTCTAACCTTATAATCATTTAATCTTAAAATCTTCCACTTAGAACAGTTTCTTCCAGAAGGAGTGGTCGGGCGCTGTGCGGTCGTCAAGCTGGAACGCAGGCAGGAGCATGAGCCAGGTTGCGATGCAGAAGGGACCGGTCAGGGTAGGCAAGCCGTAAGGAGTCATGATAGCATCCATGCCCACCTGAATAAAGAAGGTGATGATGATGCCGAAGATGCACCAGAGAGCAGAGCGGAGGTTAACCTTGTAGAAGGTGCAACCCAGGGCGATACCGGTCAGCACGGGGCTGAAACCGTAGAGGCCGGACTGGATGCTGGCGGGGTCGGCCTTGAACATGATTGCGAAAGCCAGCGAAATGGCCGATGCCACTGCGGCCCAGATGGCTGCGGCTGGTGTGCAAAGCGCCAGGCCTACGAGGAAGAAGATACCGGTAACCCAAGAGTCGATCAGGAACACCTGCGCAACGCCTTTGAGCCAGTCTACAACCAAGGCGCCGAATGAAGTGTCCAGCGTACCGGAAGCTGTAGCTGCCAGAGCGGGAGTGGAGAGAGCGTCAGCGTCCATACCACCAAGGATGCGGGCCGAGAAGAGGAACATCCAGGTCATGAACACGAAGGGGAACGTAAACGAGTTAACTTTCCAGGGGGCCATCACGTTGTTGAAGCCCTGACGCACCCAAGTGGTTGCCATAGAGCAGATTACCAGGGCGAGCCACATCTGCCATGTGCTTCCGAGGAATGTCGGGAAGGCGCAACCAACAAGCACACCGTTGAAACCCCAGAGGCCGTCCTCGCCGTCGGCCACGGTGCCGGGGATGATATAACCGGCCAGCGTCGATGCAACCACACCGACCACTGCACCCCATGCCACAGTCGGCATATGGGCTTCATAGGCACCCCAGAAGATGCCGAGCATAAAGAACAGGCCGGTCCAGGCGCTGTTCTGGAACATTACTTGGCCCACTCCTCGGAATAGGCTCCGGATGGTGATGTTGAATTTGGACGGCGCCGGGGCAGCCGCAGTGTTGGTGGTTGTTGCCATTAGTTTTTGGGTTTAGAGTTAATAATTTGAGTTTCGCAGGCTCAACTCAAAGGTTAGAAGGTTAAGGGTTAGAGGGTTAGGAGATTATTCAAGGTCAGCGCCAGGGGAATTCGTCGGGAACGGGCACGCCTTTGATGGCCATGCGCACCTTGCTGACGAACTCGCGGACTACCTTCTTCACGGGCCCCGGCTCCATGCCCAGCACCTTGAAAAGGAGACCGGCATCACCGGGAAGGTGTGTCACGCCGGCGGCCAACTTGGCCTTGCGGTCGAAGAAGGCCTCGGTGACCTTATATATTTCCCCGGCTTTGTCCGGCGGAGTCATCACAATCACGTTTGCGAACACGTCGAAGCTGCCCATGATGCCAAGGTCGCGGACGCGCATGCGGTTGGGGTCGATGATGAATTTTTCGCGGAACAGCTCGCTTCCGTCGGGACGGTGGCCGTGGGAGCACACCGAGAGGATGTCGTACTTGAACAATTCTCCGCCGTTGTAGTGCTTACGTCCGGGCATATAAATTTCGGAGTAAACCACCGTGGCAGTCGGGTCGACGGTCATGGTCGTGTCGCAGATGAAGCGTGTGTGAGCTTGCGGGATAATGGGCTCGGGGAGGTATTCGAGGTATGCGCCCTCCTCAAGGACAATGCTCTGCGTCATGCCCGAGTGGTTGTATATCATACCGGCGAGCTTGGTGGCAGCGCCGGTAGATATGAAGGCCATGGCATCCTTGCCCACGCGGAAATTCTGCACATAGCGGTCGCCGTCGACGTTCGGGCCTCCGGAAGAGAGGATGTAAACGCAAGGCAGCCCGGGGAGCTCCTCGTCGAAGTAGAGTTCCTGCTGAACGATGAGCGGGGCGCGGCGGTCGAGCTCACGGAGAATCGACTTCCCGTCGGCGTCCAGTTCGAAGCCGAGGTTAAGGTAGCCGTGCTTGCCGGGAGCGCCGACGTACATCGCCTTGGGCTCGGTCAGGTAAGGCGCCATTTCGCGTGCCTTGGAGAAATCGACCTTCGGCGAGTCGGAATATATGCGGTCAGAAGATGCCATAGGGGATTTTCGGAGTTAGTTTG
Organism: uncultured Bacteroides sp.; assembly: GCA_964397235.1. Lineage (GTDB taxonomy): Bacteria > Bacteroidota > Bacteroidia > Bacteroidales > Muribaculaceae > CAG-873. The sequence continues at coordinate 3,720 of CAYNHP010000008.1, read as the reverse complement.
CCTTGTCGAACAGGGCCATTTTGTAGATCAGGTCAATGAGTTCTTCCATGCCTTCGCCGGTCATGGAGTTGGTGAACACAAAGGGCTTTCCGGGACGCATGAGCCGGCTGTCGTGGTCCATCACTTCCAACGATGCGCCAACGTAGGGTGCAAGGTCGGTTTTGTTGATGACCAGGATGTCGCTGTGTGAGATGCCTGGGCCGTCCTTACGCGGAATCTTGTCGCCGGCGGCAACGTCGATGACGTAGATGAAGAAATCCACCAAGGCGGGGCTGAAGGTGAGGGTGAGGTTGTCGCCTCCGGACTCGATGAAGACGATGTCGGCGTCGGGGAACTTGGCTTCCATCTCCTCCACAGCGGCAATATTCATCGACGGATCTTCGCGGACAGCCGTATGAGGGCATGCGCCGGTTTCGACGCCGATGATGCGGTCCTCGGCCAGGACGCCCTTGAGGATTTTGCGCACGTGCTTGGCGTCCTCGGTGGTGACGATGTCGTTGGTGATGATCAGCACCTTGAGGCCGCGCTCCAGCAGCCGGGGCGTAATAGCTTCTATAAGGGATGTCTTTCCGGAACCTACGGGTCCGCCGACACCTATTCTACAAGTACTCATAATCAAATTTATTTGAGCTTCGCAGGCTCAGCTCAAGGTTAAAAGTTAAGGGTTAAGAGGTTATTTTGCTTCGTTGGCCTTGCAAAAGCTGAGTTATGACATAAACATTCGCATATTTCCCTTCTCATGGAGGGAGGCCAGGATGTCCATTTCGGGTACAAAGCAGTGCATCTCGTCCAGAGTCATCTGCCGCGCTTCGTCGTAGAGGGCCGGGATGTCCTCGCTGAGGCGGTAGAGGATTTCCTGAGTGTCGTAGTGCGACACACGGACAGTTCGCAACGCGGCACCGAGAATCATGTTGATTACGCCGTACTGATGCGAGGCGTAAAGGTCCTCCTCGGTGAGGCCGGCAGCGGCGAAGGCAATGCCCTGGGCCACGGGAAAAGTGCCCGGCGTGGCGCCCGAGTTGATGTCGGCCAGCCAGCGGCTCATGATGTCGTTGGGGAACATGCGCACGCCCAACTCAGCCAGTTTCTTACCCATACGCTGGAGCATCAGGCGCGCTTCGTCGTTCATTTTCAGGCGCATGAGCTTGCGGTCGGCCTCGCAGATGCGGTCATAGTCGCCGGCAGCGGCGGCACGGAATGTCTGAAGGGCCGCAACGCCGTCGGTATATGCCGCCTGGAGTGCTGCCGAGCGGCAGTACTGCTCCAAGGTGTCGGCGTCGGTGATGAGGTTCTCATAGGAACCAGTTTCGAGGCCGTTGGAGAAGGAGAAGGTGCCCACCGGGAAGGTGGCGTCGCTGAATTGCACCAGGCGGGCCAGTTGGACGATTCGTTGATCCATTTATGTTTGAGCGTAGCTCAAAGTTTAGGGGGTTAAAGTTATTTTTTTATTAATCGAGATTAAACCGGATTAAACGTGATTAATCTCGATTTGGGGTTGGTTGGGGCTCCGAGTTAATGCTCGTGGTCGTGGCTGTGGGTGGTGCCGTCGGAGTGGGTGTGCTCGTGGCTGTGGGTGTGATGGTGGTCGTGCCCCTCGTGCTCATGGGTATGCTCATGGGTGTGCTCGTGGCCCTCATGACTGTGTTCATGGCAGTGATGGTGGGGGTGAGCGTCGTCGTGGATATGGCCATGGACGTGCTCGTGGCTATGACTCTCCTGCCCTGCTCCGCCAAAGAGACGGCGCACCTCGTGGGGTGCCAAGTAGGGAATCACGGAGGTTCCTTCTTGGAATTCGAAGGTGATGTCTTCAATGTGATGCGTTTCGAGTACGCTCAGCATTACTTTTTTGTCGACTGTCAGCGGCACGTAAACGGTGGTACCTTTCACCACAGCGGGCCAGTGCTGGTTGCCGATGGCGTGGCCGAGTTCGACGGAGATGCGGATAATATCCTGCGGAGCCTTGGCGGCGAGTTTGCTCATGTCGATTACCAGCACGGGACTCAAGGCCAGGCGCAGAACCACTGCGCGACCCTCCTCGGGGTTGAAGTAAACGATGTCGCCGTCGGCGATTTGTGAATGTCGAGCAAGCGCTACGGGGTAGTCGACGCCGTCGTCGCCCTTGCCCAAAAAGCGGCTCTTCTGTGCGGTCCACTGGTCAAGGAAAATGGACACAACGTCCAGCCCATCGAGCTTCGTGGCCCATTCGGGGGTGTGGGTATTGCCCAGGACTTCGGTAAATACTTCCATTCGGGAAAATATAGTTATCGAGTAGTGTATTTGAGAAAAATTGCAAGGGCGCGGGTGCCGGTCGGGCATCCGCGCCCAGGGATATCTATTTATACAGGCA
>CAYNHP010000008.1:0-1273 GCA_964397235.1 uncultured Bacteroides sp. | reverse complement strand
CAACTTTGCCTGCAAAAGTTGACAATTAGCTGAACCAGTAGAGCTGCGACATGGGCAGAACCTTGGCCGGAGCTACGGTTGCGAGCACGCCGTCGACGTAGGTGTTGAACGTTTCGGGATCCACTTCGATGTGCGGCAGGGCGGTGTTGCGAACCATGTCGTACTTGCTGATCTGACGTGTTCCGTGAACGGCATAAACGTCGCTCTTGAGGTGGAGGTACTCCTTGATACCGGCTTCGGCAGCGGCCTGGCTGGTGAAGGTGACGCGGGTCTTGGCCAGTTCTTCGCCGAATGCACCGAACATGGGTCGCATTTCAACCGGCTGGGGAGTAGGAAGCGAAGCGTTGGGGTCGCCCATGGCTGCCCAGTTGATGAGGCCGCCCTTGATGACGATTTTGGGCTTCACGCCGAAGAAGGCAGGTTCCCAGATAACGAGGTCGGCCATCTTGCCAACTTCCAGCGAACCGAGGATGTCGCTGATACCATAAGTGATGGCGGGGTTGATGGTAATCTGGGCCAGATAGCGGAGCACGCGGAAGTTGTCGTTGCTGTCGGAGTCTTCTTTCAGCTTACCGCGCTGGCTCTTCATGTAGGAAGCCATCTGGAAGGTACGCATGAACGATTCGCCTACACGACCCATAGCCTGGGAGTCGGAGGATACCATCGAGATGATACCGAGGTCATGGAAAACGTTCTCAGCGGCCTGAGTTTCGGGGCGTACACGGCTTTCGGCGAAGGCAACGTCGGAGGGAACTTTCGGGTTGAGGTTGTGGCAAACCATAATCATATCGAAGAGCTCGGCCTCGGAGTTGATACCGTAGGGCAGCGTGGGGTTGGTGGAGGACGGCAGTACGTTGGCCATCGAGGCAACCTTCAGCAGGTCAGGTGCGTGACCACCACCGGCACCTTCGGTGTGGTATGTGTGGATTGCGCGACCGTCGATAGCGGCGATGGTATCTTCAACATAACCGCCCTCGTTAAGGGTATCGGTGTGGATACATACCTGTACGTCGAGGTCGTCGGCGGAGCTCATGCAGGCACGGATTGCGGCGGGAGTTGAACCCCAGTCCTCGTGGATCTTGTAGCCCATGGCGCCGGCGTGAATCTGCGGGTCGAGGGTAGCGCGGACGGAGGTGTTACCCTTTGCCAGGAAGCCCATGTTGATAGGCAGACCCTCGGCAGCACGCATCATCTGGTGGATGTTCCACTTACCGGCGGTGATGGTAGTACCGTTGGTACCGTCGGTCGGGCCGATGCCACCGCCGATGAGGGT
>CAYNHP010000007.1:27189-56710 GCA_964397235.1 uncultured Bacteroides sp. | reverse complement strand
TTTGTCTTTCGGGATTTTTTTGCTACCTTTGTAGTGTAGCTACAACCTTATGACCGACGATACCAACAAACCCGAAGAAACTCCGGACGAAATCCGACAGGAACTCAACGACCGCTTCGAGGAGGAAATCCCTGAAGACGTCGCAGCTGATACCGACTACCCCGGCTCCAAAGAATCGAAAGTGTACACCAACGCTTCCGAGGTGATCCGCCATCACCTCAGCGGAATGTACCAGACATGGTTCCTCGAATATGCATCCTATGTGATTCTGGACCGTGCCGTGCCCAACATCGACGACGGCCTCAAACCCGTGCAGCGGCGCATCCTCCACGCCATGAAGACCATCGACGACAAGCGCTTCAACAAGGTGGCCAACATAGTGGGTACAACCATGCAGTACCATCCCCACGGCGACCAATCAATCACCGACGCGCTGGTAAAGCTCGGCCAGAAGGACCTGCTGGTGGAAACTCAGGGTAACTGGGGCAACATCCTCACAGGCGCAGGGGCTGCCGCCGCACGCTACATCGAGGCGCGCCTTTCGCCTTTCGCCTCCGACGTCCTCTTCAACCCCAAAGTCACCGAGTGGACCATGAGCTACGACGGCCGAAAGAAGGAGCCCGTCACCCTCCCGGCCAAATTCCCCCTCCTGCTCGCCCAGGGAGCCGAAGGCATCGCCGTCGGACTGTCGTCCAAAATTCTCCCCCACAACTTCAACGAAATCCTCGATGCAGCCATCGCTTGCGTGCGCGGCGAGAAATTCGACCTTTACCCCGACTTCGTCACCGGCGGCATGATCGACGTCGGCCGCTACAACGACGGCAAGCGCGGCGGCTCGCTCAAAGTCCGTGCCAAAATCGAGAAAATCGACAACAAGACGCTCAACATCACCGAGCTCCCCTTCGGCAAAACCGCCGACACACTTATCGAATCCATCCTCAAAGCCTTCGAACGCGGCCAGATCAAAATCCGCAAAGTCGAAAACAACACCGCCGAAGAGGCCTCGATTCTTATTCACCTGCTCCCGGGAACATCGTCCGACAAGACAATCGACGCCCTCTATGCGTTCACCGACTGCGAAGTCAACATCTCGCCCAACTGCTGCGTAATCCGCGAGGACAAGCCCTGCTTCCTCGGTGTGAGCGATGTGCTCCGCCACAGCGTCGACACCACACGCCGAATCATCACCGCCGAACTCCAGGTCCAGCTCGGCGAAGCCCGCGAGGCACTCCTCCACGACACACTCGAAAAAATATTCATCGAGGAGCGCATCTACGAGGACAAGGAGTACAAGGAAGCGCCCGACCTCGACGCCGTCGTGGACCACATCGACCGGCGCCTCGAGCGCTACAAGCCGTCGTTCATCCGCGAAGTGACGCGCGACGACATCCTCGCCCTGCTCGAAATCAAGATGAAACGAATCCTGCGCTTCAACTCCGAAGAGGCCGACAAAGCCCTGATGGCCCTGCGCAAGCGCATTTCCGACACCCTGGACAAACTCGAGCACATCGACGACGAGACCATCCGCTGGTACGAATACCTCAAGAGCAAGTACGGCGAGCACTACCCCCGCCGCACAACCATCCGCGGCTTCGCCAACATCGAAGCTGCCACCGTAGCCGAGGCAAACGAGAAACTCTACATCAACCGCGAGGAAGGTTTCATCGGAACAGGCCTCAAGAAAGACGAGTTCGTGTGCAACTGCTCCCCCATCGACGACATAATCATCTTCTATAAGGATGGCCGCTACAAGATAGTCAAAGTCGCCAATAAGCTGGACGTGGGCAAGAACATCCTCTACCTGAACGTGTTCAAGAAAAAGGACACCCGCACCATCTATAACGTTATATATCAGAACGGTAAGGGCGGCGCCTACTACATGAAGCGCTTCTATATCAACACCCTCACGCGCGACCGCGAGTACAACCTCACCCAGGAGGCCCCCGGCAGCCGCGTGGTGTGGTTCACCGCAAACCCCAACGGCGAGGCCGAGGTGGTCAAGATAGCCCTCAAGCCAAAGCTGCGCCTGAGCAAGCTATCCCTGGACGTCGACTTCGCAAAACTGGCCGTGAAGAGCCGAACCGCAATGGGCAACCTCGTCACCAAGAACGAGGTCCAGCGCGTATCGCTCAAGGAGCAGGGACAGTCCACCCTCGGTGGCCGCAAGGTGTGGTTCGACTTCGACGTGATGCGCATAAACTACGACGGCCGCGGCACCTACCTTGGCGAATTCCTCGGCTCCGACCGCATCCTCGTCGTCCTCAAAAACGGCGAATACTACACCACAGGCTTCGAAACCACCAACCACTACGAGGACGACATCCTGCGTCTGGAAAAATTCCGCCCCAAGCACATCTGGACTGCAATCCTCAACGATGCCGACCAGAAATTCCCCTACATCAAGCGCTTCTCCTTCGAGGACTCCGCCAAGCGCCAGCGCTACGTGGGCGACGACGAAAAATCATCGCTCATCCTGCTGACCGACAACGAGTACCCGCGCTTTGAAGTCACTTTCGCCGGCAACGACGCCCACCGGCCCGCCATGGAAATCGATGCCGACGAATTCATTGGCGTCAAATCCTTCAAAGCCCGCGGCAAGCGTCTTACCACCTTCGAACTGGGATCCGTCACCGAACTCGAGCCCGAACCAACCCCGGAGGATGCCCCCGAAGCCGAAGATGCCGCAATAGAGGACGTTGAAGCCGAGGAAATCGAATCGGACGACTCCGATTCCAACACCGGGTCCGAAGCATGAACGCCCGCCTGAGTATCCTTCTGGGCCTCTTTCTGGCCCTGCTCTGCCCCCGAACCTACGGGCAGGAGGTGGTGCGCCCCGTCCGCTCCGCCTACATGCTCGAAGCCGGAACTTCCCACATCACAAGCACTTACCTCTCGCCGCTGAAGCAGTCCGGCTGGCTCACAGCCCTGTCCTACCGGCGTCAGCAGGCCATGCGCTTCAACCCCGAGCGTTGGGTCATGCAGCTGGGCGGCCGGCTGGCCTTTGCACGCACACGTCCCCAATGGCGCAACGCCCCTATATGGGACGCCGACCTCAACCTCGCCTGGGCCATGCTCTGGAAGCACTCGTTCACGCCCGCCTGGCAGGTCATGGCTGGAGGATACACCGACATCACCCTCGGCGCACTCTACGCGCAGCGCAACGGCAACAACCCCGTGTCGGTCAAAGCATCATGGACCGTCGGTCCGCGGGTGGTCCTGAACTGGAGCCGGCGCCTGGGACGCATACCCCTCACGGTCAGCTACCAAGGCGACATGCCCCTGACCGGTTGCTTCTTCTCGCCGCAGTACGGAGAACTCTACTACGAGATTTACCTCGGCAACCACGCCGGACTCTTCCACGGCGCCTGGCCCGGCAACTTTTTCCGCCTGCGTAACATGGTCAGCGCCGACTTCCGCTTCGGTGCCACCACCCTGCGTGTGGGCTACCGCTGCAACGTGGAGTCCATCAAGGTCAACCACCTTGTAAACAACTCGTTGACGCACTCCGCCGTGCTCGGCATCGTCTGCGATTGGATGGCGCTCGCACCGGGACGCCGATTTAACCCCGACGCTAAAATCATCTACTGATATGAAAATCAAAGCATTACTCATAGCACTCATAGCAGTGGCCTTCAGTGGATGTCACACCGTCGAAACCTGGAATAACGACGTTTACGGCAACTTCGACGCCCTCTGGACCATCATCGACGAGCACTACTGCTTCCTGAACGAGAAGGGTCTGAACTGGGACGCTATCGGCAAAAAATACCGCGCCGAAATCGACCCCGAATGGACGCAGATTGAGTTTTTCGACCATTGCGCACGCATGCTCGCCGAGCTCAAGGACGGCCACACGAACCTCATTTCATGGTTCGATGTGTCCTACTACCGAAACTGGTGGACCGACTACCCCCAGAACTTCGACGCCCGCCTCATCGACCAGTATTACCTCGGATTCGACTACCGCACATCCGGCGCCGTCAGCTATAAACTGCTTGAGGAACAGAATATCGGCTACATGCGTTACTCATCATTCTCCGGAGGCGTCGGCGCGGCCTTCCTCTCGCAGATGTTCGTCACCTTCAAGGAAACCAAGGGCCTCATCATCGACGTGCGCGACAACGGCGGCGGCGACCTCACCAACGTGGAGGACCTCGTGTCCCACTTCATCAACGCACCCATCCTCGCAGGCTATATCCGCCACAAAAACGGCCCCGGCCACAACGACTTCTCCGAGCCATACTCCTACAGCTACGAACCGGTGACCCTGGGCGTCATCTGGCTCAAACCCGTGGTAGTGCTCACCAACCGGAGCACTTACAGCGCCGCCAACAACTTTGTGAGCATCATGAAAAGCCTGCCCCAGGTCACAGTCATAGGCGACGTTACCGGCGGCGGTTGCGGCATGCCCTACTCTTCCGAACTGCCAGTAGGCTGGGGCGTTCGCTTCTCCGCTGTGCCCATCTATGACGCCGACATGCACCTGACCGAATTCGGCGTTGCACCCGACATCCACGTCGACATGGACCCCGAGCAGGCCGCCCGCGGCATCGACACCATCCTCGAATCCGCCATCGCCTTCCTCAACACTGAGCACGAAAAGAACTAAAATGTAGGGAGCTCGTTCGGAGCGTCCTAAGGGTAGAATCGCATTTTGTGGCCTCGCAACCAATTGTGGCGGCAGGATTTAACGCCCGTAGGGCGTTGACTTTTGGTAACCGCCTGCGCCGCAGGCGCTGGCGGATTCAGCAAGCACCCGGACGATAGGCGTCCGCATGGACGCCGACTTATTTAGCCGGTTAGTCGGCGTCGCAAGGACGCCCTCTTATAGAAAAATCACCTGCACCGCCCACGCCGCAGGCGTAGGCGGCTACTATATATCAGCGCCCTTTCGGGCGCTCAGTTAGAGCACAAAATCGCATCAATAATACTCCCGGCACAAGACAAAGCGAGGCCACCCGCAGGGGTGGCCTCAAGTGCGTTTGGGCGTGGCTGATTATTCGCCGGGGATGATTGCTTCGGAGGGGCAAACAGAAGCGCAGGTGCCGCAGTCGATGCAGGTGTTGGGGTCGATGACGTAGATTTCGCCTTCGGAGATTGCTTCAACGGGGCATTCGGGCAGACAGGTGCCGCAAGCCACACATTTGTCGGTAATTACGTAAGCCATAGTTTGAGTTTTTATTTAGTTGTATCTTGTTCGTTTTACGGATGCAAATATACGCAATATTTTTGAAAGTGATTACTTTCGGCCTATATTTTTGCGCCCCGACTATCCCTTTACGATAGAATCGATGACTTCGCGGATGCGGCCGGCCAGCGCTTCGGCCTCTTCGGCGGTGTGAGCCTCGGAGTAGATGCGGATAATCGGCTCCGTGTTGCTCTTGCGCAGGTGAACCCAGCTCTCGGGGAAGTCGATCTTAACGCCGTCGATGTCGGTAATCTTCTCGCCGGCGAACTTCGTTTTGACTGCTTCAAGAATTGCGTCCACGTTGAGGTCGGGAGTAAGTTCAATTTTGGTCTTGAAGATTTCGTAGGGAGGATAGGTTGCGCGGAGTTCGGTCATGGTCTTGCCGCTCTTGGCCAGAAGGGTCAGGAAGAGAGCAACACCCACCAGCGCGTCGCGGCCGTAGTGAAGCTCGGGGTAGATTACGCCGCCGTTACCTTCCCCGCCAATAACGGCACCGGTCTCTTTCATTTTGGTGGTAACGTTCACCTCGCCTACGGCTGCCGCTTCATAGCTGCCGCCGTGGGCCACAGTCACATCGCGCAGGGCACGGGAGGAGCTCAGGTTGCTGACGGTTGCGCCCGGCGTATGGCTCAGCACGTAGTCCGCAACGGAAACGAGCGTGTACTCCTCGCCGAACATTTCGCCGTTCTGGCAAACCAGCGCCAGGCGGTCAACGTCCGGGTCCACAACGATGCCAACATCTGCGCGGCCCTCCTTCATGAGGTCGGAGATGGCGGTGAGGTTGGCGGGAATGGGCTCAGGATTATGGGCAAAATCGCCCGTGGGTTCGCAGTTGAGCGTGATTACTTCCTTGACACCCAGCGCCTTAAGGAGTTCAGGGATGGCGACGCCTCCAACGGAATTCACCGCATCGACGGCCACGCGGAAGCCTGCCTTGCGGATTGCCTCAACGTCCACCAGCTTCAGACCAAGCACCATTTCGATGTGACGGCGGGTCCAGGTGGTGTTCACGTACACCTTGCCCAGGTCGTTGACCTCGGCGAAGCGGAGCTCGTCGGAGTCGGCCAGGCGGAGAACCTCGGCCCCTTCGGCGGCATTGAGGAATTCACCCTTGGCATTGAGCAGCTTCAGGGCGTTCCACTGGCGCGGATTGTGGGAAGCGGTCAATATCAGGCCGCCGCATGCATTTTCGCCTACCACGGCCATCTCGGTGGTGGGAGTGGAGGCGTGGCCGAGGTCGATGACGTTGAAGCCCATGCCTACCAGCGTTCCGACAACGAGGTCGCGAACCATCGGGCCGCTGATGCGCGCGTCGCGTCCCACTACGATGGTCCTGTCGGCTTTGGAGCAGTTGCGCCCGATAAAAGTTGCAAAAGCGGCCGTAAACTTCACCACGTCCAGGGGTGAAAGGCCGTCGCCGGGGGCACCTCCGATGGTGCCGCGGATGCCGGATATTGATTTAATCAGTGACATTATATATAATTGTGTTTTAGGGTTTCATGGTGTGGTCAAGCCTTACTCGCGCACGTGGTACGTCAGTGTGTAGAGGTAGGGGATCACGTAGGCCTGGTTGGCACTCTCCCCGTAGGTGCTCTTGATGACGATGTTCACCTTGCAGTCGATAGGCAGGTAGGCCAACGGCATCTGAATGCCCGCGCCCCAGGTTGCCGAAGAAGTCATCTGGTAGTTGCCGTAGCGGAACCACGCCGGGCCAAGGGTCAGGTTATTACCCTCGCCCAGAGGGAGTTTGCCGTTGGAGTAAGCCGAAAGGTCGTACTTGGTGTAGCGGAAATAAATCTGCTGGTCGCTCTGAACGCGATAGCCTTTGGTACCCGGTTCGAGCACCTGCATGTAGAGCATGCCGTCGTCGTCAAGGCGGTAGTAGGGCGCGTCGGCGCCGCATTCGAACACCGTGTCGGCGGGCACCTGGAGCACAACCTGATGGTCGGCCAGAAAGTTGTTCACATAGTGGTCCTCGTCCGTCAGAAGTTCGGCGTACGTCTTGCCGTCGTCGCAGGCGGTGGACATCAGGGCTATCAGGGCTCCGAGCAGGAGAGGGAGTATGCGGGAGATCTTCATGATCGCTTATTTCTTGTGGTTTATATATTTTTCGGTTATTTGTGGCAACAGACTGATGAGGCGGTCGGCAGCTTGCTCGAGGGTACCTTCGAAGCGACCCCCGGCTGCGTTGAAGTGCCCCCCACCCTCGAAATATTCCGCGCAGATGCCGTTGACGGATATATCGTCCTCGCTGCGCATGGATATGCGGATTTCCCTGGCCTCCTGGCGCATGAATACGCTCCATTTCACTTCGGGAATCGACAGCGGCTCGTTGACCAGGCCCTCGGTGTCGCCCTTGGAGTAGCGGAAGCGGTTCAGCTCGTCGCGCGAGAGGGTGAGGAGGGCGCATTTCGCTTCCGGAAAGATGCGCATGTTGCTGATGGCATACGCGCGCAGACGCATGGCGTTGGCACTCTTGCACTCCATGATTTCGCGGTAAAGCTTGTACTTGCGCGCCCCCTTCTTTATGAGCTCGCTCACAACGATGTAAATCTCAGGGTCGTCGGCGTTGTTGTGCGAGAAATTGCCCGTGTCGGTCATGATGCCTGCCAAGAGGCACTCCGCGGCCTGTCGGTCGATGAAATTGAACAGCTCCAGCCGGCAGATGAACCGGAAAAGCAGGTATGCCGTAGCACACATCTCGGGGTGCGAAATCATCACATCGGCCTCCACGGTGGGATGCTCGTGGTGGTCGATGAGAATCTTGGGGGCTGTGGCGCTGTTGAGGACCTCTTCGAGTTCGTCGCCCAGACGCGACGAGGCGTTGAAGTCCAGGCACAGAATGAGGTCGGCTTCGAGGAAGAGCTGACGCGCAAAGTCGGGGTACTTGCCGGCTATCACAATCTCCTTGGAGCCGGGCAGCGCACGCAGGTTCTCCAGCATTTCGTCGGGCAGAACTATATGCACGTCCTTCCCGATGGCGCTCAGCACCCTGGCAGCCGCCAGCGACGACCCCACGGCGTCGCCGTCGGGCGACTTGTGGGCCGTGATGACAACCTTGTCGGCGTCATCTATCAGAGCCTTGGCCTTGCGTACCGATTTCTCGTTTATTCGTTGTGTAATCATCCTGAATTGCAAAGGTACGACTTTTTCCGTAAACAAACCCCTAAAATATGCAAAAAATCACCTTACAAAACCTTATCGATTATTACGTAGTTTATATTCCAAATATCTCAAATCAGCTGCATTGAAACTCACCGAGTAAGAATGCACAGAAGTACAATTAACCGAAGGCCTATCTAAAAAGTGACCCAAGTTTATCTCTCCTTTTGGGGAAGCTCAACCAAAAAAAACGGTTTTAAGTTAAACTCGCTAACCTAAGATGTTTTTCCATTTCATTTTCTATCATTGTTGAAAATGGTATTGGCAATTTCTTTAATTATATTAATGGTAGTATCTTTAGCATTGATTGCCTTAGAAAACTTCAATAAGCCATCAACAAAATCACGCACTGAAATTACCTTCAAGTCAAAAATTCGTAATTTTGCGTAATTCAGAATCGAAATAAGACAACAATAATGCCCCTCCCTGCCTATTTCCTTGAGAGCGGAATAGACCTTATCTTCATCAAAGGAGACGTTTTTACCATATATAAACATGCTTGAAGGTAAATTCGCTGCACGAAATTTTGATATCGCATGTACGACGTCTTGCTCAGAGAACGATTTATCCTTGACCTCAATTGCATTTACCAGTGTACCTTCGGAGTCGTATACGTCAATATCGCCGACTTCTTTTGAGGACGCACCACTTTCATTAACTTTATGAGGAACAACTTTAAAATCCCGACCCAAGTAGAAATGTTCAAGGACTGATACAACAAGGGGACATACCTCTCCTTCTAAAGTATAATCAGTGATTTTATAGATATAGTCAAGTACTAATTGGGAAAAATCACTGATATCTATTAGTGCATCTCCGACGGAAAATTTCTTAATATAATTATCATGATTTTCTAAAAGAACCGCCATCGCTGATTTTAGGTACTCATACGCTTGTTCGCTCGTTTGAATGTTGGTCAGGATAGATATGAGACTTTCGAGTGTTTCCCTATCTTTGGCTCCTCTAACCGCGTTTTTCTTGTCCAATTTAACAAAACGTGCTGGTTTGTTAAGAAATGGTTCATTTGAATCCCCTAAACTACCTGGGAGTTTGAGTTTTTCAAATGGTACTACAACTTTATGGCAAAGTGTTCGAGCATCATATTTACCTCGCTTGCCATTTCCGGTTTGTAAACTTAGGGCATTAACTTTCTCATTAGTGGCTTTAGCCAACAAGGCATTCACAAGTATATAACGATATGTTTTGTGCGAGCCTCGCAAAATAGCGTGAATGGCCGTAGCTGTGGTATCCTCTAATAATCGCGCTTCTGTTAGTGCTCTATCAAGAATGAGAGAAGCAGTTTTTAAATCAATCGTGGCCATATAAGTAATTAGAATAGAGAAGCGTATTGAATTGGCATTACACCTTTTAGAACATCTATAACCATAGCGCAAACAGCTTTAGCCAGATTACACGGCACAGCGTTACCAATTTGGGTGTACTGAGCTGATTGTGATCCGCAAAAAACATACTCCATCGGAAATGTTTGGATAACCCTTGCTTCATCAACCGTCATCCGTCGTAAATACGAGGGGACTTTTTCCGTTGTAGCTACAGTTTGGTCAGCTTCTACTCGATTGCGGTACCCTTCTACCCATGGAATTTCCCCATCATATAACGCCTTTTCGTCGATGATAGGTGTCTTGTTACCACCCATAGAGGCAGGTAGGGTCGCACTATACCCATCTAATTTTAAAGGCCGTCCTAATCCGTTGAAAAGCATACCGGCATATGCTGATTTTCTTAAAACCGGCTGAGGCGTTAATGTAATACGCGCATTACAAGTTGATTTATTATTCCCTTCCCCGGCCTTATCCAGTATAGACAAAGCTTCGCGAACAGTTTTAGCCTTTCTCCTATATGAAAGAAGCATTTGTTGCAAATCGGGAACTGCAGTAGTACCATTTTTAAATCCAACAAAGAATACGCGTTCACGTGCTTGGGGTACATCGTAGTCTGATGCATTTAATACAACGAAGTTCACAGAATAACCCAAGTCTTGAAACTTTTGCAATAGAGCATTTCGTACAGAAGCCCATCTATCGAGAACTGCCAAAGCTTTTACATTTTCCATTATGAATGCTTTTGGCATTACTTCCTTAACGACAGAGACATAAGACCATATTAACTTACTGCGCTCGTCGTTTTCATCCATTTTTCCGGCGACAGAAAAACCCTGGCAAGGGGGACCACCTATTACAAGGTCAATATTCTCAAACTCGCTTAAGAGAGGGATGAACGAATTGATGTCGCCTTGGTGAATATGCTCACCTATATTCAAGGCGTAGGATTCGCATGCCTCTTTCTTCATGTCATTTGCCCAAATGATTTGAGCACCTGCATAAATAGCGCCAATATCCAGACCACCAGCACCCGAAAAGAGCGATATGGTTCGGATAGTATTGGAGGCTAATTTATCCTTTAACGCTTGCATTTTATTAAAAAGAAAACTTCCGAGTAGGCAGACAGGCGACCAAACCATTAGCGACTACAAGGAAGTTCCTTAATATGTTGAATATAAGTTGTACTTACATTGAGTGGTCTATTTGTCTGCGCGAGCGCGTATTATAGGTGCAAAGGTATGAAAATTTTTCGAGACTTGAATCCTAAATACAGGATTACTGCGCAAGAGTACCATATTCCCGCACGCACCAGTTAAATATTGTGAAATTATTAGTAATTTTCGATTGCATCGATGAACGGGAGGTCGTCGTTCTCGCAGGAGCGGAGCGGAAAGTGTTCCGGCGAGGCTAGTTCATTAGAGCCATAGCCGATGCCGCTGCAGAAAGCAAGTGCTTCGGCTTCGGTGTCGAAACACTCCGGCACGTCGAAAAGGATAAAATCGTCGTTCTCTTTGGACTCGTCAAGATAGGCTTTGAAGCCGTCGATGTTATTGTCCATAATGAAATCAACAAGTGTAGGTTCGGTCACGACGTAAACTTTGATTGACATATCGCTGGGAAGTTTCGGAATTTGTGTTGTGAATTGGGTTATCTCGGAGGCTATCACTTTCATGGCGGTGTGAAGTTTCAGTAACTCGCCGGGAGTGAACGAAACAGGCTTGCCGTTGACGATATTGTTGTTAAGGCGTTGAATAAACCACGCGCGGGATCGGTGGAAAAACCGCTCCGCGATGTAGGCGCAGTTGACGCTGTGAAACACATATGCGCCCCGGTTAATTCTCGCAATCTTATTACTTCATTCATAGAAATTTGGTTTGCACTGCAAAGATAATAAACTTTTGTTAATTGAACAACTTATATTCATTTTCCTACTCGTAAGAGCCTCACTTTTAATCACCCAAAATATTATCTATGATTACAATTCCTTTTTTAACACAACGGGCCGCGCCCGGAGGGGGTGCGGCCCGAATATAGGTGGAATATGGGTTTATTTCACAATCACCTTGACCACGTCGGTGCCGACTGCCACGAGGTAAACTCCGGCAGGAACGGCCACCTCGGCATGGGCTGCGGCGGGGTTGAAGTAGATGGTGCGACCGCTAAGGTCGGCAATCTGCACTGCTACAGCTTCGGGAGCGTCAACGACTATTGCGCCGGACTCAACGCCCACGCTGGCGCCTCCACTCAGGGTTGCGGACAGCGAGGATGTGGCCACGCTCACCTTGGCACCTTCGGAAACACCGCGGGGCATCACGGCGAACACTTCGTACTCGTGGTTGCCGTCGGAGGCGTTGGCGTCGTCATAGGATGTGGCGGCTACTGGCGTTTCGTTGAGCTTCTCGCCGTCGCGGTACACGTCGTATCCCAGCACTTTGCCGACCTCGGTGGGTGCGGGCGTGTAGGTGATGTCATCGATGAGCAGCGCATATTTATCGAGGCTCACGCAGCGGATGGCGAAGTAGCGCGTGCCCTCGGGGAGGTCGTAGCTGAACTCTTTCCACTGCGCATAGGGCTCTTCGTCCTCGCCGATTTTCTTAAAGGACGAGGGGTTGGCATCGGTGGAGGAAACAAGCACCTCGAACTCCTCGTGGTTGCCGATGGCGATGCTGCGCGCAAAGAAGGATATGGTCTGGGCCTTGCCGTTGAGCAGGGGCGACACAAGCCAGTCGTCGTTGGCCACGGCTCCACCGCGCACGGCGAACGAGGCCAGGAACTGGTCGCCGCTTCGGGCGTCAAAGGTCATCGTACCGATTTTGTCCAGGGTGGGGATGTTGCCGTTGAAGACGATGAACGCCATGGGCTTGGTCATGTTCGGGAACGAATGCAGGCCGTTGTGGATGCCGTAGGTTTCGCCGCCGTCAACGTCGTAGAAGGTCCATTCCCCGGCCTTGTTGATTTCGAATTCGTCGTAGCGCTCGAAGGTTTCGGTGACAGCCTTCTCGTTGGCATGAGCCTCAGGAGCTTTCCACGAGAGGTGTGCCCCGGCACCGTCGGCTGTTGCATTGAGCTCACTGACAGGCACATAGATTGGCATAATGATTTGTGCCTCTTTGCTGTCGGAAGTGTTATCTTCCGTCACCACGTCGCCGCTTACGCTGACGGTGGCGCTGTACTGCTTGGCCTCGGCGTGGTCGGGCGTCAGGACGAAGGTGTGGCGGACAGTTTCGCCGCGGGAGATGGTCGTGCCTTCGTCGCCGGCAACGGATTCGCCGTCGCAGAGGAGTTCTACGGTGTATTCGTCAACGGTTCTGAGGCCCGTATTGGCAACGTCGACGGTGACAGTGTGAGCCTTGCGGTAGTCCATCTCGGCGGGTATACGCACGCGGGTCACGGCGAGGTTAACGGTGGGAATGTCGGCTACGGAGATGTGGTCGATGGCCAGCGACACGGTGGTGCTACCGGCCTCGCCCACGAAGGCGATGCGCACGTCCTCGCCTGCATAGTCGCTCAGAGGCACGAGCACCTCGGTCCACCCCTTGGCAAAGGTCACAGGCACACTCTCGGGGTCGGCATCGGCCGGACGCACCTCCACGCTCAGGGTATTGCCGGAGGCGGGGTCGCCGGTGACGTAGAACGACAGGTACGGGTTGACGGCATCGGCATCAACGTGAATTTTACCCGTAATAACCTCACCCTCAGCACCAACGGCGGCGGGCATAAACACCAGCATGCCGTCGTCGGCGTCCTGGGCCAGTATTTCAGCACTAAGTTCCTCGCGCATGATGCGCCAGGTGTTGTATCCTCCGCTTCCGCTGCCCACAAATTCGATGACACTGACGGCATGCCACTGCTTGAACGATTCTGCGTAGGGCATGGTGTAGGGCTCACCGACGGGGATGCGGGCCGTGGTCGTTGCCGTCGAGCTCCCGGCGGCTGTGGCTGCATAGACCTTGAAGCTCATCAGCGCCTGCTCCTCAAGTTCGGGTGTGTAGGTATATGAGTTGTCTTCAACCCCGGTGGCAATCTGGTTGCCGGAGGCATCCTCAATGTTGTAGCTCACCACGGAGGCGTCCAGGGGCTGACCGTAGATATTCTCGGTTACCGGATTCCATGCAATGAACACCTTACCGGTTTCCGGCTCGGAAACTTCGGCTTCGGCAGGAGCCACCGGGGCAGCCAGGCCCACAAAGGCCTCCAATTCGGCCGTGGCACCGGCGCCTGCGTCGTTTGAGCACACAACTGTGTAAGTGTACTTACCGGCGGTTGCAACGGCGTCGGTATATGTCATTTCCTCACCCGGCTCAGGATTATCAAACGTCTTGATTTCCACGCCGTTGCGGGAGATTACTGCTGAGGTGATTCCGCTCAGGTCATCCCCGTCCAAGGTCTCGGAGGGGGTGGTGAAAGTGATGGTGGCCTCGTTTTTGCCGGTGGCATCATTGGCTACCTTGAGGTCGGCGACGGCGCCCGGAGCGAGGTCCTCAATGCCGGCGGCTACGCTTATGTTGTCGACGAACAGGCGGTACATGCCCTTGTCGCTGCAGGCGTGGATGCCGATGTAGTAAAGACCGTCGGCCTCGGGTTTGATGATGGCGTTAATGGCCTCAAAATCAGTATTGGTAAGCACCAGGGGTGCCACGAGTTCGTTGGTCATGGCTTCGGCGTTGGCGTCAGCTCCATAGTAAACAGCCAGGCGCTCGGGATATGATGCGTTTGCCACTTTGGCTTCGAATTTCACCGCGTAGGACACCCCGGCGGTGAGTTTCAGCGGCGGCGTGATGAGCCAGTCGTCCTTTGCAGTGGCGGACATGTTGTTTTCGATATAGACGCAGCCCGAAGTCTTGTAGTACTTCCAGGTCACGCCGTCGTCGCCGGCATCCACGATGGTGAAAGGCTCGAGGCTCTCAGCCGCGGCAAACTCCTCGGCGAACGGGGGCACGACGGGGTCGCGGCGGATGGTGTACTCAGCTGTGGCGAAGTCGCTGGGGGTCATACCCTCCTTGGTGGCGTAGGCCTTGAGGGTAACCTTACTGCCCTGCGCACCGGAGATAGCGACCACACCGTTGCTGAGGGCGAAATCGCCGCCGTTGACGCTGCACATTATGCTCGCACCGGCCGTTGCGCTCACCACCTCAACCTCAGTGCCGTTATCAACCACCGAGCCTGTAGGGATGCTGAACGCAGGCGTTTCTACAACCTGCACAACCTCCGCAACCTCGTAAGTCACAGTGATTTGCGCAATATTGACATACTTTTTCGGTGTCTCCATGGCTTCGCACTTCAGCGAGATGCTGTTGCCTGCGAGATTGAGGTCGGCGAACTCAATCGGTGCGCAAAAGTCCGTCGCCCCACCCTTGGCAGCCGTCTGATTTTCAGCACACTTGGTGCCGTTGACCGACACGGACCATTCGGTAGTGGTCTGGATGGAGTTGAGCAGAACGCTCACCGACTTGATGGTTGCGTTTTCAGGAATAGGATTCGCCTCCGCAGCCAGCGAAAGGGTAGCGCCCACGGGGGAATAGTTGGCGCTGCCGAACTGGAGCGTCTTGCGCGTTTCGCCGGTTGCGACCATGGTGGACGCGCTCTTGGCGTAGCCGCTCTCGGCGTTGATGACCCACGAGCCGGCGGCACTGCCGTCGACAAAGGTCACCGGACAGTCGGTTATTTCGCCGGACTTGGTGGTCTCGACGCCGGATATTTTCCACGTCAGCGTCACCGTTTCCAGCGCCGATGCTCCAATCACGGCCGTGACGGCAAGGAGCAGAATAGACATTAATCTTTTCATCATAGTATATTTATTGGTGCACGTTCAACCCCGGTGGGGCCGAACGTGCATTAAACATTCGTGTTTACTCCACGCGGGTGCAGCCCGCTGCTGTGAGCAGGTCGGTGAGCAGACGGGCGTGGTCGCCGGCAACGATTACGTGGTGGTTGCCGATGCTGTTGCGCAGGAAGTAGTCGGCCGGACGGTCGAATTTCAGACGCACCTGCGTGCGGCACATGTTGTGGTTGTTGAGGTTCTCCTCGAGCTTTGCGGAGGTGACAAAGAAGCGGTCCATCTTCGGGCCACCGATTTTCACCACCGTAACGTCGCCCTCGGGGATGATTCCCTGCACGGCCACGCCGCTGAGGCTCTCGAAGTGGTTGCGCAGGATGAAGCTCTCGGTCTGGTCCAGGCCTATGGTGCAGTGGGCCAGGATTACCTCGTTTTTGGCCGCATCCACGCGCGAGGGGTTGGCCATAAAAGAAGCCTTGCCTGTAGCGGCCTGAACAATCATCATGGTCAGGAGGGTCTGGAGGTCGCCCTCGCAACCGGCGGGAATGCCGGCGTCGGTGAGCAGCGACAGGGCCATGCAGCCGGTGGTGGCAGTGCGCTCCAGCAGTCGGAAACATGCCAGCGTGACGGCCGAGAGATTATCCTCCTCTGAGATTCGGCGTATGGACTCAGCCAGACGCATGGCCTGCACCAGGTCCTTATGGTCGGGCTCTACACACCCCGACGCACGCTTGGCCAGGGCTGCTGCGGCGGCTTCAACGTCGGCGTCGGTGATAGCGTCGTAATGCTCGCACACCCGCTCCATGGGCACATCCACCAGTTCCAGGCCCCAGCGCTCACGGGCAACTTCGGGCGATACCCCGGAGGCAATGAGCCAGTCGCTGGGCGTGCCGATGACGCCCACCCGCTTGCCGGCCAGACGGTGGCGGACCTGCGCCAGCACGCAAAGCTGCTCCAGGCGGTCGGCTATCTGCTCAACGGTGCCGTGCACAACCTCGCAGGCAAAGCCTTTGCCATGAAGGAAGGATGAAATTTCCAGCGATGCAGCCAGGGAGTTATGGGTGCCGTCGGCTATGAGGAATGCGGGGTTGGGGAGGATATCGAAGCAATCCTTCACCTGGCATTCCACGCCGCCGGTGGCGATGAACAGCGCCTTGAAGCTGCCTGCAGGAAGCGCCGCAGCCTCCTCGGGTGTGAGAACGTTAACGTGCTCGAAGCGCCGCTCAAGTTCCTTGAACATCGGCTCGTGCGAGCTGCGCACCATGCTGCTGTCGTGAAGCACGGAAGTGAATGCGATAAGATTGAGAGTCATAATCATTTAAATCTCGCTTGGAGAAACAGGTTTATACGTTTTGAACCACAAAGTTACCAAGAAAAACGCAAAAAAACAAGCCCCCACCAATTTCGTTCTTCCAGGAAGTTATAGGTCACTGCCAATTGCATCAATTTCCCTGTGTAGGGACGTGCCTTCGGCACGTAGGCCTTGACTATCAGCCATTTAATCAACATGCCGAAGGCATGTCCCTACAAAATGACGCGTTTTTCAGTGGCTTCGGTCGTTGGGGCGCCTACCGCATGATCTTGATGGTGGTTTGGTAGTCGGGGCATCTTAGCGAGAGGATGTAGATGCCGGACGGCAAGGTGCAGCGGGCTATGGAACACTTCTCAAAGCGCGCGATGTGCATGCCGGAAAGGGTGTATACGTCTATCGAGTCAAATTCGCGGGTATGGATATCTCCAAGGCAGTCCCCGAAGGCGGGGGCCGCGAGAGCAGAATTTGCCTTGTCGGAGCCCAGGAACATGAACGTGTCGGCGCATATTTGCCTCACTATGTCAGAACGATACGTGTTCCCCTGCGCATCGCAGGCCTCATGTACGATATCAAATACCCTGTCGGCAAATTCGGAGTAGTTATATACGCATTGCGTATTCTTGGTTTCCTTGACCAAGGTCCAATCGCCCTCGGGCTCGCGCACATACGCCCGCATTGTCCAGCCGTCGCCGATGCCGAAAATGCTGCGCTGCAGACCAATCGCCGTGTTCTTGATGCTTGAGAAAACCGGCGCATGGTTCTCAGCCTCAACATCTTCGGGGGAAAGGTCGAATTCGACCCAGGGACTTGCAATGGTCTGGTTCTTACCTTCGGTGAATCTTATTCGGGCACGATAATGGCCTGCGCCGTTATGGGGGAGGTAGGCATAGTAGGTATTGTTCTCCAGAATGGGCTTGTTGGGAACATGCGTGAAGGTGTGGGAATACTCCTTGTCCATCTGTTCCAAATCAAAATGAATGTAGCGCGACTTATAATCTATATTCACCTTCTGCTCCATTGAGCCCTTCAGCGTAACATATTGGCTTGAAACGGCCAAGGGTTTCGGGTACAGCAGGTTCTGCGGGAGCACGACGGGCTCGAATTTGTCAAGATGGAGCCCGTCGTCGCGGAGAGTGAACATAGTCATATCGAACTTGTTCTCATTTTCCTGCGTGAGGAGAGCCTCGGCGGTGAACTTCTCCGCAGCGCGATAGAGCACGGGCTGTTCCCCCAGCATCCTGTGCTTTATGGCCACACCATAGGTGTCGATTCCCTTTTCCTGGAGGTCGTCGAGGTTGAGACATTCAAAGTCGATGTAATCAACCCCAAGGCAAGCCATCTTCATTATGGGGAAAAGTTCGATGGTCTTGAAGCGATAAGGCGGAAGGTTAATCTTGCCGCCATCCCAAGAAATGGTTGCGCAAAGGTGGTAGTCCGTCAGCTCCTTCAAGCCGGTGACGGCGACCGACGGCTCGGAACAGTCCACGTCAGTCCACTCTCCGGTTGAGCCGTCGCCGATACGCCAGGCATAAACCACGTCCTGGAGCCCTCGCAAGTCGGTGTTGAGGCCCACACTCACGCTCTTATGGGTCAACTTGCCGGGCACATAGTTGTAAGTGACCGGCAAAGTGAAGACTTCCATGCGGCTCAGAAGATTGGTTCCTTTTCGGGCTTCGACTACATAACGCGTGTCGGGCTGGAGCCTGTCGACCATCACTTCGCCCTGCCCGTTGGCGAAAAGAGTGCGGATGGGGTTGTGATCAAGGTCGTAGAGGTTGATTGACGAGGCATTGGTCAAATCGCCGTCGACATAGAGCCTCACGGCGCCGGGCGAGGTTTCGAATGCATACCGGGCATCAGCCTCGAACCGCACATTAGTCCCGTCGCCCTTGAGCTTCAGCAGAAAAGGATTGCTCTCGATGGAATTATTGCTCTCCACAAACTCGTTGGCCTCAGCCACAGATGTCGGTTCATTCACCACCGTACTGCGGTCGAACTTGATTGTCTCGACTTTAAACTTCGAGCCTCCGAACACATCTATGATGCCGAAGTTGAGGCAGTTGGCCGCCTTGATATAAGACCCCGCAGGACACACGCCGCCGGCGGTGGCGATGAATTTGGTGCCGGTGTAGCACTTTATCCGCTCAGTATTGATGCAGTTGTAGAACAATGACCCGTCGCCGGATTCGCGGCCGTCGATGTAGCCGCAGATGCCCGCGGCACAGGAATAGAAGTAGGTGTCCTCGCTGGTAATGGGGCCTGCGTTGAGGCAGTTGAGAATCTCGATATTTTCGGCATAAGCCACAATGCCGGCCACATAGCCGCACGTGTTGTTGATAGCGCCGAAGTTGGTACAGCTGTTTATTTGACCCATGCCCTGAGCCTTACCGGCAATGCCGCCGCAGTACTGCTGCACGCTGGTGCTGAACAACTCTTCCAGGCCGTAAAGCCGGGTTGCGACATTGCCCTCGTTGACCGAGCATATTATCGACCCTTGCGAGTGGCCCGTGATGCCGCCCGCCATTGCATAATGCCAGCCGTTGCCACTGATGGTTCCGGTATTGGTGCAATTCATAATTGTGCCCTTACTCCACCCGGCAATACCACCCGCACGCGGAAAGTAGGAGCACTCGGAGTCCACCACGCTCAGCGAGACGCCTCCGTTGTTGCGGCAGTTCAAAATGCGGCCGCCTTTCTCAAGCACGCCGCATATGCCGCCCGCCGTGTAGAAACTCAAGGTAGTGTATTTATCGAAGAGCCCTTCACTCGTGCACCCCACGATAGTGCCTCGGCAAATATTGGCAATGGAGCCATACTCATATTTTCCACCGGCTGGGGCCGAAACAGCAATAGAAATATCACGCACACAGCCTTCCGGGCCGATGGTATCGGCAAATCCTTTGACGCAGGCAAATTTGTGGCCATTCCCGTGGAAAACGCCGTTGAAGCAGGGGATTCGTTCGGCAACTACATCAATGTCAGCAGTCAAATAAAATTCATCGCCGGTGAAATCGCGATTTTCGGCAATCGATTCCCTCACGAGCTTCTCGTAGTTAAGGGCATCGTTGATATAATATGTTTCTGCGTGTAATACAACCGGTAAGCAAACAGAGGCAAGTATGGAGAGAAAATGAGATAATTTCATAGTAGCGTGTTATTTGCCAACAAAGATACAAAAGAAATCGCCAAAATCCAAACGCCCACCGCCCCGAAAGCCGAGTCGCCGGCGGAGGGGTTGAGGCCGGGGCTGGAGAAAACGAGAAAAGCGCCCGATAGGGGCGCTTTTCGGGTTGGGGTCGGTATGGGGTTATAGCACGGCAACCTTGACGGTGGCATCGGCGATGGTAACCATGTAGACGCCGGCCTCCACGGGTATGGTGCCCGCTTGGGTGGTGAAGCTTACGCCGGCCACGTTGATGACGGTTACAGGCGCGTCGGTGCCGCTGACGATGATGGTGCCGGGGGCCGTGGTGACGCTCACACCGGCCGGGAGCGTGCCGATGCCGGCGGGGTTGACGTCGAGAGCCTCACAGAAGGCACCCGCACCCTGCTCGAAGACGGGGCGCACGGCGTACTTGCCGCCACCGGCCTCGTGGGTGAAGGTGGTCTCGGTGGTGGTGCCGACGGTTTCGCCGTCGCAGGTCACCTCATAGTGGGTGTGCTTCCAGGCAGGAACGGACATGTCGTTGAAGGTGATGTCGTCCACGAACATGGCGAAGGAGTTGTCGCTGACGCAGTTGATTGCGAAATAGCGTGCGCCTTCGGGCAGGTGGTAGCGGTACTCAACCCACGTTTCACCCAGCTCAACGTAAGCGTCGGTGAGGGCGGTGAAGTTCACCGGGTCGGTGTCGGTGGTGGAGTACCACACCTTCATGCGCTCGGGTGCGATGCCGTCGGTTGTGAAGGAACGCGCGAAGAACGAAATCCACTGCTCTGCCCCGTTGAGGCGCGGCGAGATGAGCCAGTCGTTGTTGACATAGTTCAGCGAAGCGCTGGCCATGAACATCTTGTTGCCGGAGTGAGGCTTACCCTGCTCCCAGATGTCGATGCCGAGGGTGTTGGCATTGCATACCTGGAAGGCCTTGCGGTCGGAGGCGTTGGGATAAGCTCCGAGGTCCTTGTTAATGTAAGCCGTAAGGTCATAGTCGCCGTCGAACATGGTCCATTCGCCGATGCCGTCGATGGCCCAGTCCTTGTAGGACTCAACGTCGTCGGTCACCTCGGCGGCCTCATGGTGGGCCTTCCAGCTCAGGGTCACGTTGCCGTCGGCCACGGTAGCGCTGAGGCCGGACACTTTCGGCAGCACGGGCTCAACGACCTTCACGCCTGCGGCGGCGGAGTTGTTGCTCTCCACGGCGTCGCCGCTGAGGGTGGCGGTGAGGGTATAAGTGCCCACGGCCTCGAAGGAGCCCTCGAGCACAACGATTTCGCTACTGTTGGCAGCCACGGTGATGCCGGTCTTTGAGGCCACGGCGGCGGTGCCGTCGCTGACGGTGAGGCTCAGGTCGCTAAGGTCGGCCACACCGACGTTTTCAATCTTCACCTCCATGGGGAAGGTCTGGCCGGCGGCCACACGGGCCGGAACGGCGAAGGCCACCAGGGCCGCGTCGCGGTCGTTGAGGTTGTCGAGCTTGATGTCGTCGATGAAGATGTTGGCCGCAGCGTCGCCCGTGGCGGTGAAGCGTACGCGCAGGCTCTTGGCATCCTTATAGTCGGTCAGGGCCACGGCATGACGCACCCAGCCGTCCTCGGTGCCTTCGGCGCGCGCAATGGGCTCACCCGCTGCGGTGAACTCGCTGCCGTCGGAGAGGAATACCTGAATGTTACCGTCGCCGGCGATGCTCGGGGTGTGGTACATGTAGAACGTCAGCGTCGGGTTGTCCAGGCCGCTGAGGTCGAACTTGGGCGAATAGAAATGGCAAATCATGCCTTTGACCTCGCCCACGGCATGGAAGCAGGCCAGGCCGCGGTCGCCGGTGTGGTCGGCCACCACGGGGTTCACGCCCGAGGTCTCCAGGGTCCAGCCGTAGGTCGGAGCCATGTCGCTCTGCGCAATCCAGGGGTAGAACTTGAAGGCCGCCTCGGGGAAGGACTCCATGGCCGGAGTGGCGTAGGAAGCGCCCACAACCACCGCATCGGTCTGCGCACCACGCGCCACCTTGCCCTTGTAGTGGGAGATGACGATGTAGCTGATGGCGTCCTGACGGTCGGTGGGAATATTGTACTTGGTGTCGGCGAAGGTTGTTTCGGCCAGATCGGAGGCCACATTATCGCTGTTGCGGTACACGGAATAGGTCACCTGCTCGGGGTCGAACCAGCCGCCCTTGTCGCCCTTGACGGGGGCGGTCCAGCTGACCACCGGATGACCGTCGGCCTCGACGATGGCGAGGTTGCCGGGTGCCGAGGGGATGTCCTCGCCGATATAGGCGCTTGCGGACGCGGCCACACCGGCCTCAGACACGTTGAACACCTTCACGACGTAGGTGTACGAACCGGCGGCCTCTACGGCGTCCTCAAATTCGAGTGCCTGTCCTGGGGTAATGCCGGTGAATACGTGCACGGGCTCGCCGGAGGTGATGTCCTCGCGGTAAACCTCCGCCTTGGAAACCTCGGTCAGCTCATTTCCGTTGGCGTCCTTGACCGGCACGGTGAACGCAACAGTCGCCGAAAGGGCTCCGCGCTCGCCGGGCGTAACTGTCAGGTCGCTCACGGCGGCGGGCACACGGCCGTCGAACTCGGTGATGCTCACGTTGTCGATGCTCACGCCGTACTTCTGCATGTCGGAGGTATAGTGGAAGCCGATGTGCCACTGGCCGCTCTCGGTCGCGGTGAAGGCGGCCTCGGCGCCGGACATCTTGCTGTTGGTGATGTCCTTATGGGCCTTCAGCTCGACGGTCATCGCTTCAGGACTGGCACCCATCCCTACGTACGAGCTGAAAGTCTCGGCGTAGTTGGGGTAATTGATGCGGAAGTCGTACGTCACCTTGTACTGCTTGCCCTTTTCCAGGCGGATGGCAGGACTGATGAGCCAGTCGTCGCCGGGAATCTTACCCTGGGGGTTATAGTAGGCGGCATAGCGGTCGGTGCTTGAGTAGGTCCACGTAGGCGCCTCATTGCCGTCGACAACGGTCCAGAGGGCATAGTCGTCAGCGGAGTCGAAAGTCTCGGTGAAGGGCACCTTAAACGCACCGGCAGCGGCGAGGCGGTTGGACTCAACGCTGTTCGGCGCCTGAGCTATCTCGTTGTAAGCCAGTACGGTGTAGTACACCACGCGGGCCGTGGCGGGCACCTCGGTGTCGGTGTACGTCGTCTGGCCGTAGTCGGTGGCCAGGATGGTGTTGCCGGGCATGCGGACCACGGTGTAGCGCACGCTTTCGGGCTTCAGGAGTCCGCCGTTGGCACCCTCGGTGGGAGCATCCCAGCTGAGGGTCACATCGCCGCTGTCGTCCATCACGGCTACGACATTGGTCACTGCCACAGGACTGTCGAACCCGGAGAAGAAGGTCTTTTCCACGGCGTCGCCACGGTGCTCGTCGGTGCAGAGAACCACGCGCACGGTGTTCTGCCCGTCGTTGAGCTCTACGGGCAGCTCGACGGCCTGACCGGCCTCATAGTAGCCGTAGACGCTCTCCACGCCGTTGACTACGACGATGGCCATCACGCGCTCGGTCATGTCAGCCCCGCCGAAAGTCTTGGTGGGCACGGAGAACGTGAGCTTGCCTTTGGTGAAGTCCTCGGCATTGGGCATCACGGTCATGCCCACAGCCCCGGCGGGCGCCATGCCGTCGGGCGTACCCTCAACCACGTAGATGCCCGCGAAGCATGCGTTGCCGGGCATCTGGCGGATTTCGGTAACCTCGGCGGTGTGAGGATTGATTTCGTAGAGAGCACTCTTGCACACCTTGTTTACGCCATAACCGACCTCGGTGTAGACCACGGCCAGCAGGCGGTCGTTGGCCGCATCGTAGGTCATGGAGTTCACCTTACCCTTGGAGACCCGCGCCACGGGCTCGAGGCCTGTAGTCTTGATGCGGTCCACAATGGGCTTATCGGCTACCTTGTTGGTCACGGTAACCTTTGCCAGATAGTTGAAACTTCCGTAGAGGCTGTAGACAGTGCCGTCGGGCGTGGCGGCCATGGTGAAGAAATCGCGCTCGTCCCAATAGCCGGTAACCGGGCTTGCCTCGGCTCTGCTCAGGTCGAAACTGCACAGGCGCGAAAAGCCATCGTACTCCTCGTCCCAGAAACCGCCGTAAACCGTCTTGGTCACGGGGTCGTAGGCGAGGTCCGACGGGCAGTTGACGATGTCGGTCTCGCCCACGCGGGTGTGGCGCCAGTTGGTGCCGGAGTACTCGTCGTAGAAATAGCCCGACGTCGTGGCCGTGATGGCATACATTATATTATTATGCATCAGTGCGGCGGCGGTGAAGGCCATGTCGTCGTTGCGGTGGATGCACTTGATCTGGCCGTCGGGGCGGGCGTCGATGGTGTACACACCGGCCTGATTCTCATCGCCCCACTCGTCGTTGCTCACCATGATGCCGCACAGCGCCGTTTCGGGCGCCGGAGGCGTCAGGGCTTCGGGTGCCTTGCGCAGCCCCGGCAGACCCTGGCCCCACACAGCGGGAACCAGAACCGCCGCAGCCACCGCTGCACCAACAATTGCTTTGATTGGTTTCATTTTATTTTTCATTTTGTCAAAATTGTCAACTTGTCAATTTGACACCTTGTCAGTTTGACAACTTGACAACTTGACAATCCGACATTAATTATTTAACCACAACTTTGCAGCACGCATCGCCGGCGGAAACAACGTACACGCCCGGCGCAACGGCTACCTGATACTCAGCGGCATCGGTGCCCTCAAAGAGGATCATACCGGCCACATTGGCTACCTTGAACCCGAAGGCATCGGCACCGGATGCATAAATCACGCCTTCGCGCACCTCTACGCTCACACCGGCGGCTCCTGCGGCTTCAATGCCGCTCTCGCCCACCTGCATGGCAACCTCAACGGGCGCCGACTCGTGGTCGCCGAAGAGGGCGCTAACGCCGTAGGTGTGCAGGCCGTCGGCCACATCGGTGTCGGCATATTCGCGCGCATCCTTACCCAGCTCGGCGACGGCCTCACCGTTGCGGTACACCTTGAAGCCGGTGTGAGTCAGCTCCCCGGCGTCCATCTTGCGGGTATAGCGCAGGTCGTCCAGGTAGAAGATGAAGCGGTCGTTGGAGGTGTAGTGGATGGCGAAGTACTTCGCATCCAGAGGCAGGTCGTAGCTGTACTCGGTCCAATCCTGCTCAGCGGTGAGCGCACCGGAGAGGGCCTTGAAGTCGGCCGGCTCGTTGCCGCTGGTGGAATAGAGCACCTCGAAGCTTTCCAGGCCCCACTCCCAGTTGGCGGTCTTGGCGAAGAATTTCAACGCCGTAGCCCCGTGGAGTTCGGGCGAAATGAACCAGTCGTCACTGTCGATGGCCTTACCGCTGGTGTCGCAGGCGCTGAAGGCTGCCAGCACCTGCTTGCCGCTCTTGGCGGCCCACTCGGGGAGCACCTGCGAGATGCCCAGCGTCCATGGGTCGAACACCATGAAGGCCATGGGGTCGCCGCCGTTGGGGTAGGCGATGTCGTTGAAGGTATAGGTCAGACCCTTGTCGCCGTCCACGAGCTTATAGTCGCCGATATTGTCGATGCTGTAAGCGGTATAGTCCTCGAAGGAGTCGTTCACATGGAGCGCGTCGGGGTCGTTCCAGGCCAGCTTCACGCTCTTCTCGCCGGCAAGACTTGCGGCCACGGTGCGCACCTGAGGGACATCCGGGCTCACTACCTCGGTGGTCACGGCGGTGGTGGCGTTGTTGGAAGTGTCCTCGTCGGCATCGTAGTCAATCACGGCCTTGACGCTGAAGGTCTTGCCCTCGTCGGCCAGCGTGGTGGGCACGGTGATGTCGATGGTGGCCATCTTGCCGCTGGCCAGCTCGGGAGTGTTGCTCACGGTGGCCACGGTGGTGGTGCCGTCCATGAGCTTGATGCTGTAGCCGGAAGCGGCCTTCATGCCCTGATTGAAGATGGTCAGGCGGTAGTCGATGTCCTTGCCGGCCTTAACCTTGGCGGGTGCGTTGAAGGTGTAGGCCAGCAGGTCGTTCTCGATGTTGGACTCTACGGAAACCATGTCGATGTACACGTCGTTCTGGAACGATGCGTAGCCGTGGAAGCTCAGGTGGATGTAGTCGTACTCCTTGAACTTGCTCAGGTTGAAGCGGTACATATACCAGCCGTAGTCATACTTGGGCTCGTCTACATAGATGGGCTCCTCGGTCAGGGCAACGAAGGTGCCGTCGGGCAGCATGATTTCGGGCAGCATGCGGTCCTGGAACTGGTCGCCGCCCATGGCGGTGTCTTCGTCCAGGTTGTGGTAGAACACGAAGGAGAAGATGGGAATATTCATCTCCTTGAGCGAAATCTTGGGCGAGATGATGCGGCCCTCGTCGCCGTTGTGGCCGGAGGTGCACTCAAACGCCAGCAGGCCGCCGTCGTTGTCGGCCGGGAAACATGTAGGATAGTAACCCTGCGACATGGGCGTCCACAGGTTGGAGGTGCCCTTGATGCGGAAGGTCACCCAGGGGTTGGTGCTGATGGCTGCGTCGGAGAAGCTCTCGAAGAAGTCGTTCTTATAGGGCGCGCCGTACCATATATAATTGGTGAGGGCATAGTCGCCCACGCCGGCCTCACTCACGGGCTCAATCTGGTAGTAAATCCAGTCCTGCGCGGCGGCGTTGAGGGTCTTGTCCTGGAAGGAATCGCCGGTGGCACGCGCGGCCACGAGCGAACCGTCGTTGCGGCGGATGCGGTAAATGAGTGTCTCGGGGTTAACATAGCCGCCGTTGACACCTGTTTCGGGAGCAATCCAGCGGATGGTGGGATAACCCTCGTACTCCTCCAGCGACACCTCGGTGGGCGCCGTGGGCAGGTCGTAGCCCACATACTCGGTGGCCAGGGCCTTCTCGCCCGCACCGTCGGCATTGGAGGCCACCACGCGGTAGGTGTTGAAGCCCTGCGTAGGAGCGTTGTCGGTCCAGGTCAGCGCGGCCCCGGGAGCGGGTGCGCTGAAGGTATGGATGGCGGTGTTGTCGTTGCCGCGGTAGATGTTAACCTCGCTCAGGGCGCTCAGGGTGGAGCCGCCGGCCGTCTTGGAGGGTGCGTTGAAGGCTATGGTGGCCGTCAGGGCGCCCTTGGCGCCGGGCGTAACGGTCAGGCCCTCGACGGCTGCCGGAGCTCCGTCGTTGGGCACGTCGTCGACGGTCACATTGTCGATGTAGAGGTAGCCGGCCTTCTTGGCGGAGGTGCAGTGGAAGCCTATGTAGCAGTTGCCGGAGGCCTCGGCAGTGAAGGTGGCGGTGTACTCCTTGTACTCGCCCTTGTTGGTATACTTCGCCGTGGGCAGAATCACCTTCTGAGCGGCCACGGTGTTGGCGCTGCCGGCGGTGACGGTCAGCGTCTCGGCATCGGCGGATACCTTCACGCCGAAGGTCACGCTGTACTTCTTCCCGGCCTCGGCGGTGAAGGGCGGCAGGATGGCCCAGTCGTCGGCCTGTTCCTGACCGAAGGCGAACACGAGGCAACCGTTGTCCTCGGTGTCGGCCCACGAGAAGGTGGGACCGTAGACCCAACCGCCCCATACGAACTGTGCGTCGAAGTCCCCGTTGGCATCGTAGATGGTGACGAGCTTGAAGTCCTCCTCGGTGTCGAAGCTGAAGGTCACGGGGAGCTCGGAGCCGGAGCCGTACACGCCCGTTTGCGTGTCGGCGCTCACACCCTCGCGCGTTCCGCACCAGGGAGTCACGGTGTAGTACACCTCGGCGGTTTCGAAGCTGCCCTCGTCGGTGAAGGTGGTGGCCTTGAGGCCTTCGGCTATCTTAACGCCCATGGGCATGCGGGTCACGGTGTAGGTGATGCCGGCTGCGTCGAGGTAGCCGCCGTTGCGCCCCTCGGTGGGTGCGCTCCAGCTGATCACGGCCTGGTTGGCGTCGTTGGAGCTCAGCGTAAGGTCGTTCACGGCACCGGGAGCGTCAACTCCGACGTACCACGACATACCCACGCGCGGCCCTTCGCCCTTGGGGCTGAGGATGCGCACGGTGGCGCTGTGGATGCCCTCCGTCAGCGTTACGGGCACGCTTACCTTCTGGCCGCCGGTCACGTCCATACTGCTCTGCTCCTGACCGTCGACGTAAACCTCGGCGGTGAGGTCGCCCCCGATGGCGGCGCCGTCGTGGGTGGTGGCGGGAACGGTGAAGTCGATGCTACCGCTCAGCGAGGCCCCGGCGAAGGTGGCGTGCAGGTCGGCCACGGCCCCGGGGGCACCGGCCTCAAGGGTCGGCTGGGGGATGTAGATGCCGGTGAACTCTTCGTCGTTGGCGAAGGTGGCGATTTTCGACGCCGCGCCGGTGGTCAGGCTCACCTCATACAGACCGCTGGTGCCGTTCAGCTCGGTCTCGGCCCAGTAGAGCTTGTCGGTCACCGGGTCGAAGGTCATCGACTGCACGAACTCGGGGTTGAGGCCCGTCGGACCGATGGCGGTACACTCCGCCGTGGCCTTGTTGATGCGGTAGAGGGTCGAAACCTCACCCTTGGCGGTCTTGCTCACGCCGTAGAGCTCGCCGGCGGTGTTGCAGGCCAGTGCAATCAGGCCGGGAGTGGCCCCCACAGGGGTGGCAAAACCGGTGTAATCATCCACCACAGACAGCGCAGGAACATATTTCTCCATCATGCCCTCGACCACAACCTCCTTGGTGTAGGCGATGGCGTAGATGGTGCCCGTGGTGGGGTCGTAGGTCATGTCGTGCGTAATCTGCGTCTGGTCAAAACTGCTGTCCATGAACGAGTGGGTGGTCTTGCTCATCTCCTTGGTGGCGAAATCGTAAACCAGGAACGTGCAGAAGGTGTAACCCATCTCAGGGGTGTAGACGTAGGAGTTGAAGTAGTACTTCCCGTCGCCGTACGCACCGCCGCCGTTGGCCTCATAGCCCTCGGAGAAGGGTATGGCCAGGGTCGGCTCCGGATTGCCGTCGGCCTTGAAAGAGTATATGCCGGCATAAGCCTTGGCGGGCTCGGCGATGTAGATCAGCGAGCCGTAGATGGTCGTCCCGTCGCCCAGGGCGCGCATGGGCGGCGTGGCCATGTAGCGCGAGGCCACCGCGTCGGCCTGGTGGATACGTCCGCGCGCACCGGCGGCGTAGGGCACGATGTCGGCAGTCACGCGGCGCGCTGTCGGAGCCTGCGCCTCATAGCGAACCGTCGTAGGGCCGGCTGCCGCAACGTTGCTGCGTTCCTGACCCTGCGCAACCGGCATCAGCATCAGCCCCGCCGCAAGAAATGTAATCAATTTTTTGGTCATATCATCATTTATAAATTTCACTTTTTGTAGGGACGCACGTTCGGTGCGTCCTAAGGGATAACCCCGGGGATGTAGGGACGCACGTTCTGTGCGTCCTAAGGGATAACCCCGGGGATGTAGGGACGCACGTTCGGTGCGTCCTAAGGGCGTGGAGGTGGGCGCAACGAAGTTATGGAGGTGGCGAACTCCAGTTCGCCACAAAGGCCATCAAAGGAATAACCCTATAACCCTATAACCTCATAACCCTCGCCGTTCGCGAAACGAATGGCGAATGAATAACCCTATAACCTCCTAACCCCATAACCCTCGCCCGCAGGGCGAGTTAAACGAGCCAAAACGGAACAGCGCCCCGGG
>CAYNHP010000007.1:2287-27089 GCA_964397235.1 uncultured Bacteroides sp. | reverse complement strand
ATAACCCTCGCCCGCAGGGCGAGTTAAACGAGCCAAAACGGAACAGCGCCCCGGGGTTCGGTTTGCTGTCCGTTTTGGTCAGTTTAGGTTATAGCGTAGGGCCGGGCTGGCTAAAGCCTAAAGCCTCATCCCTAACACCTTAGGTTACTTTACGGCTACCTTGAGGGTAGTGGTTTCGCCGGCTGCGGTCACCTTCACGATATAGTAACCGGCAGCGAATCCTTCGAAGCTGAAGCCATCGTGAGCGGTGACGGAGGCCACGCAAGCGCCGGCCACATTGAATACCTTCACGTCAGCCTCGCCGCTGAAGCACAGGCCCTTGCCATCGAACATCACCTTCCCGGCCTCAACAGCCTCGATGCCGGTGAGGTTGCCATCGCGAACCACTTCTTCCATATGGAATTCCTTCACGAACATCGAACCTCTTTGATTAATGTGAATTGCCACACGATGAACGCCGGGCTTAATCTTCTTCGCCATATCGATATAGTCCTGAGCAGTAAGAGAAGTAGCATTGGGAGCTTCAGTTTCATCTTCAGAATCGCCGTCAGCCTCACCTACCCTACGCTTAACTTCTGCAGGAGTTTCTTCGTTGGTAGCATGAACATAGAATACGTGGTCAACATATTCTAAGCCTTCGGCAGAAGAACCGGTAATCGTATGAACATCGGCCATTAGTTTGTGATCGCCTTCTGTACCCATCTTTACATTAACTGCATAATCAATGCCGTGGTTTGTTGCGGGGAACTTAGAATTCAATGTTACCTTGTAAACCACATTGTTTTCAATGGTCAGAGGAACCGAGATGAGGTAGTCGTTGAGTCCGATATCGAGACTATAATTATAAATTCTCCATGCCTGATCGTATGTATCCCAGGCCCAGTAGTTCTGGCAGGGATTGGAGCCTGCATCATTAGCCACGTCGTCGATTGTCCATCCATCAAAGTGATCCTTCTTTGTATGGTGAATAGGAGCGTTAAGACCTTGTCCCATCCAGGGGCTCTTGACAGAAGGATAAGTTCCGGCATGTCCCTTACCATCTACAACGCCATATACCATATAGGTGTGATAGCCGGCGGATACATTTTCGTCAACATATGAAGCGGATTCGCCGGGAGTCTCTTCAGTGAGAGTTGCAATTACTTCGCCATCGCGTTCTACCACCATAGTAAGTTCATCGGTGTAGTCGATGTTGGTCTTGTAAACCTTGGTAGGATTAACCCAAGTAAGCTCTACAGAGTCTTCAGAGCCTTCAACAGCAGCGCAAGCGAGGTCGGTTACATCGGCAGGATATGCAGTATAATATTTGATTTCAAATGAACGGAATTCAGGTTCGTTCCAGTTGCCTGTCAATGCGTCGGTAACACCGAAGTAGAACTGGTATTCGCCATCTTCCTCAATCTTGGCTACAAATGTATAATCTTCGATATAGGAAGTGCTTGTGCCGGTTTGCATTACGACTTCTTGGTCGGCAAATGTAGTATTTGCGAAGTCGTTAGGATTGAACTGGTTGGCTTTGCTCATACCTACATGTACAGTTACAGGAATGGAACCTGTACCGCCCATGTAGTCAAAGCTAATAGCAACATAGCCCTTGTTAATCTTCAATACAGGCGAGAGAACAAAGTCGTTATAAGAGTCTGCGCCTTTCTTGAGCTCGAAATAAGCATAGGACGAACCTTTATTATAGTAGAAAGCGTAATCGTCATTGTTTCCGTTAACGATATTTTCCATCCAGAAATTAATCGTCTCGTTAGTCGAGTTGAAGTTAACATTATAGGGGACGGTACATTTCTTTTCACCAACCCAATTAGTCTGAACACTGGGCGACGCGGGAGCGGAGTCTGCGTTTTCGTCAGTACCTACGGTCTTGACGGTAACTGTGTAAATACCGGAATTTTCAACTTCTACTACTACTGAGGTTGAACCATCGGTTACAGTGGCTACAGGAGTTTCTTCATCGTTGAGATAAATTTCCACCTTATATTTGTCTGCCGACATGGATCGACCGGCAAAGTCCTTTGTGGGATTAGTCCAGCTAACGGTCATCTTGTTAGCTCCATCAGCATCGGGGGTAGCTGCCAAAGCAGTAACTACGCCGGGAATGAAATGCGATTCAGTTATATCTACCGCCGTTACATAATAGGTGTTGGACTGCTTATTCGAAATCAAATGAACAGCAAAGTAATATGTGCCGGGAGTTTCTACATAGAAGTCATTGACATGCGAAATGTAATCCGTAGAATTGGGCATGTCGAAGTCGCCGATAACAGCCGTCATCTCGGCAGGGTTGGGCGTGGTGCCCATCAGGACACTCCATGTGCTGGGGTAATTATAATTCTTGCGGCCTACAATATCGAAGCGATAATAACCGGGTTTTTCTATCTTAACGGAAGGAGTTACAATGTATTGGTCTCCATAGTTAGAAGAATAGGAAGAATAGTAAAAGTTACCGGAGGCATTCTTATAGAATGTAGCACCATTATGCTCCTCACCGGAAATTATGCTCCACATGTCAGCATCATAATCGTTCAAATTAAGGTGAGCAGGCATTGATACGGCAGGATATGGACCTACATACTTACATTCAGCGGTTTCGGCAGCACTTTGCACGCCACCTGCGGTAACGATAACAGTATAGGTGTGGACGCCTCCGGTAAGGCCGGTAGTTTCAGTGTCTTCGAATTCTTCTGCTTTTTCAGTGAAGACCTTCACGGGTTGAGTCTCTTCATCACGGAAGATTTCAATCTTCTCGATGGGTTTATCATCGGGCAGAGGATTACCCAAGTAGTCGGTTTCCTCAACAGCCCAGCTGAGCTTGCAGGTAAGGGCACGGTCGGCGCCTCGCTCGGCCTTCAAGTTTTGAACAGGAGCAGGAGCAAACTTATACTCGGTTACAATAAGTTTAGACACAAAAATACCATATCTGTTTGCAGGAGATTTTGCATGGAAAACTACATAGTACTTACCGGTCTCCTCTACACTTACTCGTTGTGAGCTAACAACCCACGAAGTCTGTGTCTTTTCAGAAAACTCTTCCAGCTTGACTGCATTCTCAAAATCAGAGGTTGTAGTACCCTTAGATAACAATACATCTATGCTTTCTTTGTCAGTCTGAGTCTTCCAGGGATACTGAATCACATAGGATTTGCCTGCCTCTAAATTAAGGGCACAAGAAATCAGATAATCATCTTTAGTGTAACTTCGATCATAGAATATACGAGCAGTAGGATGTCCTTCATATTTTTCGCTTGAGTAAGGCTCCCACGCTTTAGAATGTGCATCCATATTTATGGTCGTCCACCCGTCGTTGAATTCCGTACCGGCCGCATTTACGGCGAAGCCTTCGTAAGGAATATCCTGGGCCGGGTATTCGCCAATATATGCCGTTTCAACTGATGCCTTTTCACTCTCAACTCCGTCGGCGACAACACTTACATGGTATGTGTGCTTACCAACTTCGAGACCGGTATTGTCAGTATCAACAAATTCGGTCGCTGACGCGCCAAGTGTCGCAATAGCTGTTCCCTCTTCGTCGCGGTAAACCTTTACTGCCGTAATGGGTTTATCTGCGGGAAGCTGGTTATTGAAGATATCGGTAGTGGGGAGAGTCCAGGTAAGTTTGCAACTCAATGCTTTATTTTCATCCGGAGTCGCTACTAAGTCAGTAACTGACGCTGGCTGGAATTTGAATTCTACGATTGAGAAGTTACGAACATACAACTTATTTCGGTCCTCATCCGAGTGGGCGTGGAACACAACATAGTAGTCACCCGTTACTTCAGGAGTAACAGTGGAGCCGAATTTTTCATAACTTGTTGTACTGATAGGGTCATTTGCATAAACTACCTTTGACTCCAAAATTTGTTTGGGAACATTTGAAGTGGTAAGATACACTGTTAACCTTTCAGGGAAAGTCGTAGTAGTGGCTCTTGCTTCATATGATATTACGTACTCTTTATCCTTTTCAAGATGGAAGCGCGGAGAGAACAAATCGTCATCATGCGGGCCTTTGCCTTTGTTAGTATATTGAATGTAGGCAACAGGGGTGTTGCTATCCGTGGTCGTTAACCACTCACGGTCATCGGCATTATTATTAACTTTAGTCCATCCTGTTTCAAGGGCACTTGAAGAAGCAGCCGGACCTTTCGAATAGGGAAGCTCGGTAATACCCTGGCAGTTGTCATCATCATGAACATAATCTTCACCGGGTTCCTCGGGACCGGGTTCCTCGGTTTCTGCTCCAACTTTTACGATGCTTTTGGGGCAGAGATAAAGACCTGTAGATACTTTGCCGGTTACATGGAACAGGAAGTATCCCTTGCCATCTTCTGTGGCAGTCGCTGTATAGTCAACCTCCGTAGTAGTAGTTGCACCCGCATCATTGCCCGACATATTGGTCAGGGCAAAAAGCTGGGTTGCGTTTGATGCATCAAAGGAAGCGTCAAAAGGAGATACGTGAGAGAAATAACCCTCAAAGTTATCCACATGTGCTTCGGACTGGTGTAACTTCTTCGCAAAAGTGATTTTGTACTCGCTGTCCTTTTCAGTTTCAAAGGTAGGAGAAATCAACCAAGCATCTTGGGTTCTACTGTCTGCATCCGCAGCTGCAACCCAGAGTCGGAATTCACTAGATCCGCTCCAAGCCTGCCATGAATTGCCGGTGCCGTTGTTTTTGGCGCACCAACTGTCGTCATTCGCCGTTGTCGGTAATGACGACGGAAAGTCGAATGTGTAGGGCAATGTCACCACGGCAAGTGCAGTAAGCACCGCAACCGCGATGAACGCGCCTAATAAGTAAAGCTTTTTCATATTTGAAATGATTTGATAATGTTGCATATAAGTCGTGCCCACACCTTAGCTTACAAATGCTTAAGGGCATGGGCGAAGTGACTCCCCGCGGCGCAGGGAGGGATTAGTTGTTTTTGTAATTGAGCTAAACCACTGACAACCAAATAGTTGTACCCCCCCCGATTAATTCGGGTAGTATACGCGCCTGCGGCGCCGCTCTTACTTATAGGTGTAAGAACAACGGCTGCTGCGTCGTTGGGGTGTAATCCGGTCATCGGCTTGAGTTTGATAATGATACAAGGAACCCCCGTAGGGACCATCTGCAATAGATTTCGCAAAATTAGAACAAATTTTCTTTTTCCCCAAACTTTTCCACCTAATTTTTTCCATTTTCAACCAACCACCCCCATTTGTAACCAAAATGTAACACCATGCGTTAATGCACAATGCATAATGCATAATTCATAATGCATAATTGAGGGCCCGCAACGTTATGGAGGTGGCGAGCTCCCGCTCGCCACAATGTGCCCCCACGCTCGATTTATCGAGATTAATCTTGATGCATCTCGATTAATCTCGATAAATCCACAGCCCCTCCACCGCCAAATTATGCATTATGCATTATGCATTATGAATTAATTTCCCTACCTTTGCATCTCAAACTCATCCACGATGCTAAACGACCTGGTGGCCGCCGTGAGCGGCATTATTTCCGACTATATCCTCGTGACGGTGCTCCTGCTGGCAGCCGTCTACTTCACAATCCGCACCGGCGGCGTCCAGTTCCGCATGGTGGGCGAAATGATTCGCCTGCTGCTCCACTCCGGCAAGCGCGACGAGCGCGACATCCCCGGCCGCGAACCCGCCCACGGCCACATCAGCTCCTTCCAGGCCTTCGCCCTCTCCATAGCCTCGCGCGTGGGCACCGGCAACCTCGCCGGCGTCGCCACAGCCATCGCCGTCGGCGGCCCCGGCGCCGTGTTCTGGATGTGGGTCATCGCCATCCTCGGCGCCGCTTCGGCCTTCGTGGAGTCAACCCTTGCCCAGCTCTTCAAAATCCGCGGACCCCAGTCGTTCATGGGCGGGCCGGCCTACTACATCCTCAAGGGCCTGCACAAGCGCTGGTGGGCCGTCACCTTCGCAATCCTCATCACCCTCACCTTCGGCTTCGCCTTCAACTCCGTCCAGAGCAACACCATCAGCGACGCCCTCAGCTCCAGCTTCGGCATCCCCCGCATCGCCACAGCCGTCACCCTGGCCCTCCTCACCCTCGTCATCATCTGGGGCGGCGTCCAGCGCGTGAGCCGTTTCAGCGAGGTGGTCGTACCCGTGATGGCCATCGCCTACATCGTCCTGGCAGCCGTAATCGTGGTGATGAACATAGGGCGCATACCCGAAATCCTCGGAACCATCGTCGAAAACGCCTTCGGATTCCGCGAGGCCGCCGGCGGCACCCTGGGCACAGCCATGATCATGGGCATCAAGCGCGGCCTCTTCAGCAACGAGGCCGGCGAGGGCTCCACCCCCAACGCCGCCGCCACGGCCACCGTCAGCCACCCCGTCAAGCAAGGCCTCATCCAGGCCCTGGGCGTATACACCGACACCCTCATCGTCTGCACCGCCACAGCATTCATCATCCTCTGCAGCGGCATCTACACCGAAGGCCACGACGGCATCATCCTCACCCAGCACGCCATCGACCACGAGTTCGCCTCCGGCAACCTGGGCAGCATCTTCGTCAGCATCGCAATCTTCTTCTTCGCCTTCACCAGCATCATCGCCAATTACTATTATGGTGAAACCAACCTGCGCTTCATCGCCGACAGCAACGCACTCATCAACGCCTACCGCGTCCTGGTCGGCGCAATCGTGTGGGTCGGCGCAATGTCGTCGCTGGACCTCGTGTGGGGCTTTGCCGACATCACCATGGCCCTGATGACCCTCTGCAACCTGGCCGCCATCGTGCTCCTGGGCAAGTACGCCGTCGCCCTCCTGCACGACTACCGCCGCCAGCTCCGCGCCGGCCACGACCCCGTCTACCACAGCTCCACCATCCCCGAAATCGCCCCAGAAACCGAAGCCTGGAGCTAATTCATAATTCATAATTCATAATGCATAATGCATAATTGAGGGATCGCAACGCTATGGAGGTGGCGAGCTCCCCCTCGCCACAATGACCCTCAACGGCAAATGTAGGGACGCTCGTTCGGAGCGTCCTAAGGGCGAAAAGTATGGAGGTGGCGAGCTCCCCCTCGCCACAATGACCCTCAACGCTATGGAGGTGGCGAGCTCCCCCTCGCCATAACGACCCGCATCGCTCAATCTTTCGAGATTAATCCCGATTAATCCCGATGCCTCCCGATTAATCATTCCACCAAAAAATCTCCCCTTCTCCCGAGCCCTCCGGTGAAATTTCCCCCGCCACTGCCCTCTATTCCAAAAAAAATTCGTACTTTTGCGGATTATGAAGAAGATTATCACGCTTTCTTGCCTGGGACTGAGCCTGATGGCTTCGGCCCAATCGCCCCTGTGGCTCCGCGACGCCAAAATCGCCCCCGACGGCTCCGCAATCGCCTTCACCTACAAAGGCGACATCTTCACCGTGCCCACCGCCGGCGGCCAGGCCACCCGCATCACCGCCCAGCCCACCTACGAAACCGACCCCATATGGAGCCCCGACTCCAAAACCATAGCCTTCAGCTCCGACCGCTACGGCAACGCCGACATATTCACCGTCGGCCGCAACGGCGGCCAGTGGACGCGGCTCACCTTCAACTCCGCCGCCGAAACCCCCGAGGCCTTCACCCCGGACGGCAAGGCAATCCTCTACACCGCCGCCATCCAGGACCCCGCCTCCAGCGCCCTCTTCCCCACCGCCCGCATGACCGAGGTCTACTCCGTGCCGGTCGCCGGTGGGCAGTCCACCCAGCTCCTGGCCACCCCCGCACGCAGCATCGCCTGGGCCCCAGACGGCCGCAGCTTCGTCTACCAGGACGTCAAAGGCTTTGAGGACACATGGCGCAAGCATCACACCTCCTCCGTCACCCGCGACATCTGGCGCTACGACCTCCGCTCCGGCAAGCACACCCGCCTGATTGACCGCCCCGGCGAGGACCTCAACCCCGTCGACGCCGGCGATGCCCTCTACTTCATCAGCGAGCGCGAGCCCTCCAAGAGCCTCAACGTCTACAAGGCCTCCGGCAAGGATTACGCCACCGTCGAAGCCCTCACCGACTTCAAAACCCACCCCGTGCGCTTCCTCTCACGCGCCGCCGACGGCACCCTGGCCTTCACCTACGACGGCGAACTCTACACCCTCGCCCCCGGCGGCAAGCCCGCCAAGGTGCCCGTGAGCATCAAGGCCGACTTCCCCGACGAGGCCCGCAAGCTCTCCACCTCCCGCGGCGCAACTGCCGCCACCGCCAGCCCCGACGGCAAGTCCGTAGCTTTCCTCTACCGCGGCGACGTCTACGTCACATCCGTCGACTACCCAACCACCAAGCAAATCAGCGCCACACCCGAAGCCGAGAAGCACCTCAGCTGGGGCAACGACTCCACATTATATTATGTGTCCGAGCGCGACGGCAAATATAACATCTACCGCGCCACATGGGCCAAGAGCGACGAAGAGCCCGACTTCGCCCACGCAACCATCGTCAGCGAAGAACCCCTCTTCAAGCCCGACGGCCACGAGCGCACCGCCCCCGACCTCAGCCCCGACGGCAAGAAACTCGCATTTATCCTCGACCGCAACCGCCTCCAGGTCATGGACCTCGCCTCCGGCAAAGTGACCGAACTCACCGACGGCTGGACCCACCGCCAGCGCGGAGGCTCGTTCACCTACCAGTGGAGCCCCGACTCCAAGTGGATAGCCCTCGAGATTGTCGACCGCAAGCACGACCCCTACACCGACATCGCCATAATCAACGTCGAGTCCGGCCAGCTCACCAACATCACCAACAGCGGCTACTTCGACGAGTCGCCCAAATGGATCATGGACGGCAACGCAATCGCTTTCGCCTCCGAGCGCCTCGGCATGCGAAACCACGCCTCGTGGGGCTCGCAGATGGACGTGTTCTACGTGTTCCTCAACCAGGACGCCTACGACCGCTTCAAAATGAGCAAGGAGGACCGCGAAATCGCCGACAAAACCAAGAAATCCGATAAGAAAAAGGACAAGAAGAAGGACTCCGACGCAGCCGACTCCGACGTAGAACCCATCGTGGTCGAACTCGAAGGAATCTCCGACCGCCAGGTGCGCGTAACGCCTATGTCCACCGACCTCACCGACTTTATCGTCGACGGCAACACCCTCTACTTCACCTCCGCCGCCGACGAGGGCTCCTTCGTGTGGGAGTACAACACCGACGACAAGGACCTCAAAATGAGCCGCAAGGTGTCCGACGGCCGCCCATACTTCGACAGCTCCGCCGACGGCAAGACACTCTTCCTCTTCGGCGACTCCATGCGCAAGTTCGGCTCAACCCTCAAGCCCATCGCCTACTCCGCCACCATGATGCTCGACCCCGCCGCCGAGCGCGAGTTCATGTTCGACAACATCACCCGCGAGGAGGCCGAACGCTTCTACACCAAGGACATGCACGGCGTCGACTGGCCCGCCATGACCAAGGCCTACCGTAAGTTCCTCCCACACATTAATAATAACTACGACTTCGCCGAGATGCTCTCCGAAATGCTCGGCGAGCTCAACGTGAGCCACACCGGCGGCCGCTACTACCCCTCCGCCGCAGCCCCCGCCGCACAGCGCACAGCCGCCCTGGGCCTCCTGTTCGACATGACCTACACAGGTCCCGGCATGCGCGTGGCCGAAGTCCTTGAGCAAAGCCCGCTCTATGGCCTGACACCCGCCGTCGAGCCCGGCGCAATCATCGAAACCATCAACGGCACGCCCGTCACCGCCGACATGCCCCTGGACCGCCTCCTGG
Organism: uncultured Bacteroides sp.; assembly: GCA_964397235.1. Classification (GTDB taxonomy): domain Bacteria; phylum Bacteroidota; class Bacteroidia; order Bacteroidales; family Muribaculaceae; genus CAG-873. The sequence continues at coordinate 17,352 of CAYNHP010000007.1, read as the reverse complement.
CCGACGCCGCCGGCGTCCGCACACTCGTGGGCCTGCGCGACCCCGCCGGAACTATACGCGACATCGTCGTAAAACCCATCTCCACCGCACGCCAGAACGCTCTCCTCTACGACCGTTGGGTCAAGGCACGCGCCGCCGATGTCGACCGCCTCAGCAAGGGGCGCCTGGGCTACGTCCACATCTCCAGCATGAACGACGACTCCTTCCGCAAGGCCTACTCCGACCTCCTGGGCAAGTATAACGACCGCGAAGGCGTCGTAATCGACATCCGCTGGAACGGCGGCGGTCGACTACACGAGGACATCGAAGTGCTCCTCTCAGGCCAGAAATACTTCACCCAGGAAGTACGCGGCGACGAAACCTGCGACATGCCCTCACGCCGCTGGAACAAACCCTCCATCATGCTCATTGCCGAACCCTGCTACTCCAACGCCCACGGAACCCCCTGGGTCTACAGCAACCGCGGCCTGGGCAAGCTCGTGGGGATGCCCGTGCCCGGAACGATGACCAGCGTCAACTGGGTCACCATGCAGGACCCCTCGCTCGTCTACGGCATCCCCGTGGTGGGCTACCGCCTGCCCGACGGCGGATTCCTTGAGAACCGCCAGCTCGAGCCCGACGTGAAGGTGGCCAACGCACCCGAGGACATCGTCGCCGGCCACGACGCCCAGCTCGAAGCCGCCGTCAAAGAGCTCCTCAAAGACATCGACAGCAAGAAAAAATAAACCCACCACATGAAGATCATCGCCGAGAGCAGCAGTACGCGCACCGAATGGGCCCTGGTGGAGGGCGACCGCATCGTCGAACACGCCTTCACAACCGGTATGAACCCCTTCTTCCAGACGCGTCGCGAAATTTCCCACTGCATACGCCTGGAACTCCCCGAAGTCTTTTTCCGGCGCCGCTGGGACCATGTGTACTACTACGGTGCCGGATGCGCCAACCAGGAGAAAATCAAAATCATGGAGTCTTCGCTGGTGGCGCAGTTCAAAACGCCCGTCACCGTTGAGAGCGACCTCCTCGGGGCCGCCCGCGGCCTGCTCGTACGCGAACCCGGACTGGCATGCATCCTCGGCACCGGCTCCAACTCATGCCTCTACGACGGCCACGAGATTGTCCAGAACGTGGCGCCCCTGGGCTTCATCCTCGGCGACGAAGGCTCCGGCGCATACCTGGGCAAGCGTCTCATCGCCGACATGCTCAAGGGCATCGCTCCCAACGACCTCACCCAGGCTTTCTTCGAGAAATTCATGGTCACCCCCAATGTGCTGCTGGACAACGTCTACTCCAACCCGCTCCCCAGCCGCACGCTCTCCCAGTACTCCACCTTCCTGTCCGAGCATGTTGACAACCCCTACGTATTCTCCCTCATATACGAAGGTTTCATGAAGTTCTTCAGCCGCAACATCGCAGCCTACACCTACAAGGCACAGCCCCTGTGTTTCGTCGGCTCGGTGTGCTCTCTTTATAAAGACATCCTCTACCGCGCCGCCGCCGACTTCGGCGTCGAAATCGCCAAGGTGGCCCGCTACTCCATGCCCGGCCTGGTAGAATATCACGCAACCGGCGACTGATATGGCAAAGAAAAAATTCTCATTCTCCGACGTGCGCGCTTTCATGCGCAAGCACCCCATCCTGGCCAACATCCTCTATATGATTGTGGCTCTGGTGCTTATCCTGTGGGCTGTGCTCATATTCCTGCGCTTCTGGACCCGCCATGGCGAAACGGCAATCGTGCCCGACGTCAAACACATGACCTACGCCGAAGCCGCCGCCGTGCTCAGCGCCAACAAACTCACCATCGAAATCTCCGACTCTATCTACGAGCGCAACCTCAAGCCGGGCACCATCGTGGAGTCATGGCCCAAGGCCGGCGCCGTGGTCAAGGACGGACGCCCGGTCTACGTCACCGTCACGGCCTTCTCCACCAAGCAGGTTACCCTCTCCATGCCCCTGACCAACGTGTCGGAGCGCCAGGCCGTGTCCTACCTCCGTGGCCTGGGCATCAACGACATACGCATCGTCCAGGTACCCTCGCTCTACCCCGACCTCGTGGTTTCCGCCCGCTATGGCGACACCCCCATCACCGTCGGCACGGTGATCCCGGTCACATCAACCGTTACCCTCGAGGTGGGCTCCGGACCGGCCGAGGATGAGGAGGAGGTCGATAGCCTCGAAAACGTCGAAGTGGCCGACGGTCTCGAAAATTTTGACTGATATGGAGCAGGCCGACTTCGAAGAATTCGACGACGCTTCCCTCGCCCCCGATGGTGAGGGCGCCGACAAGGTGGTCGAAATCAACGGCACCGAGATGTACGAGCACTTCCGCTTCGTGGCCGACAAGGGCCAGGAACTCCTGCGTGTGGACAAATTCCTGGTAACGCGTCTGCAGAAATCGTCGCGCAACCGCATCCAGCAGGCCGCCGAAGCCGGATGCATCATCGTAAACGGCAAACCGGTCAAGAGCAATTACCGCGTAAAACCCCTCGACGTCATCCAGATTGTGATGGACCGCCCGCGCTACGAGTTCGAAATCGTGGCACAGGACATCCCCCTGGACATCGTATATGAGGACCGGTACGTGCTCGTGGTCAACAAACCAGCCGGCCTGGTGGTCCATCCGGGCCACGGAAACTACGACGGAACCCTGGTCAACGCCCTGGCCTGGCACTTCCGCGACACCCCCGACTACGACGTCAACGACCCCCGCCTGGGCCTGGTCCACCGCATCGACAAGGACACATCCGGCCTGCTGGTCGTGGCCAAGACACCCGACGCCAAGACAAACCTCGGCCGCCAGTTCTTCAACAAAACCACCAAGCGCGAGTATGTAGCCATGGTCTGGGGCACGCCCGAACCGCCCCAAGGCACCGTCGCCACCAACATAGGCCGCTCCCCCAAGGACCGCCTGCAGATGACCACCTTCCCCCTGGACGGGCCCGAAGGCAAGCGCGCCGTCACCCACTACGAGGTCATGGAGTCATTCGGCCACGTGTCGCTCGTAAAATGCGTGCTCGAAACGGGCCGCACGCACCAGATTCGCGTCCACATGAAGCACATCGGCCATCCGCTCTTCAACGACGCCCGCTATGGCGGCGACAAGATTCTGCGCGGCAACCGCTCGGCTTCCTACGCCGCATTTGTCAACAACTGCTTCGAAGCCTGCCCCCGCCAGGCACTCCACGCCCGCACCCTCGGATTCGTCCACCCCGAAACGGGCCAGGAAATGTTCTTTACGGCTCCAATTCCCGCCGACATGGACTCGATGATTGAACGCTGGCGCACCTACGCCCGCGGTAATGCCGCCATAAACCCATGAAACACCGTGAGATAGCATACGGCCTTTTGGGGCACCCCCTGACCCACTCCTTCAGCAAGGCGTTCTTCACCGAACTCTTCGCCGGCATGGACGCAGGGCTCTCATACAGCAACTTCGACCTGCCCGAGCTCACCCATCAGTCGCTCTACCATATGCTGCTGATGAACCCCCAACTGCGCGGGTTCAACGTCACGGCTCCCTACAAGCGCCGCATCATGGAGTTCCTGGACACCGTCGACCCCGAGGCGGCCGAAGTGGGTGCGGTCAACACGGTCGTTGTCGAACGCCACCCCTCGGGCGCGCTCAAGGCCCTGCGCGGATTCAACACCGACGTGGCGGGCTTCCGCGAGTCCATCGAGCCGATGCTCGCCGACATCGGCCCCGCCGCGGGCGCATTGATTCTCGGCACCGGAGGTGCATCCGATGCCGCCGCCTATGTGTTCCGCCACATGGGGCGCCCGTTCCTGAAAGTGTCCCGCGCAAAAGGCGGCGCCGAAGGGGTTATCGGCTATGACGACATCACGCCCGAGCTGCTGGAACGCTTCCCAATCGTAGTAAACTGCACTCCCGCAGGCACTTACCCCAACGTGGACACCTGCCCGCCATTCCCTTACGCCCTCATCCGCCCCGGAATGGTGTTTTTCGACATGGTCTACAACCCCGACCCTTCCCTCTTCCTCGCCCGGGCCGACGCAATGGGCGCCGCCACTAAATCCGGCGCCGAAATGCTCGTGCTCCAGGCTCTCGAAGCCTGGCGGATATGGTGCGACCACCAAACCGATGAAATCTAATCTTTCTGAAAATGAAACAGATAGCAAAACCAATCTACATCCTCATCATCGTCCTCATCCTCATTCCCTTCAAGGCCCTGGGGATAGATGTCAACGGCATCAGCGCCCCGATCGCGCTCCTTATCGGTCTCATCTTCGCCTCGGTGTTCCCCCATCCCTGCCCGAAGTTCAACAAAAAGACCTCCAAGTACCTCCTCCAGGTTGCTGTGGTGTGTCTGGGCTTCAACATGAACCTCCAGGAGTCGCTGCGCTCGGGTTCTGAGGGCATGATGTTCACCATCGTGTCCGTGGTCGGCGTCATGTGCCTGGGCGTCCTCATCGGCTGGTGGCTGCATATCAACCGCAAAACAGCCTACCTCATCTCGTCCGGCACCGCCATCTGCGGCGGCTCGGCCATCGCAGCCGTCGGGCCCGTGGTCAAGGCCAACGAGAATGAAATGGCTGTGTCACTGGGTGTTATCTTCATACTCAACTCCATCGCCCTGTTCGTATTCCCGCCTCTGGGTCACCTGCTGGACATGACTCAGCAGCAGTTCGGCACCTGGGCCGCCATCGCCATCCACGACACCTCCTCCGTAGTCGGTGCGGGCGAAGTCTACGGCGAGCAGGCCCTCCAGATTGCAACACTCATCAAGCTCACACGTGCGCTGTGGATCATCCCCCTGGCGTTGGTCACCATGTTCATCTTCCGCGACAAAACGGCCAAAATCTCAATCCCCTGGTTCATCTTCATCTTCGTCCTGGCAATGGTGGCCAACACCTATCTGCCTCTGCCCGAATGGTTTGTGACCGTTATGGTTTGGATTGCTCGCCGCGGTATGGTCGTTACGCTCTTCCTCATCGGCGCTTCCCTGAGCCTGAAATCCATCAAGGAAGTGGGCGCAAAGCCGCTCATTCAGGCCGTTATCCTCTGGGTGGTAATCTCGGTCAGCTCCCTGGCCGTGGTTATGAACACCATAGCCTGATATGACTGTACCCTCCCGACACCTGCCGGCGCTCCTTTTCGGGGGCGCTTTGGTGTTTGGAGCCTTCCTGTTCCTGAGGCCGGGCCCCTTCTGGCAGCTGGCCGCCGCCGGCATGGTGGTGGCCGGATGGCTGGCATGCACGGAGCGACGCTTGGTTTTGCTCACCTCCGGCCTGGCCCTCGGGCTGCTCTCGGGCTACCTCCACCGCGCCCCGCAACTCCCGCCGGAGCTTCTCGACGGCCGCGAATATGTATGGACGGGCTATGTTGAGGAGGCCCGCACACGCAGTTCATCCCAGACGTGCCTGGTGCGCGTGGGCGACGTGAAGGTTCGCGTCCTCCTGTGTTCGGGCGCGCCACCGGTGGCCGCGGGCGACTCCCTGCGCTTCGTCGGAGCCGCCGACGTCAACGACCCTTTCGCCCCCGTCGGCCGCCCGGGGCTGTCCTACGGCTCGGGGCTCGAAAGCGACGTTGCAGGCATGGTAATCGTGGGCCCTACGGCGTTCAGGGTCATCGGCCACCGCCCCAACTTCCACACGCACATGGCGTCCTTCTCTGCCAGCATCTGCAAATGGATTTATGCCTCGGGGCTGGACCCTACGGCATCGGCACTCCTGTGCTCGGCATGGCTCGGGCGCGACGACGTGCCGCCCGACTTCCGCGACTCCTTCCGCGCCCTGGGCCTTTCGCACCTGCTATGTGTCAGCGGCATGCATGTGGGCCTGGTCGCAATGGTTATTGCGCTCATGTTAAGGCCATTGACATTCTTCCGGCGTCGCGCTTTCCGCTACGGACTGATTGTCCTTCTCATTTGGGCCTACGCCGCACTTACGGGCCTGCAGCCGTCGGTGTTCCGCGCCGCTGCTATGATAACTGTGTTCTACGTCATGGAACTGGCCCAGGTGAACCGCAACACCCTCAACACGCTCTTTCTGGCTGCCTCGGTGGTCCTGATTGTGAATCCCCGCTGGATATTCGCAATCGGTTTCCAGCTCTCGGTCATGGCCGTGCTGGGCATCGTGGTCCTCATTCCCTTCCTCAACCCCCTCATAGGCTCCCACGATAAGGTCGGGGTCAAGGTTGCCAACGCGGTGATGCTGCCCGTCGCCGTGACTATCACCACCTTCCCCGTGGTGGCCTATTGGTTCCACTCGCTCTCGCTGGTGGGTGTACCGGCCAACATTGTGGCGGCTCTGCTCTTCCCGGTTTTCATGTTCGCGGGCATCATCGCGGCGGTGTTGCTTCATTGCGGCGCCCCGTCGGTATTGATTGCCACGCCCGTCGACGCCTTCGCCAACTTTCTGCGCCGCGCATGCGACTTCGGCGACACCATGGCCGACGGACTCTACCTCTCCGACTGGCGCCTCACGCTGATGATGCTCGTGCTTCTTGGCGCCCTGATGGCCGTGCGCTATCTCCGCGCACCCTTCGGTTGGGGCGCTCTGGGGATATGCCTGACGGTGATGGTGGTGCTCGTGGAGATGCCCTACAATGCAAGGCGCGAGGTGGTGGTCTACTCCCGCGGAGGACACACCTCGGCACTCATTTCCGGGCAGCCGGTGCCGCTGTACGCCTCCACGCGCACCTCCTCGACCATCGCCATGCCCGCCGTCCGCTACTTCGCCCTCCAGGGTTACGACCCCGACGCAATCACACGCCTGCGGCCCGGAAACCGCACAGCCGAGGTCATCCTCCTCGACTCCCTCCTCATCCTTCCTGCCGACACCATCAACCTCCGCGCCCTCCGTCACACCCCCACCCTCCAGGTCCACGAATACTGAGGAACATTCCGGTCCAAGTTATCGGTCGGGCATTCCGGTCCAGGTTATCGGTCGGGCATTCCGGTCCAAGTTATCGGTCGGGCATTCCGGTCCAAGTTATCGGTCGAGCTCGACCGATAACCCCAAGAAAAATCTCGGCAAAACAAGGAAAAAGCCTCACAAACCGTGCACATTTCCGAGGCTCAACTCGCCCACAACATCCTGACAGATAGCCGTCTAAGTTGCTCAGAATCGTATCGGAAAAATATTTACGCACCCAATTCGTCCGAAAAATCAGCCACTTAGCTCAGGTTGCAGTTTCGCCTAAGTCCAAGTGTGCAAAGTGCACAACTTTTTCGTGATTCTTGTCGTATCTTTGCATCAAAAAACTCAGAAACTATGAAAAACAACAGCACCTTCACCTTCAACCTCGAATGGGCCGAAGCCCTCGAGGGATTCGACGCCGCAACCCAGGGCGCCGTCTATTACGCCATCGTCCACTACGTCCGCACCGGACAGGTGCCTACAATCCCCGACCCCGTAGCCCGCGTGGCCTTCAACTTCATCCGTCGCGAGCTCGACCGCGCCCTGCGCCGAAAGGCCGCCTTGGCCGAAAAACGCCGCCACGCAGCCCTCAGGCAGCCCGAAGCCCCACAATCCGAGGTCGCCGAAACTCCCGCCGAGGCCGAGCCGGACCCCGAAAGCAAACCTAAAGAATGCCCGCCTGCTCAAAGCAGGCGCGGTAAAACTCAGCCTTCTTTTCCAGCGCCAGCGGGTAAGCGCGGCTGGTCGACGGTAGGCGCCAGAGTGCGAGCCCGTCAGGCCCTTCCACCCAAGCTCCCATTCCGGGCGCATCGGTGCCGGTGAGGCTCGCAACCACCCCTGCGGCTTTTTCACCAGTGGTGCCGATGGCCCTCAGTTCCGGCATACGACTCCGCAGTGCATCAAGGTCCACCGGCTCGACGATTTCCAGATACTTGTCCGAGGCATTGTCCATCAGCCTACGGATGCGGTAGCCGGTGTCGCTCAGCGCAATCCCCCGCTCGTTCAGCAACCCCTTGATTGCCGCCAGGTCGAAGGTCTTGCCGTCGGCCTTGAGCAAGGCCCGGCGGTCGCCCCGGAAAATCAGACCCATCATGGGCCAGAAATCGTTGGTGCGGTTGGGGTAGTAGAACTCCATGCTCCAGCGTTTGGGCTGGGGCGGAAAAGTACCCATGAGCAGCAGCCGGGCATGCTCTGGCACAAAGGGCGCGAAAGGATGAGTCTCAATCATATTCATGCTGAATCCCGCGGAATGTTTCCGGTACTAATAAAGCCGGCACCACTGTGGTAGCGTACCGGCTTGATGTGTTTGTGTCAGTTGTGTGTGTTTGTTCTAAGTATCGTATAAGCTAACCAACTGCCGCTGGTGCATGTAGAATGTACGGAGCCAGGTATGCGGCTACATCGGTGTCGCCCGTCAGGTCGGCGAACGTGAGCCAGAGGATGAGGAGAATGATGAGGAAGATGGCTCCTATGGCCACCCATATGCTGGACCGGTTGGTTTTGTCTTTCTTCGTAGCTGTCATAGCTGTAACTTTTTATGGTGAATGTTCTGATAGTCGGGTTCTGCGTCCCCGAGTACTTTTATAACACACCCCACCCAAGAAGGTTCAAACCCACCACAAAAAAATTCCACAGCGGCATGGAGCGTCCTCCGGACGCTGACTTATAGTAACCGCCCTGCGCCGCAGGCGCTGGCGGCCCACAAATCCCCCTCCACCAAGGCGTCCTTGCGACGCCGACTGACACCCTGAGGACAACCACATCGAGATTAATCAAGATAAATCCCGATAAATCTCGATTAATCAAGCATGCCGCCAAAGCCCCCGGGCAAGCGCCTACCCTGCAACATTGCAGCCCTCAACGCAAATTTCACCCCAAAAACCAAAAAACATTACAGAAAACATTGCAATTTCAGCATTTTGTTCTAACTTTGGGGTAGATATTAATCAACCTCAAACCCCTACAATCATGGCAATCAATCTGGAAAAAGGACAACGCATCGAAATCGGCCTGCAGAAAGTGGGCGTAGGCCTGGGCTGGGACCCCAACATGGGCACCGGCTTCGACTTCGACCTCGACGCATCGGCTTTCATGCTCGCCGGCGACAAAAAGCTCATCACCGACGACTTCATGGTTTTCTACAACCAGCCCAAGTCGCCCGACGGCGCCGTTGAGTCATCCGGCGACGACCGCACCGGCGGCAACAGCGACGGCGGCGACGACGAAACAATCACCGTCGACCTTAGCCTCGTTGACCCTCGCGTGCAGGAAATCATCTTCACCGTAACCATCCACGAAGCCGACGTCCGCCGTCAGAACTTCGGCCAGGTCCACAACTCCTACATCCGAATCTACGACGCAATCACCAACGAAGAAATCGCCAAGTACGACCTCGACGAGGACTTCAGCGTCGAAACAGCCGTCGAATTCGGCCGGCTCTACAAGCGCGGAAACGTATGGAAATTCGAAGCTATGGGCAACGGCTTCAAAGGCGGCCTCCAGTTCTTCGTCGACAAATACATCCGCAACTAACCCCCAAAACCTAAAACCTAAAACCTAAAACCTAAAATACTATGGCAATCAATCTCGTAAAAGGGCAACGCATAAACCTCGAGAAGGCCGGCGGCAGCAAGCTCACCAACTTCTGCGTGGGCTGCAACTGGGGCGCCATCGTCACCGGCGGTGGATTCTTCGGCCTGGGAAAGAAGGTCACCGACGTCGACCTCGACCTCAGCTGCATCATGGTCGACGCTAACGGACAAATCATCGACCACATCTACTCCCCCCTCTACCGCACCGACTTCCTCAGCCGCTACGGAATGCCCCCCGGCAAGGTCGACTCCAACGACCGCGCTCTCCACCACAGCGGCGACGACCTCAAAGGCGACCAGGACGGCGACGACGGCCTCGACAACGAAATCATCACCGTCGACCTCAACCGCGTTTCCCCCAATGTAAACCAGATCTTCTTCTTCCTGAACAACTGCGGCTCGGAGGACTTCTCCCAGATTCCTTACGCATCCATCCGCATGTACGAGGGTACACCCCAGCACGTCAAGGAAGTGTTCGCATCCTACGACGTGGCCGCCTCCCCTCAGTACCGCGGCATGACGGCCCTGATCATGGGCAAGCTCTACCGCCGCAACGGCGAGTGGAAATTCTCCGCTATCGGCGACGCCTTCCCCGACCGCAACCTCTGCGAAACTATTGGTAGAATCTTACAACACTATGCAAAATAACATACTATGAGACGACTTCCCGTATACCTCCTCCTGGACACCTCCGGCTCCATGTTCGGCGAGCCCATCGAAGCTGTGAAGAACGGCGTGCAGGTGCTCATCTCAACCCTGCGCCAGGACCCCTACGCCCTCGAAACCGCCTACCTGAGCATCATCACCTTCGATAGCTCGGCACGCCAGGTAACACCCCTGACCGAACTCTCCGCCTTCCAGCAGCCCAATCTCACCGCCAGCGGATGCACCGCCCTGGGCGAGGCCCTGAGCCTCCTTGCTCAGCGCGCCGACCAGGAAGTGACCAAGACCACCGCCGAGAAAAAAGGCGACTGGAAACCCCTGGTGTTCATCATGACCGACGGCGAACCCACCGACGACCTCGCCCGCGGCCTGGCCGACTTCAAGAAGGGAAAATGGGGCATGGTGGTGGCTTGTGCCGCCGGCTCGGGCGCAAACACCGATACCCTCAAGAAAATCACCGAATGCGTCGTGTCGCTCGACACGGCCGACAGCGCCACAATCAAGGCCTTCTTCAAATGGGTTTCCGCTTCCGTAAGCTCCGGCAGCATGAAGGTGGAAGAGACCGGCGCCGAAGCCACTACCCTGAGCGAGCTCCCGCCGCCTCCTCCCGAAGTGAACATCGTGGTTTAAGCTATGCGACGTCTACCCGTTTACCTCCTCATCGACACCTCCGGTTCTATGCGCGGCGAGCCCATAGAATCGGTAAAGGTGGGGCTGGAGACCCTCATTTCAACCCTCCGGCAGGACCCATTCGCCCTGGAGTCGGTGAACCTGAGCATCATCACCTACGACCGCGATGTCAGGCAAATCCTACCCCTGACGCCGCTGGACGAACTCCAGCTGCCCGAAATCACAACCCCCGAGAGCGGTCCTACCCACACGGGCCAGGCCCTGAAGCTCCTCTGCGAGCGGGTCGACGCCGAAGTGCTCACCGGCAGCGCCGACCGCAAGGGCGACTGGATGCCACTGCTGTTCATCATGACCGACGGAAAGCCCTCCGACATCCAGCTCTACCGCCGGATGATTCCGGAAGTGAAGCGCCGGAGGTTCGCCTCAATCGTTGCTTGCGCCGCCGGCATGAGCGCCAAAACCGAACCCCTGAAGGAGCTCACCGACGACGTCTTCGCCCTCGACACCGTCGACAGCACATCATTCAAGCAATTCTTCAAGTGGGTCAGCGACTCAATCGGCACCGGCAACCGCAGCGTCGGTGCCACCGACAGCATCGTCCTTCCGCCCCCGCCCGATGAAGTCAACGTAGTCATCTGAAACTCTATTTGTCAACTTGTCAATTTGTCAACTTGTCAATTTGACAGTTTGACATCTAAACCCCTAAACCCCTAAACCTTTAAACCAATAAAATGAACTGCAAGCTAATTGGCCAATACATCCAGCACCTTGAAGTGACCCTCGATCCGGGCGAATCCTTCTTCTCGGAGAAAGGGTCGGTGATCTACCTCGAAGCCGGCGTCGAGAAGGAGCTGAGTTTCAACGGCTCGAGCCTCGGCCGCATCATCGGCGCCAAGCTCTCGGGCGAGAAACTCTTCATCCTGCGCCTGTTCAACGTCACCAATATGCCGCGAAAGGTGGTCATCGGGAGCCACTTCGGCATCCTCCCGGTCAAAATCAACGGCGAGACGCTAATTTGCCACCGCGGCGTATACATCGGCTCCAACAACAAGGTCAACGTCACCACCAAGCTGTCATTCTCCGGCCTCACCGGCGGGATGGGCCTCTTGCTGCAGAAGATTCAGGGCAACAGCACCGTGTTCCTCGACACCCAGGGCACGCCAATCACCATCCCCCTGAGCTACGGCCAGACCATCGAGGTCGACGAAGACCACATCATCGCCCTGCACAACATCGCCGAGAACCAGATGCAGTCAAACTGGTCGCTGGGCAACCTCCTGGGCGGCGAGGGCCTCAGCATGATGCGCATCACAGGCCCCGGCACTGTCTACCTCTCCCCCGGCAAATTCTACTCCCCGGTGAGTTGACTTTAAAGTTTAAGGTTTAGGGTTTAAAGTTTAAGGTTTAATGCCTACCCTCTGTGCAACAGAATTAATTATGAATTATGCATTATGCATTATGCATTATGAATTATGAATTATGCATTAAGCATTATGAATTAAATAAATGCGACGACTACCAATATATTTCCTCATCGACGTGTCCGAGTCGATGGTCGGTGCGCCCATAGAGCAGGTGCAGGACGGCATGCGCACCATCATCCAGAATCTGCGCACCGACCCCTACGCGCTGGAAACCGTCTTCGTGTCCATAATCGTATTCGCCGGCAAGGCCAAGGTGCTCGCACCACTGACCGAGCTCTACAAATTCTACCCGCCCAAGTTCCCGATCGGTGGTGGCACATCCCTCGGGGCCGGCCTGCAGGCGTTGATGGACGACATTGAACACAACGTGGTCAAAACCACCGCCGAAGCCAAGGGCGACTGGAAGCCAATCGTGTTCCTGTTCACCGACGGCAACCCCACCGACAACTACGCCCCGGCTGTCCGCCGTTGGAACGACCACTTCCGGCGCCGCTGCAACCTGGTGGCCGTATCTCTGGGCGACAACGTGAACATGTCCATCCTGGGCCAGCTCACCGAGAACGTCCTGCGCCTGAAGGACACCGACGCCGAGTCGTTCAGCCGTTTCTTCAAATGGGTCACCGCCTCCATTCAGACCACCAGCGTCAGCGTCAGCGACGGCTACAGCGACGACATCAAGCTCGCCCCCACCCACGGCATCAACCTCGAAAAGGTGGAGAACCCCGAGCGCGAGTCTGCCGTGGCCGACGAAAATTTTGCCATCCTCTACGGCCGATGCTCATCCACCGGCCACGACTACCTGATGAAGTATGCCCGCCGTCGCCGGCCCATGAAAGGCCTCGAACGTTTTATCGGCACCGACTTCGCCCTGGTGGGAGCCTACCCCATCGACGAGGAGGAATACGCCTCCCTTTCGGCTCCGGGGCAGAAGAAGGTCAACGGCATGGAGCTCACCGGCGCCCCCGCGTGCCCCTGCTGCGGCAATCAGGTGGCCGGGGTGGTGTGTCCGCAATGCGAAGGGATATTCTGCGGCTCCCAAGGCGAGCTCCTCACCTGCCCCTGGTGCGGCTCCCAAGGCTACCTGGGCGGCGGCGTCGCCGGCAGCCTCTCCGGCGGCCTGGGATAAATCTTGTTTAAAGTTTAAGGTTTAAAGACCCGCACCCGCCAATCGCCCGCCAATTGTGCCCGAACGCAGTGAGGGTAAACCCTTAAACCCTTAAACCCTTAAACCCATAAACCCTTAAACCCTTAAACCCATAAACCCTACTTTGAAAAAGCACCGCGCAAGCCTGCGCATCATATCCACGAGCCTGGACCGGGCCATGACCCGCACCGGCATCCCCGACACCGACCGCGACGCCTTCCTCAGCTGGGCCGTCCGGCAAATGTGGGACCAATACAAAGCCGACCGCATGAACAAACGAATCGTGATTGAAAATGAAATCCGAGCCGCAGGCATCCGCCTGCCCAACGGAACCATAAATAAAGAGTATAGCACCAGCTTCAGCCTGCCCATGGCGTCCATCGCCGACGTGCGCCTCGAAGGGGCCGGGGAGCTCGGTCTCACCTTCGACATCACCCCCGAAGGAACCTGTACGCTCGCCGGACGCCCCTCGGTAGCCGGCGACTACACCCTGCGCCTGCGCTTCACCACCGTCGAGGGCGAGCCGGAGTCGGAACTCCCCCTGCCCATTGCCTTCAACCCCGACCCCCGCAGCCTCTGGCGCGACATACCCACCGACCCCGACATCCCCTACTTCAAGCCCGACGCGGCGGCGGAGTATGTCAAGGTCGAAGCCGGGGCCGACGGCTTCCCCCGCAAGGACATGGTGGCCGCGAGCCGCCGCGGACGCAGCCACGCCCAGGAGGGGCGCCCGCGCGACGACCACTTCGCACTCTTCCACTGCGACCGCTCCGACTGGTACATCATGGCCGTGGCCGACGGCGCCGGGTCGGCAAAATTCTCCCGCAAGGGCGCCGAAGTGGCATGCACCAAGGCTGTGGAACATTGCCGTGCACTGCTCCAGGACAACCCCGAGTTCGAGCAGGCCATACGCAACTATGAGGCCGACCGCGACGATGCCGACAAGCGCTCGGCCCTCACCCGCCACGTGTTCGACATCGTGTACCGCGGCGCTATCCGTGCACACGAGGCGGTAAAGAACGCCTGCGAAGCCAACAGCGAGGCCCGTCTGCGCGACTTCGCCACAACGCTCATGTTCGCCGTGTGCAAGCGCTTCGACTTCGGGTGGTTCATCGCATCCTTCTGGGTGGGCGACGGCGCAATGTGTATCTTCGACCAAAACGCGGGCACAGCCAAACTCCTCGGCACCCCCGACGAGGGCGAGTTCTCCGGCCAGACACGTTTCCTGACCATGCCCGAGATTTTCCACGACCGCGAAGCCGTGGGCAAGCGCCTGCGCATGGCCATCGTACCCGACTTCACCGCCCTCTTCCTGATGTCCGACGGCGTCTCGGACCCCATGTTCGAAACCGACCGCAACCTCAACGACTACGCCAAGTGGGACGACTTCTACCGCACCCTCCTCGAGGGCTTCCCCAAGGACGATATCCCCGGCGTGGACCTCATGGACGACAACCCCAAGGCTGCCGACGAGCTCCTGCGCTGGCTCGACTTCTGGAGCCCCGGCAACCACGACGACCGAACAATAGCAATACTCTATTAACTCAACTTTTACAGGCAAAAGTTGAAGGTTATGAGGTTAAGGGTTAGAAGGTTATGAGATAATGAGATTAAACGGTTATGGGTTTGGAAGGTTATCGAGTTAGTCCTCCATTAAACTTTAAACATTAAACCTTAATCCCTAAAGCCTAAAACCTAAAGCCTAAAACCTAAAGCCTAAGACCTAAAGCCTAA
>CAYNHP010000007.1:0-2187 GCA_964397235.1 uncultured Bacteroides sp. | reverse complement strand
ACCTAAAGCCTAAGACCTAAAGCCTAAACTCTAAAAAGAATGGCAAACAAAGTGACACTGACCGCCAACGACGGCTCCAAAGTCGAGTTCATCGACGAAGTGATCGGTAGCGGAGCGATGAAGGACGTATACTTCAGCCCCGACCGCAGCTACGTGGTGGCTTTCTATCATATCAAACTGGACGCCAACGCCAAGGACCGCCTGGCCAACATTGTCGGCAAGTACCGCGAGAAAATCTTCGGGCAAGTCGGTGGCGACTACTGGACCAACCTCTTCTGCTGGCCCGAAAAGATGGTGGAGTGGAACGGAAAAGTGGGCCTCGTGTGCCCCGCCTACCGCAAGGAGTTCTACTTCGCCGACGGCATGTTCAAGGGCAAGGAGAAGGAGGGCAAGTGGTTCGCCTCGGCCAAACTCCGCAATAAGTTCCTGTCACCCAAGGAGAAAGGCACCTGGCTGAGCCACTTCCACATGTGCCTGCAGATAGCCCGCGCCGTGCGCCGCCTCCATGCCGCCGGCCTGGCCCACTCGGACCTCTCGTACAAAAACGTGCTCGTCGACCCCCAGACGGGTCATGCCTGCGTCATCGACTGCGACGGCCTGGTGGTGCCCGGAAAATATCCGCCGGACGTGGTCGGCACGCCCGACTTCATCGCCCCCGAGGTGCTCCAGACCCGCGCCCTGCCTCTGACCGACCCCGCCAAGAAGCTCCCCAGCATCTACACCGACCGCCACGCCCTGGCCGTGCTGGTGTACATGTACCTGCTCAACCGTCACCCCCTGCGCGGAGGCAAGGTCCACGACCTGGACACTGCCAAGGACGAGGAACTCTCCATGGGCGCCAAGGCCCTGTTTGTGGAGCATCCCACCGACCGCAGCAACCGCCCCAAGCCGCAGAACCTACAGCCGTCGGAGCTGCCGCAGGGCGACGTGGACAAGCGCCCCATGAGCATCTGCGGCCCCTACCTCGAGCCGCTTTTCAGGCAAGCGTTCATCGACGGCCTCCACGACCCCTCCAAGCGCCCGACGGCCAACGACTGGGAGCTGGCCCTGGTCAAGACAACCGACCTTATGCAGCCGTGCAGCAACCCTGCGTGCGAGGCCAAATGGTTCGTGTTCGACAACACCACCAAGCCCCGATGCCCCTTCTGCGGAACCGAGTTCCACGGTCAGTTGCCGGTGCTCAACCTTTACTACTCCCCCGCCAAGGGCCGCTTCCTGCCTGAGAATTACCGCCTTATGGTCTACGACAAGCAGTCGCTCTACATGTGGCACGTCAACCGCTTCGTCACCCCCAACGAGCGCACCAAGCCCGAGGACAAGAAGCCCGTGGGCGACTTCCATTTCCACAACGGCAAGTGGATTCTGATCAACCGCCGCCTGCCCGACATGTGGGACGTCACCGGGGAGCCCAAGCGCCAGATTAAGGTCGGCGAATTCGTGGAGCTCACCGAAGGGCGCAAAATCCTCCTCTCCGGCGACGACGGCGGCCGCCTCATCGTAGTCCAGCTCGTCAACAACTGAGCTCTTGTGCAGGGTTTAAGGCTTAATGTTGAATGTTTTAAATTTAATGTTTAACGCCCTTAACCCTAAGCCCGCAACGTGCCCGCAAATCGTGCCCGCAAATCGTGCCCGCAACGTGCCCGAACGCAGTGAGGGTAAACCCTTAAACCCATAAACCCATAAACCTTAAACCTTAAATAAAAACATGCCCTTGCCCCGAATCCAGCGCGTAGCCATAGCGCGAATATTCGACGACCTGATCAAGGCCGACCGCATCGTCGACACCGGCGAGATGGACTACTGGCGCAACGTGTGCCAAAAGTACGCCATTGACCGCGAAATCCTCCTCGAGGCCCACAACACCTCCTTCGCCCGCGCCCTCAAAACCATATGCGACTCCGGCGAGCCGGGGCTCAGGGAACGCCTGCTCAACGACTGCCGGTCCATGACCGTCAGCGACGGCTTCTGCGCGTCCTCCGAGGCCCTGCTCATGATGGCCCTCAACCTCATGTTCGACCCCGAAGCCGACGCAGAAGGTGCGGAAGTGATATCGATACCCCGCGCAAGCTTCAACATCGACCTGGCCACGGCCCTCTACATCGAAAGCGACTTCGACCCGGCCACCAACGAGGCCATCGAGCGCGGTTACCGACACATTTTCAAGGAGTTCCAGCTCACGGGGTTCCA
>CAYNHP010000006.1:0-60007 GCA_964397235.1 uncultured Bacteroides sp. | reverse complement strand
AAACTGAAATTCAAGCAAGAAATAGATAATAGGTTAATGATTTGATAATGAGTTCTGCGCCCCGGCTGTGAAGTCGGGGCGCGGTGCGTATTTGAACAGGGGTGGCGGGTTGGGTGTTTTGATATTAAGATGATTCAGATTGTGCGACAGATATTAAGGTTTATCCGTTGTCCGGAGCGGGACAGCGGAGTGCTTGCACGCATGGGTCATCGCTATGACCAGGCCGTGGACCGGCTTTCGCAGGTTTTGGGCGTGTTGGTATACATCATCTCGTTGGCAGTTTTGGTCGGCCTATTAATATATGTGGGCTTTGACCATGACCGCATCGACCGCGATCTGATTCTACGCCTTCTCCACATCGGGCAGCTTGTGTTTCTGGTGGCAGTGCTTTTCAATTGGATACTTCGCTTCCGGGCGACGCTAAGGGACAGCCTGTGGCTAAAACGAATCGTGGATCTGTTGCTGATTCTGACCATCATTCCGGTTCTGTTTCCTCACGCCGGCGCCACAATCGGGTCGCCGTGGCATTTCCTGCAAAGTCACTATCTGTTCTTCGGCGGCGTGGGCATCTACGCTCTGGCAGAGGTGTCGCTGGGGAGCATGCAGCTGCTGGGCCGGCGCACAAACCCTTCGCTCATTCTCTCGGGCAGTTTCTTGGTTTTCATACTGATAGGCAGCTTTGTGCTCATGTTGCCGCGGTGCACTCATGGGTCCATAAGCTACATAGATTCGCTGTTCATGGCCGCAAGTGCTGTGAGCATGACCGGTATGAGTACCATCGACACTGCAACGACTTTCACCCCGCTCGGCTGGACGGTAATTGCCGTTCTGGTACAAATCGGCGCGCTGGGGGTGCTTACGTTCACGAGCTTCTTCGCGCTGTTTTTCAGCGGGCGTTCGAGCATCTACAACCAGCTGCTGATGCGCGACTTCATCTACTCCAAGAGCATGAGTTCGCTGCTTCCGGTCATACTGTACATCCTCCTGTTCACCCTCGTGGTCGAAGGCCTGGGGGCGCTGGCCATCTATGCCACACTCCCGCCCGAATTCCTGAGCACCACCGGCGAGCGCGTGGCCTTCAGCGCGTTTCACTCCGTGTCGGCCTTCTGCAACGCGGGATTCTCGACCTTGCCCGAGGGCATGGCTACTCCGGCACTGTTGCAAGGCAACCAATTAATATATATGGTGTTAACCATTCTAATTATTGCCGGCGGGATAGGTTTTCCGAATCTGGTGAATTTCAAAGACGTGCTGGCGGGGTATCTTCGCCGAATCAAAGGATGGCTCACCGGAATCCCGGCGCCACGGCGTGCGCACGTCTACGACGTGAACACAAAGCTGGTGTTGCTTATGACGGGGATTCTTTTCCTTGGAGGGGCTGTGTGCTTCTTCATATTCGAGTACCACGGAGTGCTGAAGGGGATGCCGTTGGGGCATAAGATTGCGCAGAGTTTCTTCGGGTCGGCGACGGTGCGCACGGCCGGATTCTCGAGTGTCCCGCTGTTCAAACTCGGCAACTGCATGCTGATGATTGTGATGCTGCTGATGTGGATAGGGTGCTCGAGCCAGTCGATGGGTGGGGGTATCAAGGTGAATACCTTTGCAGCGATAGTACTGAACCTCAGGTCGATAATCCGCGGGCAGAAAGGCGTGACGGTGTACCACCGAACTATAGCCTCGACATCCATCCGGCGCGCCAATGCGGTGGTGGTGCTGTTTTTCTTGGCCTTCATTGTGTACACTTTTGTGCTCATGCTGCTTGAACCAAAACTGGAGGGCACGGATATAGCCTTCGAAGTGTTCTCGGCATTGACCACCGTCGGCTACTCAACCGGCATCACCGCGGGCCTCTGCGGCGCGTCCAAGTTGCTGCTGGCCACGGCGATGTTTGCCGGACGCGTGGGGGTGCTGTCGATTCTGTGCGGCATCATCAAGAACAAACCCGACCGAGCACATATGTACCCCACGGATGATATAATTATAAGTTAGAATACAATTTGTAACAAACTAAGAATTAGCATATGCGTTATCTGATTATAGGACTTGGAATATATGGCGAGAACCTCGCCCGCGACCTTGCTCAGCTGGGTCACGAGGTTATAGGCGCCGACATCCACCCGGCCAATGTTGAGAATCTGAAGGACACCTTATCCACAGTGTATCAGCTCGATGCGTCGGAAGAAACGGCACTTGAGGCGCTACCGCTCCGCAACGTTGACCTGGTCATTGTGGCCATCGGGGAGAACTTCGGCGCCAGCATCAAGACAGTGGCGCTCCTGAAGCAGGCAGGCGTGAAGCATATCTATGCCCGCGCAATCGACAAACTGCATGAGGCTATCCTCCGCAGCTTTGAAATCGACCGCATCCTCACCCCAGAGCAGCATGCTGCTCAGAACTTAGCCCTGGAGCTGGAGATGGGCACGCAGATGCGCACCCTCAGTATCGACGACGAGCAGTGCGTGTTGACCTTCGATGCTCCGGGTTATTTCATCGGCCTTACTTACGCCGAATTTGCCCATTCACTGAAGGCCAACTACGGCATCACCTTCATTGCGGCTGCCCGCCCGGTGGAGAAGCGCAACATTCTGGGGCTGACCCGGCCGGCCCTGAGCGCGCTGGACCCCACGGGCGAGAGCGTAAAAGAGGGCGACGCCATCACCATCTACGGGCTGAAAGACAAAATCCGCGAACTTATCAAAAAATGGTGAGGCAATAAATTTGAAATCCGAAAAATAAGCACTATCTTTGCAACAGATAAACGAACACAAAATATCCAACCCTAAAACATAGATAAAATGTCTAAAGTAACAGTCGTAGGTGCCGGTAATGTAGGCGCTACATGTGCAAACGTTCTGGTCAACTTCCAGCTGGCCGACGAAGTGGTTCTCCTTGACATCAAGGAAGGTGTGTCCGAAGGCAAGGCCATGGACATCATGCAGACCGCTAACATCCTCAACACCAACACCCGCCTTGTAGGCGTAACCAACGACTACGCCCGCACCGCCGGTTCCGACGTAGTAGTGATCACCTCCGGTATTCCCCGCAAGCCTGGCATGACCCGCGAGGAACTCATCGGCGTGAACGCCGGCATCGTAAAGAGCGTGACCGACCAGATTCTGGCTCACTCTCCCGAAGCAATCATCGTGTGCGTGTCCAACCCCATGGATACCATGACCTACCTCATCCACAAGGCCACCAAGCTTCCCCGCAACCGCATCATCGGTATGGGTGGCGCCCTGGATAGCGCCCGCTTCAAATATTTCCTCAGCATCGCCCTCGGTGCCAACCCCAACGACGTTGAGGGTATCGTAATCGGTGGCCACGGCGACACCACCATGATTCCTCTGAAGCGCTATGCTGCTTACCGCGGTGTACCCGCCAGCAACTTCATCCCCGAAGACCAGATGGCAAAGGTTGTAGCCGACACTATGGTTGGCGGTGCTACCCTGACCAAGCTCCTGGGCACCTCCGCATGGTATGCTCCCGGCGCCGCTACCGCATCGGTAGTTGCAGCTGTTCTGGGCGACCAGAAGCGCATGATTTCCTGCTCCGCCCTGCTCGAGGGCGAATACGGCGAAAAGGATCTCTGCATCGGCGTTCCCTGTATCCTCGGTCGCAACGGTATCGAAAAGATTGTTGAATTCGACCTCAACGAGGAAGAAAAGGCACTCTTCGCCGCCAGCGCTGCCGCTGTTCACAAAACCAACGCTGCCCTGAACTAATGATTCACTTTTTCGCAGGCGAAAAGTAATCATCACTAACATAAACACCCTCCGGAGCAGGTCACTGTGCCTGCCGGAGGGCGTGTTATTGTAAAATGCGCTTCGTAGTCACCGGGCGCGAATATGAGTCTAACGAAAGCTATAACATAGTTTATTTCATTGAAAATGAAAGCATTATATCTCCTCAGCGCTGCTGCATTACTCCTTGCGGCCGGCGCATGCACGGGCAAGGAAGCCGCTAAGGCCGACGATGCCGCAGCTGCTACCAATACCCCCGTCGCCACCAAGGCAGCCCCCGTATTTGAAAGCGGCGTGGTCAACGAACTGGAAGATCCCACCATCCTCGAACCCGGTACTCCGGTCAACAAGCTGACGGTGGTCGACTTCAACGCTGTTTGGTGCGGACCCTGCCGCCAGCTCACACCCGTGCTCCACGACCTGGCAAAGAAATACGACGGCAAGGTGGACTTCGTTTCCGTTGACGTTGACAAGTACGGCGAACTGATGGACGCCTACCAGTTGGGCAACTCTATTCCCGCTGTACTGATTCTCAGTCCTAAAGGCACGTCAGTGTCCTACATCGGCATCGGCGACCTTCTCCCTGCAGAGAAGTTCGAAACCATCCTCAACGACCTTTTGAAGTAAAGGGGTTTAGAGATTAAAAGATTAGAGATTAAGAGATGAGAGATTAGTAGATTATGAGATGAGCTGATAAGAATAATAGATTAATATATCATTCTTGTTTCTGTCTCTATCCTATTGTAACTATATTTCTCTCAGCTAATGAATCTGTGTATCACTACGCCACTGATACAAATATAATATGACCACTGAAGAAATAGCTCGACGCGCGGCAGCGAAACTGGGCATCGCGGAACTCAACCCGATGCAACGCTCCATGGCCGAGGTTCACATCCCGGGCAAAATCATGCTGCTGGCCCCTACGGGCAGCGGCAAAACACTGGCCTTTGCCATAGCCGCCCTCCGGGCTCTCCCGGCTGCGGATTCAAAGGTGCGTACAGCCATTATCGCCCCGACGCGCGAGTTAGTTCTTCAGATTTTTGATGTTTTTCGTGCACTTTCAGCCCCTGAGTATAAAACAGTTGCACTCTATGGGGGCCACAAAGTAGAAACGGAGGCCAACTCGCTGCGCGCGGGAGCCGATATTGTTGTTGCAACTCCCGGGCGTCTGCTGGACCATCTCCACCGCGACCACCTTTCGCTGAAAGAGTGCACCACCCTCGTATTGGACGAATACGACAAGTCGCTGGACCTGGGCTTCCACGACCAGTTGCGCGACATCGTCAGAGCGGTGCCCGACTTGCGGACACTAATCCTCACCTCTGCCACCTCAGCAGGGGAGATACCCGCGTTCATAGACACGAAAGGCCTTGAACGCCACGACTTTTCCGACGGCATCACAGCCGATGTGCCGGATATCGAAGTGAAAAAGATTGAGAGTCCGTCACGCGACAAACTCGACACCCTCGAGGAGCTTCTTCGCTCACTCCACGGCGGGCGCGCCATCGTGTTCGTGAACCATCGTGAAGCTGCCGAGCGCGTATACCAGACGTTGCGGCGCGACGGTTTCGGAGCCGCTTTGTACCACGGAGGCCTGGAGCAGCCCGACCGCGAAAAGGCTTTGGTACTCTTTGACAACGGCTCAGCCAACATCCTCGTGGCCACCGACTTAGCTGCCCGCGGACTTGACATAGCCGATGTTGAGGCTGTGATTCATTACCATCTGCCCGTTTCGGCCGAAGCTTATACCCACCGCAACGGGCGCACAGGCCGTGCCGGAGCATCGGGCCGTGCATTCGTAATCGTGTCGGAGGCCGACACTAAGCCAGACTATATCCCTGAGCTTGAAGTCTTTACTCCGGAACCGACCGGCGAAGCGGCAGCTCCGTCAAATGCCACATTATTCATCAACGCGGGCAAGAAGGAAAAGATTTCCAAGGGCGACATCGCCGGATTTTTGATTCAGAAAGGAGGCTTGGACAAGGACGAGGTAGGCCGCATCACCGTAAAGGACCATTGCGCCTATGTGGCCGTTCCAGCTTCCAAGGCGCGCCAGGTAGCCGTCGCCGTGGCACCTCATAAACTTAAAAATATTCGCGTCAGAGTAACCCAACTCAAAGATTGACCGTGAAAATTGAAAGAATTCTCAAAGCTGTTGCACGGACGACCGGATTTTTCCTTTTCGGCCTCCTGTTGTTGCTCTTCGGTGTAGTCGGACTGTTATATTCAGGCTGGACGCAGAAGTTGATTCACGAAAAATTCATGGAGAAATACTCCACGCTATCCGACGGGTCACGTGTGGAGCTCGAAGGTTTCCGGCTGCAGTTCCCTTTGCGCCTCACCATCGACGGCCTTGCGTTGCACAACGGCAACGACACACTCATAGCCGCGTCGCACGCTTTCGTGAAGGTTGACCTGTTGCCACTGCTGGCAGGAGATGTTTCGGTGGATAACGCCACACTCCAAGGCGTTAAATATGTGATGGGTGCACCGGACTCGGCCATGTACATGGTTATGCGCGCCGACAGCATCGGCATCAGCCCGGCAAGGGTTGCACTCTCAACGATGGATATCGACCTGCGGCGCGCCACCATCAGGGGGGGCCGAATGAGCATGACCCTTGGCACAGATACGACCACCAAGGCTCCCACGCCTCCAACACACATGAGCATAAACATCGGCAACGTCATGTTGGACGATTTTGCCTACTCCATGCGCATGATGCCCACAATCGACACCCTCTCGGCCGTGTTCCCCTCCGCCACCCTCTACGGGGGCAAAATTGACCTCTTTGAGCAGACAATCGACCTGGGTACTTTCCGCGGTAAAGGTCTTGCAGCCAGGTATATAGTGCCGGACTCCGCGCAGATTGCCGACTTCGGCCCAGTCCCTACAGCGCCTACCGACACCGCATCCAAGCCCTGGACAGTCAAGATTAAAAACGTAGATTTCACCGGCTCGCGTGCACTTTACACCACCAACGGCGTGCAGCCGCTCCCTGGGCTGGATTTCACTTATATAGAGGTGACCGACCTCGATCTGGGTCTTGTAAA
The DNA here is from genome assembly GCA_964397235.1 of uncultured Bacteroides sp. GTDB lineage: Bacteria > Bacteroidota > Bacteroidia > Bacteroidales > Muribaculaceae > CAG-873. The sequence continues at coordinate 53,211 of CAYNHP010000006.1, read as the reverse complement.
CTTCTACAACTGCGCCACAACGGTAAAACTGCCGTTAAGCGTCAGTGGAACAGAACGTTGCGGCGTAACATTAAGCATCAACGGCAACCTGGACATCGACTCCGAAGCCATGCGCTTCCGCGACGTGAAACTATCCACCGCCAACGGTACGCTGGCCGACTTCAATGCCCTGCTCGGCATGGGCGACATGACCACTGACCCTTCGCTACCCATCGGCCTGTGGCTCGACGCCGGATTTGCCCCGGCGGACCTTGCTCTGATGTTCCCCGCCATGAAACCGATGGTGGAGGCACTTCCGCAGGAGGACGTGGAACTGATTACGGACATTTCAGGCACGATGGGTGAAATCAACATCGGCGACATAGACCTGCGCATAAACCGCTGCATCAACCTCCATGCCTCGGGTACGGTGCTCAATGCCATGGACTTCGACAACCTGGGGGGAGAGCTGACCTTGCGCGGCAACGTCATCAACGTTAAGCAGCTCAAAAACAAGATGTTGGATAAGGCCACAGCCGCAATTATTGACGTGCCGCCCCTGGCGCTCGGTGGCAAGGTGAAGATGCGCTCGGGCGTTGTTGCCGGCAACCTTAAAGCTACCACTGCCAAGGGCAACATCGCCATGGACGCCCGCTGGGACAGCCGACGGGAGGGTTACAATGTTGACATTACGTCCAATGCACTCCCAATCAACGCCTTCCTCCCCACTATGGGCATAGGCCCGCTGACGGCTCACCTCAAGGCGGACGGCCGCGGATACGACCCGTTCAGCAACAAGACCACTATCGAGGCCGACCTCGACCTAACAAGCGTAGAGTACGAAAAGGTTGTATACAAAGACATTACAGGTAAAGTTACCCTTGCCGACGGACAAGCCGCCGTGAATCTTAACTCCTCCAACCCCGACCTCGACCTGGCTCTGACAGCTAAAGGAAATCTCGCCGGCGACACTTACGCCTGGGACGCCACCCTCGACGGCAAACGCATCGACCTGAAAGCCCTCGGCTTCTCCAAGGATACATCCACCATCCAGATAGCTCTCCACGGCAACGCGCTCATCGGTCCGGGCAAGAACGACATCGCAGGGTCAGTAACCGTTGACGACCTTTTCTGGACTCAGCCCGCATCGACCATCAGTATGTCGGACATCACCGCCAGCGTGGCCACCAGTGATACGACTGTAGTGGCCGACCTCCGTAACCGCGACCTCTATGGTAAATTCACCTCACCCATGGGCCTTGACTCCCTGACGGCACACTTCACCGACGTGGGCGCGGAATTTTCCAAACAACTGGCCGTGTACACAATCAACATGGACAGCATCGCGCGCTATATGCCCGAGTTCGATTTCAATCTCAAGGCAGGGTCATCGAACATGATAAACGACTACCTGGCGCCCTCGAAGATGAACATCCGCAGCCTTGCGCTCCATGCCGACAAGGACTCGGTGCTTCACATCAAGGGCGACATCAAGCGCCTGCAGACGGCAACCATGCGCATCGACTCCATCTACCTGGACGGGCGTCGCCACGGCGACCACTTCCACTTCCACGCCGGCTTCGAAAACAAGCCCGGCAATCTGGACCAGTGGCATCAAGTGGAGCTCAAGAGCGTTATCAGCGGCTCAACTGTTGCACTGCTCCTGCAGCAATCGAACCTTAAGGGCCAGACGGGCTTCGACTTCGGCCTCGAGGCCACGGGCAATGCGGTGGATTCAACCCTGACTGTTCATGTCAAGCCCTTCAATCCCGTAATCGGCTATCAGCCCTGGACCGTGAACGAGGACAATTTCATAGCCTACGACATAGCCAACCGCCATATCAACGCCAACCTGCACATGACGGGCAACAAGAGCTCCCTGAGTCTCTACACCGAGGATGTACGCACACCGGGGCCCGACAGCACCTTGACGGTTCAGCACGACATTGTGCTGAAGCTCGACGACATCCATGTTCAGGACTGGATTTCCTTCAACCCCTTCGCGCCGCCGATGCAGGGCGACGTGAGCACCGACGTCCGCCTGCACTTCGCCGACGGGCATCTGATCGGCAGCGGCTCGGCGGGCATCGACAACTTCTATTATAATAAGGAGAAAGTAGCCGACTTCCTGGCCAACTTCGACGTCACAGCCGGCGCAAACGGCCTGCGCGCCAAAGCCGACCTTTTCGTAAACGGTCAGAAAACCATCACGGTTGCCGGGGCGCTCAACGACAGCACTCTGCTCTCGCCCATGAACATGGACTTCTCCATGATCCGCTTCCCGCTCAACGCCGCCAACCCGTTCATACCCTCTACTGTGGGCAAGCTCCATGGTGTGCTCAACGGAAACATGCAAATCACAGGCTCGCAGGAACAGCCTATCTTCAACGGCTTCCTTGACTTTGACTCTACGGCCGTGACACTGGCCATGACCGGTGTGGACTACACCTTCTCCGAGGCCAAGATTCCCATGGTCGATAACGTTGTGACGCTCCACGACTTCTCAATTACCGGCTGCAACGCAAACCCGTTGAGAATCAATGGCACTGTGGACATGACCGAACTCAGCAACATACGCCTCGACCTGGGCATGAAAGCCGACAACATGATGCTGGTCAACAGCAACCGCGCGCGCAAGGGAGCCGATGTCTACGGCAAGGCCTATGTCACCCTCGATGCCACAGCCAAGGGGTCGATGGCTCTGCTGCGCGTCAATGCCGACCTTACCATTGATGCCGGAACGAATGTGACCTACGTGATGCAGAATGCCGAGACAGCCCTGCAGTCGCAAAGCCGTTCGGACATGGTTAAGTTTGTCAACTTCACCGACACCGCCGCCGTGGCCATGGCCGATTCTATCGCCGATTCGGGCATGGCGATGTTCCTGAACGCAAACCTCAATATTGAGGAAGGAACTACCATAAACGTTGACCTCAACCCCGCCGGTACAAACAAGGTGCAGCTCCAGCCCAGCGGCGAATTCACCTACGCATCCACGCCGCTCGACAGCGAAGGCCGACTCACCGGGCGCCTCAACATCAACCAAGGTTTTGTGCGCTACACCCCGCCGCTCCTGGGCGAAAAGCTCTTCAACTTCCACGACAACAGCTACGTAGCGTTCTTCGGCAACATGATGAATCCGACGCTGAACATCCATGCCGTGGACGTAATGAAAGCCAACGTGGTGCAGGATGGTCAAAATTCGCGCATGATTAACTTCGATGTACTGCTCAACATCACAGGCACTTTGGAAAACATGAATGTGTCGTTCAACCTTGCCACCAACGACGACGTCACTGTGGCCAACGAGCTGGAGTCCATGAGTCCCGAGCAACGCGCCAACCAGGCCATGAACATGCTCCTGTACAAAACCTACACCGGGCCCGGCACCAAGGGCGATGCATCAATGTCGTCCAACCCGCTGTTCTCCTTCCTGGAGTCTCAAATCAACAACTGGGCTGCGGAGAACATCAAAGGCGTGGACCTCTCCTTCGGCATCGATCAGTACGATAAGACCACCAACGGCTCCTCGTCGTCGACCATGACCTATTCCTACCAGGTGTCCAAGTCGCTCTTCGACGACCGTTTCAAGATTGTCGTAGGCGGTAATTACAGCACCGACGCCAATGCCGACGAGAACTTCTCGCAGAACCTCATCAACGACATTTCGTTCGAATATTTCCTCAACAAGACCCGCACGATGTACCTGCGCCTGTTCCGCCACACCGGCTACGAAAGTATCCTCGAGGGTGAGATTACGCAGACGGGCGTGGGCTTTGTGTACCGCCGCAAACTCGACCGCGTGGGCGACATGTTCCTGCCTGTAAAGTATGTCCAGAAGCGCCGCGAACGCAAGGAACAGGAACGCCTGCGTGAGGAAAATGAAAAATCTGAATCTGAAAATCAATCCGATAAATAATATGCTCCGGAGTGTATCCCTACGTATTCTCTTGCTGACGACCTTGATGGCCGTCGGAGCTATCATTTTCTCCGGATGCTCCACCACCGGGCGCATCCCCAACGACGAAATTCTCTACACCGGCACCAAGCCCATCAAGTTCGACACCGATTCAGCAAAAATTCCTGAGGGCATGGTATCGTCGATAAAAAGCTCGGTGTTTGTTGCGCCGAACAACTACTGGTCGCTCGTAGGATGGCGGTACCCCTTCCCTCTGGGGCTGTGGGTATACAACAACTGGCCGAACCCCGAGAAGGGATTCCGCCACTGGCTTTATGAGAAACTCGTCGAGGAGCCGGTGCTGGTTTCCGACGTCCGCCCCGAGTTGCGTACACACATGATTGAGGAAATTCTGGACAACAACGGCTACTTCCGCGGAACGGCCACCTACGAACTCATCAAGGGCCGCAACCCCAAGAAGGCCAAGATTCAGTACATCGTCAATACAGGCCCGGCGTACACCATCGACTCGCTGTACTTGCTGCCGGACACGACTAAGCTCAACAGGATGATTGATTCGCTGGCCCGGGCCGACCAATATCTGGCTGCCGATGCGCCGCGCTATAGTGTGGACTCTCTCAGCGTGGCCCGCACGCGAATAACCAACTCCCTGCGCAACCGTGGCTACTATTTTTTCAAGCCCGATCTGATTGAATATTTAGCCGATAGTGTCGAGCGCCCGATGCACATCCAGATGAAGATGATGCTGGCGTCCAACACACCCAAGTTCATGCTTCAGCCCTACACGACGGGTAAGGTCACCATCCATGTGGACCGTCATTATGGCGGGGGGAAGCCCGATACGATTCAGCTTTCCAATGCCACTCTGATTCAGATGAAGCCCTCGCGGCTGCGCAAGCAGATTTTCGAGGACTACGTCGTGATTCGCCCCGGCCGTACTTTCGCCGTACGGAATATGGACCGCACCCAGAGCTACCTCTCACGCCTGGGAATCTTCAACAACATTGAAATCAATGTTATGCCGGACACAGCCAACATGGCGGCCAGAAAGCTCGACGTTGACATCTATTGCACTTTCGACACTCCGTTGGAAACCTCGCTGGAAGTCAACGCGTCCTCGAAATCCAACAGTTACATCGGTCCGGGACTCACATTCGGCGTCACTAATAAGAATATCTTCGGCGGAGGCGAGCAACTATCGGTTAAACTCACCGGCTCGTACGAGTGGCAGACCGGCCAGGGGCGACATGGCAACATATTCAACTCCTATGAAGTCGGTCTGACGGGACAATTGGCCTTCCCGCGCCTGTTGGCACCGAAATTCATCCCCCGGCGCAAATACAACTCCAACTGGACCCGCATCCAGCTCTCGGCCGACCTGCTCAATCGCCCGCATTACTTCAAAATGGCACAATTCAACGCCTCCATCAATTACGACTGGCGTGTAAGCCGTCATGTGTCCAACACACTGACGCTGTTTAAGTTAACGTACACTAATCTGATGAAAACCACGGCTGATTTCGACTCCATCATGGCCGCCAACCCGGCAGTTGCCCAGAGTTTCAAGTCGCAGTTCATTCCTCAGATGTCCTACACCTATACATTCGACCGCAACATCGGCCGCAACAACAACCTCAACTGGACATTCACGTTAACAGAGGCGGCCAATATCTTCTGGGCCATCTACCGCGCCTGCGGCAAGAAGGGCGAAAAAGAGCTTTTCGGAACTCCCTTCTCGCAGTTTGTAAAGGGGCAGACGCAACTCGTTTACGGGCGCCGCATCCTGCCGGGCGAACATTGGCTGGTGAGCCGCGTGGCCGTCGGAGCCGCTCATGCCTACGCAAACTCAACTGAGGTGCCCTACTCCGAGCAATTCTACGTCGGCGGCGCCAATTCCATCCGCGCATTCACCGTGCGCAGCATCGGTCCCGGCTCCTACAAGCCTCCTGTCGGGCAGCCCGAAGAATATTTCGACCGCACCGGTACCTTCAAGTTCGAAGCCAATGTGGAGTACCGCTTCCCCATCATGGGTCCGCTGCACGGCGCTGTGTTTGTCGATACGGGCAATGTCTGGCTGCTGCGCAACGACCCCTTGCGCCCCGGAGGTCTGCTCCAGGGCAAGACATTCTTCAAGGACCTGGCCCTGGGCACTGGCGCCGGCCTGCGCTTCGACATCAGTATGCTCGTGCTCCGTGCCGACCTCGGCATCGGTATCCATGCACCATACGAAACCTCCCGCCACGGCTACTATAACATGGAATCCTTCAAAAAATCCCTCGCATTCCACCTCGCCATCGGCTACCCGTTCTAACCGGAACTGAGTTTTACCGGTTCTTCTCAAATTTGGCTTTCAAGGAGGCTGAATCCTACCTTTTTTCGAGGTTTGGGAGTTGCATAGGTGCGGAATTTTTTGTACCTTTGTATGCTTAAACAAGAAATGAAAAATCGAACCTCACATTAATTATATGTCAGAAAGAGAAGAGGAATACAGTGCCAGTAACATTCAGGTGCTCGAAGGCCTTGAGGCCGTCCGCAAACGTCCTGCAATGTATATTGGCGACATCTCCGAGAAAGGTCTACATCACCTTGTATATGAAGTAGTTGACAACTCCATCGACGAAGCTCTTGCGGGCTACGCCACCGATATCAGCGTTACTATTAACGAAGACAATTCCATCACGGTGGTCGACAATGGCCGCGGCATCCCCGTGGACATGCACGAGAAGGAGCACAAGAGCGCTCTCGAAGTGGTGCTCACCGTGCTGCATGCCGGCGGTAAGTTCGACAAAGGTTCCTACAAGGTGTCAGGTGGTCTGCACGGCGTGGGTGTGTCCTGCGTGAACGCACTCTCGACCTACCTCCGCGCCGAGGTGCGCCGCAACGGCAAGATTTACGCTCAGGAGTACAGCTGCGGCAAGCCCACCACCGGGCTGATGGTCATCGGCGAAAGCGACACCACCGGCACATCGGTAACCTTCAAGCCCGACGGCAGCATCTTCACCACAACCGTCTACGACTACTCAATCCTGGCCAACCGCCTGCGCGACCTGGCGTTCCTCAATGCCGGCATCACCCTGCATCTCACCGACTTACGCACGCTTACTGCTGATGGAAAACCCGTCAGTGAAACCTTCTATAGCCGCGAAGGTCTGCGCGAATTCGTGCGGTATATCGACCAGAACAAAGAGTCGCTCATCAACGACATCATCGACCTCCGCACCGAAAAGAACGGCATCCCCGTGGAAGTGGCATTTACATACAACACCACCTCTAACGAGAACGTGTTCTCCTTCGTAAACAACATCAACACCATCGAAGGCGGCACACACCTGACCGGCTTCCGCCGCGGCCTCACCGCTACGCTCAAAAAATATGCCGAGGACAACAACCTCCTCAAAAACGCCAAGGTTGAAATCAACAGCGACGACTTCCGCGACGGCCTTACCGCCGTGGTTTCTGTCAAAGTAATGGAGCCTCAGTTCGAGGGTCAGACCAAGACGAAGCTGGGTAACACCGAAGTGATGGGCGCGGTGCAAGTGGCTGTGTCCGAAGCACTTCGCGATTATCTCGAAGAGCATCCCCGCGAGTCAAAGACCATCGTGGACAAGGTAATTCTTGCTGCTCAGGCCCGTAAGGCGGCCGCTGACGCACGCCAGAAAGTTCTCCGCAAGACTCCCCTGGTTGGCGGCGGTCTGCCCGGCAAGCTCACCGACTGCTCCAGCCGCACGGCCGAGGACTGCGAAATATTCCTCGTCGAGGGTGACTCCGCAGGTGGTACGGCCAAGCAGGCACGCAACAACCAGACCCAGGCCATCCTCCCCCTCCGAGGCAAGATTCTCAACGTAGAGAAGGCCCAGGAACACCGTGTGTTCGACAGCCAGGAAATCACCAACCTCTTCAAGGCCCTGCGCGTAACCCCCGGCACCGAAGAGGATCCTAAGGCGCTGAATATCTCCAAGCTGGCATACCACAAGATTATCATCATGACCGATGCCGACGTCGACGGTGCCCACATCGCCACCCTGCTGATGACCTTCTTCTTCCGCAAGATGCGCCCCATCATCGAGAACGGCTACCTTTACCTGGCCCAGCCGCCGCTGTACAAATGCACCTGCGGAAAAGTGGAGGACTACTGCTGGACCGAGCAGCAGGTGCAGGCGTTCATCACCAAGAACGGCGACCGCACCAAGGTGCAGCGATTCAAAGGTCTTGGCGAGATGGACGAGGACGAACTGCGTTTGACAACCATGGACCCCGAGCACCGCATCCTCAAGCAAGTGCACATCAGCGATGCAGCCGAGGCCGACCGTGTGTTCTCCATGCTCATGGGCGAAGATGTGGCTCAACGCCGCGACTTCATCGAAGAGAACGCCACTTACGCCACTATTGACGCTTAAACTCACTAAAATTCAACACTTTTGCCTCCGGAAATGTTATTATTACAGCTACCCGGTGGCAAAAGTTGTTTTAAGCGGGAGCATTAATTTATCACTTGATTTGAAACATGGCAAAAACTAACATAACAAAGAAGGAGGCCGAAAAAATTCGGTCGGCCGTCGACACCTATATAGCGGCGCAGAAAAACAACACATTTAATTATAAGCAAGTGTCGCATGCCATCGGCGTAAGCGAGCCCCTGCAGCAGCGCGCCGTTGCGCTCTACCTCTCCGAGCTTGCCTTTGACGACAAGATTCTCGAGGTTGCCCCGGGAAAATATAAGACCCAACCCCGCTCCGTGCTGGCAGAGGGGACCTTCTCGCGGCGTTCCAACGGCAAGAACAGCGTCATTATGGACGACGGCGAGGAAATCTTCGTTGCCGAACGCAACTCCATGCATGCCCTCAACGGCGACCGCGTGCGCATAACCATCGCCGCCCATGTAAAGGGTCAGGAGGATGAGGCCATCGTCAACGAAATCGTCGAACCTGCCGAGCAGGCATTCATCGGCACCCTCAAAATTGACAAAAACGTGGCCCTGCTTCAGACCGACTCCAAATTCCTGGCCACCGACATCATCATACCCCGCAAAGCCCTCAAGGGAGGCAAAAACGGCGACAAGGCCATCGTCACCATCACCGACTGGCCCGAGGACGCCAAGAATCCGCGTGGAAAGGTGCTGGATATCCTGGGTCAGGCCGGCGACAACCAGGCTGAGCAGAACGCAATCCTGGCAGAGTTCAAACTCCCCTACCGCTATCCGGAAGCAGTTGAAAAAGCAGCTGACAAGATTGGAGCCGGCATCACGCCCGAAGAAGTTGCCAAGCGCATTGACATGCGCGGTGTAACCACCTTCACAATCGACCCCCGCGATGCCAAGGACTTTGACGACGCCCTTTCATTCCGCAAGCTCAAGAACGGTAATTACGAAGTGGGAGTCCACATCGCCGACGTTACGCATTACGTACGTCCCGACAGCATCATCGACAAGGAAGCCGCCAAGCGCGCAACTTCGGTCTATCTTGTTGACCGCGTGGTGCCCATGCTGCCCGAGCATCTCTCCAACGGCATCTGCTCACTCCGCCCGAATGAGGACAAACTCACTTTCTCAGTTATCTTTGAAATTGAACCCAACGGCAAAATTGTCGACACAAAGATTGCCCGCACCGTCACTCGCTCCGACCGCCGATTCACCTATGAGGAGGCTCAGGAAATAATCGAAACCGGCAAGGGCGACTTTAAGGATGAAATCCTGACCCTCGACCGCCTGGCAAAGCAGTTCCGCAAGGACCGTTACGACAACGGCTCGGTGGACTTCGACCGCGTAGAAGTGCGCTTCGAAACCGACAAGGACGGACATCCGCTGAGCGTATACTTCAAGGAGTCCAAGGACGCCAACAAGCTCATAGAAGAATTTATGTTGCTGGCCAACAAGGCAGTAGCGGCAGAGATAGGCATGGTGCCGAAAAAGAAAAAGGCTAAAGCGTTCGTCTACCGTGTACACGACGCACCCGACGCCGAGCGCCTGGCCAGCCTGGCCGACCTCGCACGCAACTTCGGCTACAAGGTCAAGACCGACGGCTCACCGAAGGAAATCAACCGCACCCTCAATAAACTCCTCAAGGACATCAAAGGCAAAGGCGAAGAGAACCTGCTGGCTACCTTAGCATTACGCTCGATGGCCAAGGCTATCTACACCACCAAGAACATCGGCCACTACGGCCTGGGCTTCGACTACTACACCCACTTCACGTCGCCCATCCGCCGCTACCCGGACATGATGGTTCATCGCCTGCTCGAGCGATACCTCAACGGCGGCCGCAGCGTGAGCGTTGAAAAACTCGAGGACGACGCCAAGCACTCCTCCGACATGGAGCAGCTGGCCGCCAATGCCGAGCGCGCATCCATCAAGTACAAGCAGGTTGAGTACATGGGCGACCACCTCGGCGAGGTTTACAGCGGTGTGATTACCGGCGTAACCGAATGGGGTCTCTATGTGGAACTCGACGAAAACAAGTGCGAGGGTCTGGTTCCTGTTCGCGACCTGGCCGACGATTACTACGACCTCGACGCCAAAAACTACACCCTGGTGGGCCGCACGCATAACAACAAATATCGCCTGGGCGACAAAGTACGTGTGCAGGTTGCCCGCGCCGACCTCCCGAAGAAACAGCTCGACTTCGTCATCGTCGACGAGAAAAATCCTCCACGCACTCTCGACTCCCTGACGCGGCCTAAGCAGAAATCGCGCCCGCAGCACAACTCCAAGGTGGGCAACCGCAAGGGCAAAGGAGCGATGCGGCACCGCCGCTCGTAAAAATCATGGAAACATCAATCGTAATCGAAGGTCTCAAAATATTTGCCCGCCACGGCGTTCTGGAGCAAGAGCGCCGGGTGGGCAATACTTTCGAAGTTGACCTGTGTCTCAACTTCGACGCCACCAAAGCCATGGCATCGGATGCCGTTGGCGACACGGTGAACTATGCGCGCGTCATCGAGCTGGTCAACGAAGTCATGGCCGTACCCTCCGACCTCCTTGAGCATGTGGCCGCCCGAATTCGGGACGCGGTTTGCGGCGGATTCCCGGAGATAACGTCAGGTAAGATAGCACTTTACAAGATTCATCCCCCTCTGAGCGTTCAGCTCGGACGGGTGGGATTCGTACTGAAATGGTAATGATGGAAAAACCCAAAGTATACACCCAAAACTACTTCCTCACCGCCGGCGAAAGCAACGCCGAAGGGCGCATGCCGCTCACGCTGGTGGCCGAGCGTATAATCGAAGTGGCCACCGAGCACGCCAACGTCCTCGGCATCGGCTATGCGGCCCTGATTCAGCACAACATCGGCTGGGTGCTCAGCCGCATGAGTATCGAAATGTACCGCTATCCGACCATCAACGAAACGTACACTTTCGAAACATGGATTGAGAGCTACAACCGCATGTTCAGCAACCGTAACTTCCGTATCACCGACGGCGACGGTAATGTCATCGGCTATGCGCGCACGGTGTGGGTAGCGATGAATTTCGAAACGCGCACCCTTGCCGACATTTCGGCTTTCGACCGCGACTCATTCCCAACGGACGACACCGAATGTCCAATCGAACGTACCCCGCGATTGCGCACACCTGCGGAAGCGGAGGCGGACAAGAGTTCATATACTTTCAGATATTGTGACCTGGACTTCAACCGCCACGTCAATACCATCCGTTACCTCGACCTCATTCTAAATCACTGGTCGTTAGACCATTACGACACTCATGTTGCGAATCGTTTCGACATTCTTTTCCACCGCGAGTGTCACTACGGTCAAACGGTGGACCTGCTTGTAAGTGACGACGGCGACTCAGCCCTCTGCGCCATCAACGCCGGCGACCAGACAGCAATCGCTGCTGCAATTCGGTGGGGCCTTTGGAAACCGGAATAAACTCGTGTCACTAATCCTACAAACCTCGACTTTCGTTTGCGAAAGTTGAATTATAACCGTATCTTTGTGGCAGAAATGGAACAATGGATTGACATAGACGGCGTCAAGATTCGTTACGACCGCCATGGTGAAGGTCCGCAGCCGGTGATTGTGATGCACGGCTGGGGATGCGAGGCCGCGACCATGAAGATACCGGCCGAAGGCGCCACCACAAGCGCTACAACGGTTTATAATCTTGACCTGCCCGGCTTCGGGCGCTCCGACGAACCCCCGGCTGTGTGGGGCGTCGAAGAGTATACCCGTTGTATCGAGGAATTTTGCCGTCGGTTGGGTATAAGCAATCCGGTGCTGATGGGTCACTCTTTCGGAGGGCGAATTTCCATCCTGATGGCCTCACGAACCCCTGTACGCAAGGTTATCCTCATTGATGCTGCCGGAATCAAACCCAAACGGTCGCTTAAATATTACGCGAAAGTCTACTCCTTCAAGGCCGCAAGGCATGTGCTCAACTTTGTTCTGGGCAAGCGGCGTGCCGAACCGATTATAAGCCGGATGCGGGGCAAAGCCGGGTCCAGCGACTATGCCAACGCTTCCCCCCGCATGCGTGCCATCCTGAGCAAGGCTGTCAACGAGGACCTCACCGACCGCCTCCCGCTGATAAAAGCTCCCACCCTGCTGATTTGGGGCGAGAAAGACACAGCTACACCAATGCGCGACGCCCGCCTGATGGAAAAACTCATCCCCGATGCCGGCCTTGTGTCCTACCCCGAAGCCGACCACTATTCGTTCCTGCGGCGTCCCGCTCAAACACAAGCAGTTATTGCCTCATTTTTAGCATCTTAGACTATGCTTACCACATTATATATACTGTGCTTCATCGCCATTGTATGGGCCGCGGGCTATGAGCTTCGCCGCCAATTGATGATGTTCCAGCAAAATTCCTACCGTCCCGAGCGCTACCGCGCCTGGCTCAAAGCGTCGGCTGAATCGACTTCCTATTGGCGTCTTGGGGGCATAATCATATTTTTCTTCTCCTTCACACGCTTCACACCCCACGCCGGTGCTGAATTCCTTGCCGGAGTCTACGGCGTGGCGCTCGCCGTGACGTTGGCGCTGCGGAAGTACAAGAAGCCTCTGGTTATGACACCCCGGGCCAAACGCCTGTTAGTCACCGCAATAATTATTACAGCCGCCGTTGCCCTCGGTTCCGCATTCATCTGGGGTTGGGGCAACGCCATGGACGGGTGGTATGCCGCAACAATGGCTGTTGTCGCAATTATTTGCGTAAGTCCTGTTGTAATATTGGTGTCCAACTGGCTCATGAAGCCTATCGAAAACAGCATAAACCGCAAATTCTACAACGCTGCTGCCGACCGCCTCGCGTCGATGCCCGACCTTAAAATCATCGGTGTTACAGGCAGTTACGGCAAAACCACCACCAAGCACTACATCACCGCCATCCTCAGCGAGCAGTTTTCCACGCTCATGACTCCCGGCAGCTACAACACCACCCTCGGCGTTGTGCGAACCGTCAACGAGCTCCTCAAGGCTTACCACGAGGTGTTCGTAGTCGAAATGGGCGCCAAGCAGGCGGGCGACATCAAGGAAATCTGCGACCTTGTGCACCCCCACATGGGCGTTGTCACAGCAGTAGGCCCTCAACACCTGGAGTCGTTCAAAACCATAGAGAACGTACAGGCAACGAAATTCGAGCTCGTCGACGCTCTCCCGGCCGATGGCCTGGCAGTTGTGAACAACGACTTCCCCATGATAGCCAACCGGCCCGTGAGCAACGTAAAGTGCGAGCGCTACGCCGTCAAGGATGCCGGGAACCCCGATGTTGAATACTATGCCACGGACATAAAATACACACCTCAGGGCACAACATTCGCCGTGAGCCGCCACAGCGACGGCTGGCGCCTGGAGCTTGAAACGCGCCTGGTGGGGGAATGCAACATTTCCAACATCGTTGCCGCAGTTGCCGTGGCTAAAGCGCTGGGGATGAACGACGAAAAGATTCGATACGGAGTCGCAAAGCTGCAGCAGGTAGAGCATCGCCTGAGCATCCGCCATGTGCCCGGTGGCCTCACCATCATTGATGATGCCTTCAACTCCAACCCCGTTGGTTCCGCAATGGCACTGGACGTGCTGGCCGCCATGCCCGGCAAACGAATCCTCATCACCCCGGGCATGATTGAACTCGGCGACAGGCAGTTCCAGCTCAATCAGGAATTCGGCCGCAAGGCTGCCGGGTGCTGCGACATTGCCATCGTGGTGGGACAATACAACCGCGATGCCATCGTTGCCGGTCTTGAAGAAGGCGGAATGCCGGTGGAAGGAATCCGAAAAGCCGACACCTTCAACCATGCGCAGCAAATCCTTCACTCCCTCGCCGGGCCCGGCGATGCGGTCCTTTACGAAAACGATTTACCCGACACTTTCAAGTAAGAAATAATGAAAACCAAGATAGGCGTGTTTTTCGGCGGACGTTCCACCGAGCACGAAATTTCAGTAATATCCGCCTGCCAGGCCATGGCGGCGTTCGACACCGACAAGTACGACATCGTGCCCGTGTACATTTCCAAAGATGGCCGCTGGTACTCCGGCGAAGCGCTCAAGGAGGTTGCCAACTACCGCAACATCCCGCAGTTGCTTCAGGGTTGCACTGAAGTGTTCATGAAGCCCGTCTACGGCGACTATAATCTCTACCGAGCCAAGAGCAGCGGACTGTTCGGCCCCAAAGGACCTTACGACACTCTCGACGTGGTCATACCCGTGCTGCACGGCTCCAACGGCGAGGACGGCATCTTCGAGGGCGTACTCGAAACAATCGGCATACCCTACGCCGGCTGCAACACCCTGGCGTCGGCCAACGGCATGGACAAAATCACCATGAAAATGATTCTCCAGACCGACGGCATACCCGTTGTTGACTACGTATGGTTCACCGACAAGCAGTGGTTCGCCAAACGCGACGAGCTCATAGCCAAGGTAGAGGAACGCATCGGCTATCCCGTCATCGTGAAGCCCGCCAATCTCGGTTCGAGTGTGGGTATAGGCCGCGCCGACAACCGCGAGGAACTCATCGCCAAGGTCGACGACGCTCAGCGCTACTCCACGCGAATCATCGTCGAAAAGATGGTGCAGGAACTGCAGGAAATCAATTGCTCCGTGCTCGGCGACTGCGACGAGTACATAACTTCCGTTCTTGAAGAGCCCATCAAGAGCGGGGAAATCCTCTCATACACCGATAAATATATGGGCGGGACGAAGGATAACCGCGGTATGCACGCAGCCCAGAAGCGCATACCCGCCGACCTGCCCGCCGACGAAACCGAACGCATCCGCTTCCTGGCCGGCGAGACCTTCCGCGTGCTCGGATGTCACGGTGTGAGCCGTGTGGACGTGATGGTCGACGGCAAGACACGCGATATCTACGTAAACGAAATCAACACCATCCCCGGCTCCCTGTCATTCTACCTCTGGGAAGCCGCCGGCATCAAGTTCCCCGAGTTGATGGACCGCCTGGTGCGCCTGGCTCTCAAGCGCAAACGCGAGCAGGAAGCCAAAACTTTCAGCTTCGACTCCAACATCTTCGCCCTGGGCGGAGGCATCAAGGGCACCAAGGGTGTCAAAGGCACTAAGGCATGATTTATGCTCTGATTATAACAACGGTTGCGGCCATCGCTGCAGCCGTTTTGCTGTTCAGGGAAAGAGGTGCACGGGCTGCCGCACAAACTCAGGTTGCTGTTCTCGAACAGAAAAATAAAACGCTGGAAGCTGAGAATCAGCGCCTTCAGGCCCAGCTTTCCGACCGCGAAGAGGTCACCCGGGAAGCCGAAGCACGTTTTGAGGCAATCGCAAACCGGGTGCTCATTGCCAACGCATCGTCGCTCGAAGCAAGCCATCGTCAGGGACTCGCAGGCGTGCTCGAGCCCATGCGGCGCGACCTCGAAGCTTTCCGGACCGCTTTCAGCTCACGTATGGCCACCGAAGCGGCGGAACGGACCTCGCTGGGCGAACGTGTGCGCGAGCTCGTGTCCCTCAACGAGACCATAGGCCGCGAAACACGCCGGCTCACCGATGCCCTCCGGGGGAACTCCAAACTCCAGGGCGACTGGGGCGAGATGATTCTTGCCAACATCCTCCAGAGCGCCGGTTTCCGCGAAGGCCATGAATACTATACCCAAGCCTCCGCCACCACTGACGACGGGCGCATGCTGCGTCCCGACGTAGTTATTAATTACACCGGCAACCGCAAGCTCGTCATTGACTCCAAAACCTCAATGACCGACTACCTGCGCATGCTCGAAGCCGACGACGAGGCCGCCAGGGCTCGGTTCGGCGCCGCACATGTGGCGTCGGTGCGAAAGCACATCCAGGAACTCCGCCGGAAATCGTACCAGGACCTCGGAGGCCGCGAAAACGTGGACTTCGTGCTCATGTTCATTCCCCACGAAGGGGCATATCTGGCCGCACTGGACCTTGACCACAACCTCTGGCAGGAGGCCTACGACAGCCGCGTACTCCTCATCTCGCCCACACATCTGATGGCCATTGTCCGGCTTGTGGAGCAGATGTGGCGTAAGGAGCAGCAGAACCGCAACGCCGTAGAAATTGCCGACCGTGCCGCCGATATGCTGAAGCGGTTCTCGGCCTTTCTGGAGGAAATGCAGAAGGTGGAGCGCTCGCTCAAAGCCGCCACGAATGCCCACGAAAACGCCACCCGTATCCTTAGCAACAGTCTCATAACCAAGGCCCGGCGCCTGGCCGACCTCGGAGTTAAGCTCGACCGGCCGCTGCCGGAGTGAAGGCAGTAGGGCACGAGTTTTCGCAAAATCAAATTTTTTGCTTATATTTGCCCTACCTAAAAAGTCCAATGCTGATGAAACTTTACAGATTGCTTTGCCTCATTGCCGCTATAATACTCATTGCGAGCCCATTAGCAGCAACTGAGCCGCGTTCGGAACAGTCGGTGGGCCTTGTGCTCAGCGGCGGTGGCGCCAAGGGTATTGCCCACATCGGCGTCATCAAAGCCCTCGAAGAGAACGACATTCCCATCGATTTCGTAACAGGCACATCCATGGGCGCCATCGTTGGCGCACTATATGCCTGCGGTTACACGCCGGAGGAGATGATGGAACTCATCAAGAGCTCGTACTTCAACTACATGGCCACGGGAAAAATCGACCCCGCATACTCCTATTATTTCTCCAACCCTCGCCCATCGCCGCAAATGACATCCTTCCAGCTGGGCAAGAAGGACACCAAACGCTTCGACCCGCAGTCGCTCGTGCCCCCGTCGCCGCTTACTTTCGGATTCATGGAGATTTTCAGCGCATTCTCCGGCCAGTGTGGCGAAGATTTCAACAACCTTTTCGTACCTTATCGCTGCGTCACCTCCGACATCTACGCCCAGCGGCCCATGGTGCTCAAGAGCGGCAACCTCGGTGATGCCGTGCGCGCCTCAATGAGCTTTCCGCTTGTGTTCCAGGCTTCTAAGGTGGATGGAGCCGTGTGCTACGACGGTGGCGTGTTCGACAATTTCCCCGTGGGCGTCATGACCGAGGACTTTGCGCCGGACATCATGCTCGGAGTTAACGTGGGCTCCAGCAGTTCCGGCCCGGCCAACTCGCTCCTTGACCAGATCACCCTGTTGGTAACCCGCCCGCAGAGCCTGGCCATGCCCGAAAAAACCGGTATATATATGCGTGTTAATGTCGACAACTTCGAGCTTCTTGACTTCGAAGCCGCTGATGCCATATATGCCGTGGGGTATCAGCATGCCATGTCCATGATGGATTCCCTCAAAAGCCGGATTCACCGCCGCGAACCGGCCGAAACGCGCCGTCTGCGCCGCGACATTTTCAAAAGCAACACCCCTTATCTTACCTTCAACAAGGTGACTGTCAACGGGGGAACGGAGAAACAAAACCGCTACCTGGAGTACCTCTTCATGCCCAAAAAACACGGAGAGACGCTCACCATCGATCGCGCACGCGCCGCATACTACCGCGCTCTATCTTCGGGCAAAATTGAGAACATGACCCCGCGAGCCCACCTGACGCCCGATAGTTTCGGTTACTTCACCATGGACATCAGCGCAAACATCAAGAGCCCCTTCGAACTGGGCGTCGGAGGATTCCTAACGTCGTCCAACAACAGTTTCTTATACGCCCGTCTTGGCTATGAGTCGCTGAATTTCAAGTCGATAAGCGCCAACGCCGAAGCGTGGATCGGACAAAGTTACATGGCCGGGGCTCTGACAGCAACGATATTCCTGCCAACCTCGACGCCATCGGCCTACACCTTCGAGGCGGTGGCCAACGGCCGTAAATTCACCGAAAGCGACAAGTATTTTTTCCGCGATAACGAGCCGATTTTCGTCATAAACCACGAATATTACGCCAAAACAGGCTTCAAGATGCCGTTCGGACGCAAAGGTGCATTTGAGCTCGGAATTGGCTTCGGACACTTGTACAATTCTTTCTATCAGAACGACCGCCCCGAGAGCTATATGCTTGGGCGCGACCACATTGCCATGAATCTTGGGCAGGTATATTTAAGGTACTCCAGCTCCACCTTGGACCAGCAGAATTTCCCCACCTCGGGCAACAGTCAGGACATCAGCGGACGGCTGGTTGGCGGTAAGACCCGCTTCTACGAAGCTATTCCCGACGCCAAGCACCCCGGCAAACGTCGCCTTTGGGGGCAGGTGGAATGGCGCACGCGAAACTATTTTTCCATAAGCCGAAAATTCTCGCTCGGTGTTGAGGGTCAGCTGCTTGCAAGCACTCGCAAGCTCTTCGATGACTACTTCAGCTCCATCAGCTCCGCACCCGTGTACTCTCCGACTCCGGCGTCAAACAACTCATTCCACCCCGAACTCCGAGCCAACAGCTTCGTTGCCGTAGGGTTGGTGCCGGTGGTGAAATTCAGCTCATCGTTCTCCGCACGACTGTCGGCCAACGCCTTCGTGCCCTTCCGCAAATTCGTTCACATGCCCGACGGCGGCGTGCGCTACGGAAAGTGGTTCAACAGCGCCAAGGCTTTTACCGAGCTTGACCTGGTGTACAGCTTCCCATTCGCCTCGGTTGCGGCATACGCCAATTATTCAAGTTGCCCGGGAGCAAAATTCAATGTGGGCATCTCCCTGGGCCTTTACCTGCCCGCTCCCAAGTTCCTATGAATAAGGTAATTCTCTGTGGCTATGTAGGCCGGGACCCGCAGATGCGGATGGTCGACGAAAGCCGTGTGGCTGAATTCAGCCTCGCCACCACCGAACGTCGGCGTGGACGCGACGCGCAAGGAAAGGAAGTTGAAATGCCCGAAATCACCGAGTGGCACCGCATCGTAATGTGGGGACGCAGCGCCGAAATTGCCGAAAAATTCATCCGCAAAGGCTCACATCTGCTCCTGGAAGGGCGTCTGCGCACACGCAAGTGGTCCGACCGGAACGCCATTGAGCGCACCATCACCGAAATCCACGTCGACACTTTCGAATTATTACCCAAATAGTTGGTTTAGAGTCAATTCCGGGGTGACAATGACATAATTGGTCATTGTTAATCCAAATTTCTCAAAACCATAATCTTCATACATTAATCCACATCCAAACCATTAAATTTTAAACCAAAAATATGAGAATGGACGGACGCCGCCAGAGCGGCAACGTAGACGATCGCCGCGGCTTGAGTGCCGGCAAAAAAGTAGGACTTGGCGGTGGCCTTGTCGGCATCATTGCCATCGTTGTTGTAACCCTCCTCGGGGGTGGAAACATTGGCGATGTTATTGGCAATGTTGTCGGTTCAGGAGCTCTGAATCAGAACGTTGGCTACACTCAGGAGTACACCCCGGATGCCGAGGACGAGCGTCTGGCCGTGTTCGCCTCGCAAATTCTGGCCGGCACGGAGGATGTATGGACCGACGAGTTTCGCCGTCAGGGATGGGGCGAATACGAAGCGCCGAAACTGGTACTTTTCAGCGGTGCCGTGAACTCCGGATGTGGTAATGCCACCTCACAGACTGGTCCGTTCTACTGCTCGGCCGACCAGACGGTATACATCGACCTCGACTTCTTCAAACAAATGCAAAGTCAGATTGGCGCCAGCGGCGACTTTGCCTACGCATACGTCATCGCTCATGAGGTCGGTCACCACGTGCAGTACCTCCTGGGCACGCTCACCGATGCCCATCAGGCAATGAGCCGCATGAGCGAGAAAGATGCGAACCAGGTGAGCGTGCGCCTTGAACTTCAGGCCGATTTCTATGCCGGCGTTTGGGCAGCCCGCGACAACGAGATGTTCAACTCCCTCGAACCGGGCGATGTTGAAAATGCCATAAACGCCGCATCAAAAATCGGCGACGATTACCTCCAGAAGAAGGCCTACGGGCGCGAAATGCCCGACAGTTTCAACCACGGCCGCTCCGAGCAGCGTGTCCGCTGGCTCAAGAAGGGCATCCAGACCGGCGACCCGCGCTACGGTGACACCTTCACTCCCGCCTACTCCGCCCTATGACATTCAGCAGCTTCGACTGCGCCATGATGCGTCGTGCCCTTTGCCTTGCCGCCAATGGGCGCGGTGCCACGTCGCCCAACCCCATGGTCGGCGCCGTCATTACCCATGGCGAACGCATCATCGGCGAGGGATGGCACCGGCACTACGGCGGACCTCATGCCGAGGTTAATGCCGTGCGGTCCGTGGCTCCTGCCGACGAGCATCTTCTCCCTGAGAGCACAATCTACGTCACCCTCGAGCCCTGTTCTCATTTTGGCAAGACGCCTCCATGCGCCAACCTGATAGTTGACAAACACTTCCGCCGGGTCGTTGTGGGCGCCGGCGACCCCAACCCGAAGGTTGCCGGACGAGGAATTGCGCGCATTCGGGAAGCCGGTATACAAGTGGATACCGGTCTGCTCGAAAAAGAGTGTTATGACCTGAACATCAAGTTCATGACCGCCCACACACTCCACCGCCCGTTCGTCACCCTGAAATGGGCTCAGAGTGCGGACGGATTCATGGACGACGACCGCTCCGCAACAGGTCGGCCCCACCGCTTCTCAAACGACTTGTCGACGATGATGGTCCACCGGATGCGTGCCAACCACGACGCCATTGCAGTCGGAGCACGTACCTTCCTTGCAGACGAACCCTCGTTGACTGTACGCCTTTTCGAAGGTCGCAACCCCCCGCGAATCCTTTTCGACGCACATCGCCTCGCGGAGCCCGACGACTCGTGGATACACATCACTGACAGCGAACCACTCAGCTCTGTACTCCACCGCCTCTATGCCGACCACGGCATCACATCGCTGCTTGTTGAAGGCGGTGCGTCGCTTCTTGGCAAGTTTCTTGCCGCAAACCTCTGGGACGACGCGCGCGTAGAAGTCGAGCCGGTCGCCCTCGGCCCCGCAGGTCGCACCCCGGCCCCCGTTATCCCCGGCCTCCCTTCCCATGTCGAAACCATAGCCGGCAATACCTTGTATTATTACACGAAGCAAACGCATTAAACCGCATACGATATATCGGAAAAAGTTTGGAATTTTAGGAAAGAATCGTTAACTTTGTGGTGTGACCATCATGTGGGCACCTTGAAGTCATGGACAATACATCGCAACGACATATTGCCGTAGCCGGCACGGGCTACGTGGGCATGAGCATCGCAACCCTGCTGGCTCAGCATAACCCCGTTGTTGCTGTGGACGTTATCCCTGAAAAAGTCGAGAAAATCAATCGCCGCCAGTCGCCTATCAACGACGACATGATTGAGCAATTCCTGTCCACGAAGGAGTTGAACCTGCGCGCGACTACCGACGGCCGCGAGGCTTACCGTCACGCCGACTTCGTGGTCATTGCCACTCCCACCAACTACGACCCCGTGAAGAACTCCTTCGATACCTCCCATGTGGAAGAAGTTATCGACATGGTTCTCGAGGTCAACCCTGAGGCCGTGATTGTCATCAAGAGCACCATCCCGGTGGGCTACTCGCGCTCGCTCTACGGCAAATATGCGCGTGCCGGTATCCGCCGACTCAACCTCCTGTTCAGCCCCGAATTCCTGCGCGAGAGCCGTGCGCTGGAGGATAATCTCCACCCCTCCCGAATTATCGTAGGCATTCCCAAGCTTCTTGAGGGTGAGCAATATGAGGCAGATAACGAGGCTATAGCAGCACTTGCAGATTTTGAGTTTCTGCGCGAACAGGCCGAGCGGTTTGCCTCTCTTCTTGCCCAAGGGGCCCGGGAGGAGAACATTCCCGTTCTGCTGATGGGCCTCACCGAAGCCGAAGCCGTTAAGCTCTTTGCCAACACCTACCTGGCCCTGCGCGTGAGCTACTTCAACGAGCTCGACACCTATGCCGAAGTGAAAGGCCTCGACACCCGCGCCATCATCGAGGGCGTAGGTCTGGACCCGCGCATCGGCACACATTACAACAACCCCTCTTTCGGCTACGGCGGCTACTGCCTCCCCAAGGACACGAAGCAGCTGCTGGCCAACTATGCCAACGTGCCCCAGAATATGATGAGCGCCATCGTGGAGAGCAACCGAACCCGCAAGGACTTCATCGCCGACCAGATTCTCCACAAGGCGGGTTACTACAGCTATTCGAGGGCCAACACTTTCGGGTCCGCACCCGAGCAGGTATGCACCATCGGTGTGTACCGCTTAACCATGAAAACGAATTCGGACAACTTCCGCCAGTCCAGCATCCAGGGCGTTATGAAACGCATCAAGGCCAAGGGTGCACGGGTGGTCATCTATGAGCCCACGCTCGAGGATGGAACCACCTTCTTCGGCAGCGAGGTGGTCAACGACCTGAGCCGCTTCAAGGAGCTCTCGGACGCCATCCTCGCCAACCGCACCAGCGCCGACCTGACCGACGTGGCGGAGAAAGTCTACACCCGCGACCTCTTTTCGCGGGATTAACGATAAACCTTAATGGTATGTACACAAACAAATTATTAATGCATTCGTACCTCAAAGCATCTGTTGTGCTTGCCATCGACGTGTTGGTGTCGGTGATTGCTTCGATATGCATTCTGCTGGCTTGCTACGTGATGTCCTCGCCGGTCCTCCAGTCCACCCGATTCATCATTGTGTGGCTCACCGGGGCGGTTATTGCCTCGGGCATAGCTTTTTACGGCACACGAACCTACCGCTCCATCATCCGCTACTCCACCCTGCGCGACCTCAGCCGTTTCTGCGTGGCCGTGCTCTGCAAGGAAGCCATCATAGGCTGCGCCGTAGCCATCGTCGAGCCCTCATTGCTCCCCTTCACACTGCCGGTACTCCTGGGGCTGGACTTCTTCGTCACTCTTGCGGCCCTGCTGGTTATCCGCGTGCTGATGATTACTGTTTACCAGCTCCTGAACCACAAAATAATGGCTGCACCTTCGGTTTCGCGCGTGCTTGTGTACGGCACCGGCGAGAAGGCGGTGGCAGTTGAGACACGCCTTAAGAATTCCTCCCACTACGAAGTGGTGGGCTTCATTACCCACGGCCGCGAACACAAGGACAAGCTCCTGGCAGGCCTCCCCATCTACTACTTCGAGAACAAACGCAGCCTCCAGGCTCTGCAGGACAAACATATGATTGCCGGAGTGCTATTTCCTTACTATAACGACGTGCGCGAGGAGAAGAACCGCCTCATTGAATTCTGCCAGCAAATCGGCATGAAGATGTTTGTCGCACCGAGCATCGACGAAATGACCGACGGCCGCATCAACAGCGGCGGCATACGCAAAGTCAAGATTGAGGACCTGCTGGGGCGTTCCGAAATCAAGATTTCCATGGAAGAGATTCGCGAGAACTTCCGCGGAAAAACGGTGCTCGTCACCGGAGCCGCCGGGTCCATCGGTTCGGAACTCTGCCGCCAGCTGGCCGGCTTGGGAATCAAGGAACTCATCATGTTCGACAACGCCGAGACCCCTCTCCACAACGTACGCCTGGAATTCGAGGATAATTATCCCGAGCTCAAATTCGTACCCGTCATCGGCGACGTGCGCCAGAAGGAGCGCCTCGACTACGTGTTCCGCACCTACCGGCCGCAGGTGGTGTTCCATGCCGCAGCCTACAAGCACGTGCCGTTGATGGAAGAGAATCCATGCGAGGCAGTGATGGTCAACGTTGTGGGCTCGCGTCAGGTCGCCGACATGTGCGTGCAGTACGGCGTCGAACGGATGGTCATGGTTTCGACCGACAAGGCCGTGAACCCCACCAACATCATGGGTTGCACCAAGCGCCTGGCCGAAATCTACGTCCAGTCTCTGGGTCTTGCCATCGAAAAGGGCCTCGTCGACGGCAAAACCACCTTCGTAACCACACGCTTCGGCAACGTCCTGGGCTCCAACGGCTCGGTGATACCCCGCTTCTCGGAGCAGATTGAGAAGGGCGGCCCGGTTACCGTCACCGACCCGGAAATCCGCCGCTTCTTCATGACCATCCCCGAAGCCTGCCGCCTGGTTATGGAAGCGGCCACCATGGCTCAGGGCACCGAGATTTTTGTCTTCGACATGGGTACTCCCATCAAGATTGCCGACCTGGCAAAACGCATGATCAACCTCGCCGGCTATGAGGTCGACAAGGACATAAAAATCGAATACACCGGCCTGCGCCCCGGCGAGAAACTCTACGAAGAAGTGCTCGCCACCAAAGAGAACACCATCCCCACCGACCACGACCGCATCTTCGTGGCCAAAGTCCGCGACTACAGCTACGAAAACGCCACCGACAGGGTGGAAGAACTTGAGGTGCTCTCGCGCGAGGTTGAAATTCCGCGGATGGTGCGGTTGATGAAGAAAATCGTGCCTGAATTCAAATCAAAGCACTCCGTATTCGAAAAATACGATTTCGAAACCAAAGAATCATGAAGCTCCTCCTCATACTCCTGGCCATCTGCATCGTCGCCCTTATCGCCATCGCGCTCTTCATCTGGCAGCGCTTCAAGGTGCGCAAAATCAACGATGACAAGCGCCGACGGGCCTGAACCGAACTAAATGCTTACAGTTTCCATAGTTACTTATAACACCGATGATGCCGAGCTGCGGGAGTGTTTCCGGTCGCTGGACTCACCTGTGGTAGACCGCATAGTGGTTATCGACAACAGTAGCTCCGAAGCTACCCGACGCCTTTGCGAAGGGTGGCCGAAGGTGGAGTATGTGGCCAACAGCAACGTGGGCTATGGACGGGCGCACAACATAGCCTTGCGCCAATCGCTCGAACAGGGCCAGCGTTACCATCTGGTGCTGAATTCCGATGTGAGCTTCGACCCGGCCATCCTTCAGCAAATCGTTGAGTTCATGGACGCCAACCCGGATGTCGGCACTCTCCAACCTGCCCTTTTCTATCCTGACGGGCGCCCGCAGTACACCTGCCGCCTGCTTCCCACACCTCTGGATTTACTTACCCGCCGCTTCTTGCCCGAGAAATGGGTGCGCGGCATCAACCACCGTTACCTTGTGCAGGACAGCAACCGCGACGCGGTCATGAACCTGCCCCAGCACCAAGGCAGCTTCATGTTCATGCGTGTTGACGCCCTGCGAAAGGTTGGCTTATTCGATGAGCGCTATTTCCTCTACGGAGAGGACGTGGACCTTACGCGCCGCATCCATGCGCAGTACAAGACCCTCTACTGGCCTAAGGTAAGTGCGACTCACAAACACCGCGAGGAGTCCTACTACAAGCTCCGGCCCCTGACCATCCACATGGTGAACCTCTTCCGTTATTTCTGCAAGTGGGGCTGGTTCTTCGACCCTCAGCGCCGCCGCTGGAACCGCGAAATCCTGCGCAGCTTGCGCAAGCGTTGAGTCGCCTTGCGGCGTCACGCACTGCTTGATTTATCGAGATTAATCAGGATTTATCTAGATTAATCTCGATTATTCATTTAGGCGAAGCGTCTGGAGGGTTGATTAATCTCGATTATTCATAACAAAGGCCGCTCCGGGTGGGGCGGCCTTCGGTTTATGAAGTGGTTCGATTAGTAATAAATCTGGATGTCGTCGAGCCACATTGTGGAGCCAACGCCGCCGGCGAAGTAGTCGCCGCCCATCGACGAGGATGCTACGATAATGATGCGGTTGAACGGACCGGGGTTCACGTCCTCCAGCGGGATGTCGAACTCGATGAAACCGTCGCCGGGGGTTGCTTCGGTAAGCACGAGACGACCGAGGGAAACCACATAGCTACCGTCGTCCTGGAAGAGGCCGGCATCGCCGTCGGCGGTCTTGACTACGAAGCCGTACTCTTCGGAGCCGTAGGCCACGGAGTTGTTGACAAGCGCAATCTTGACGAGGCCCTTGTCCATATCGCCCTTATTGTAGCCCTTGTCGGCCTTGGGCTGGTCAATGGCCACGGGACGATAGCGTACGTAACCACGCAATCCCTTCGGACGTTCGGACCACGGACGACCCCAGCCGAGGACGCCGTTAGTTCCGTTGGTGGCCAGATACTTGCCGATGAACACGTTGCCGGCGGCGAACTTGCCGATACCGAGCACGGACGGATACTTGGATTCGAGTTTGATGGAGTAATTGCCGGACACCTTGATGTTGCCGTCGGGTTCGGTTACGTTGGTACCGGTGGTGATGGAACCGTGGTTACCGGAATCCCAGAACATTTCACTTTCCTTAGCGCACACCAGCCAGGCGCCCTTTGTGTTCTGAATCCAATCTTCGAAGCCGCCATTGGGGAGGTAGGAGTGGCGTTTGGAAGTAATCTTGGAAACTACGTCGACATATTCGTCGGCCACAGGAGCGTATTCGATAACCTGGCCGTCGGCAAGGTCGGTGATGGTGGCCTGGAACTGAGTGCCGGAATCGTAGGAGCGGGAAGTCACCACGCCGTCGATATAGTTCCAGTCAACGTCGCCTTCCTTGCGCCAGTTGAAGCCTACCTTTTCGACGCCGTCCTTGAGGAGGACTGCGCGGAGGGTCACTGACTCATAGGTGACGTCGGTCGGGGTGGGCGCGATGGCCTGGGCCGACGAACTGGTAACCTTGAAGCGGAGGGCGCGGACGCTGCGGTTGCCCTGGTCATCGAGAGCGGAGATTAGGAATGAGTAATCGCCGTTTTGGAGGGCGTTGAGCATCTTGTCCTCAAAGTTGATGTGCATCGACGTTGCACCTTCAAAGTTATGGTCAGAGCCCTCAACGTTATCGTCGTCAACGGCTTCGGAGGGGTCATGGTACTTGAACGACAATCCGTTGGCGGCCAGCAGGTTGCGAGTATCGTCGTTGACGCGGGTAAGGTCAGCGGACACGCTGCCGAGGAAGGGCTTGAACACGTCGGAGGTAATCACGGCCTCAACCACGTTGGTGGCGCTGATGATGTGCACAACCTTGCGTCCCACCTTGCCTACAGGCACAACCTGATTTTCATTGATATTGAAACCGTAACCCACGATGGTGGGTGGAGCGACAATGGTATTGGTCTCACTCGTGCCCATGGGTTCTTCTTCAACAACGAAGTCAAAGGCCACACCGCCGGCCACTTCACCCTCGGGGTCATATTTAACCTTGAGGATGTACTTGATGCCGCTCTTGACGCCCTTGAGGGTGTTGGTGATGGTTACGGGGACGCCGTCGATCTGCGTTCCGGTGAGGGTGTAGCGCAGGTCCTTGTCCGTGGAGTTCATCATGAAGTAGGCCGTTTTGTTAGCGGCATCTTCGGTGCCGTTGAACACCAGTTCGGCCTTGGGGTGGTTCACGGTGAATGCGATGTCGGAGAGCACCTCTTCGATGCCTTCGGGGTAACGCACAGCCACGGCCACATTGACGATGTTGCATTCGGCCTTGACCTCGGTCACCTTGCCGTACTCAACTTCGAAAGGCACATACGCGCGGTACCACTTCTTATCCCATGAGGCGGCCACGGAGTCGCCGGCCCACACTTCGGCTATGTACTGCCCGGACTTGAGGCCAATGGTTGCGGGCACATTTTCGAGGCCCTTGTACTTGCGTACCACACCTTTGCCCTTCTGGGTAATCCACACGGTGGCGTTCGCCTTGAGGTCCTCCAGCTCAGTGTCGGTGATGGCACGGCTGGGAGAGGTCATGACGTGCATGTCGTCGTTAACGCTGGCGGTGATGGACACATAGCCGTCGCCACCATCGGGCCGCGGGTCGTCGGTACAGCTCCCAAACAGAGCCGTCACCGCCATTGCGACCGAAAGAAATATGATTTTTTTCATAATCGTATGCTATTATTGAACGACGATAATCAGTTTGGTGCTTGCCACGGCGCCCTTGCTGTCGGTCACCTTTATGTTAAAGGTGCTTCGGCCGTTGCCGAGGACTGCGAGCAGACCTACGAGGTCGGACACGTCGAACTTCATCGTGGTCTGACCCTTGATTGCAGAGCCGGAGTCGATTTTGAGCAGGCGGTCGATGGTTTCCTTCAGGTCGCCGGGAGCGCAGAGGTCGAAGTTTGCGGCCAGACCAACGTCCTCGAGGTCGGCGGGCGAGAGAGTCTCGGAGTCGATGTTCACCTCGAGTTTTTCGAAGCCTTCGGGGCAGCTGATGTTGACCACGGCGGTCATGCCGTCCTTGAGGATGTTATCCTGATTGAGCACAACGCCCACAGGCTCGAAGGTTGCGGCTTCGGCGGGTTTGGGTTCATCGGGCTTCTCGGGGGTTTCCTGGCCGGGACGGTCGTTGGAGGGAAGGGGGTCTTCTTCGACTGCTACCTGATTGCTGGAGCCTTCAATTTCGAACTGCACATCGAGCACGATGCCGGAGGGGTTGGATGTTCCGGTAGGCGAAGGAACCGGCGGGATGGGCTCTACGTCGTAGGTCACAATGAGGTGAGAGCCGGGCTTATCTACTTTATAAACATGCTGTTTAGTCGTAGGATTTCCGTCGAGGGTGGCATTGAGGATAGTAACCACCGTGGTCGGGCCTTCGGGGTGCTGGAAATAGCCTGAGCGGGTTTCGTCGCGGAGGTACTCGAGTTTGTCGGGAGTTTCATCGCGGAACACAATCGCTTTGGTGTCGGCCGAAGCGCGCTTTTTAAACTCATCGGTGTATTGAACCGTCACCTTGAGGCTGTTGAAGTAGCAGAGGATGGTTCCCAGGCGGGTAATTTTGTCCTGCTCGATATCGAAGGTTTCGCTGCCGATGAAGTAGGGTTCGCTCCAAGCGGCGGGTTTGATTTCGTGCGATTCAACCACCACGCGGTAGCCCGTCGCGGCCGGGAGGCGGATAACTTCGGGCATCTTGGCGAAGGTCCACTGCCAGTCGTCCTGCGTCAGGCCGTGGGAGTCGTAGATGGTGATGATGAAGTTGTCGGTGTCCACATCCGAGCGCGAAGGTGCGGACTTTTGTTCGGCAGCGTTCTCATCGCCGGTCTGAATGCCCAGCGACGAAAGCTGGAGCGTACCCTGCTCGGCATTGCGGGGCTGCCAGTCGTCGGTACATGCGCCGGCAAGGATTAAGAGTCCGGCGGTCAGGAAGCTATATATTTTAGTTTTCATCGTGGTCAATGATTAGTATATGAGTTCAATGTCGTCGATATAGAGCGAGGAGCCAACGTATTCGCCGGTACTCAGGTTGCGGGCAGGTGGCGCAGTCATCCAGGTTGCGTTTGCCTGGAGGGCATCTTCGCGGCCGGTGGACTTGAATGCGATGCTCAGTGTGGCAGCCTTCCCGGTATAGGTCGGCGTAATGGTGATTTGCTTATAGGTATCGCTGGCGGGGAGCTGCTTGGTCTCTGAGAAAATTACCTTGCCGTTGGCATCCTTGAATACTATTTCAGCCGTACCGTAGTCGCCGTTACCGGTCTTTGCCGTCTTGTACTTATACCAGAAGGAGATAGTCGTGGGACGACCGGCAAAATCTACGCCATAGGTGTTGGCAATATCGACGCCGTTCCACTTGCCGAGGAAGAGCTCGCCTGCGGTTACATGCTTACAGGTCCCGAAACCGCTTAAAAAAGCTGCAGTGTTGCCCGAGCCCCAGCCGACTGTACGGATAAGGGCGGCCGAGCCGGAATGAGCGTCGGTGGTCTGAGAGGTACCTGAATTACATACGTAAGTATAGGTTGTTCCGTCGGTGCCGTTCTTCTGCGAAGTGGTAAGCCCGTTGACGTTGGCCCAACCGGGCAGTTCCCAACGAGTCCAGTATTTTCCGCTTTCAACGGGAACTGCTTTATCATCGAGGTCAGCATTATCAAGGCCGGGTTGAGTTTCGGTGGTGAACATTGCCGGCTCGGAGCGCATACCCTGGTACTGCACCCATATTTCGTAGGACGTATTGGGTCGCAGGCCGGAGAAGAGGATGTCGCCCTCGTAGGTGTACTTGCTGTAAGCGCTCACCCCCACGCGGCTGATCAGGAAGGTGCAATCCTTCACGTCGGGGAGGGTTTCGGTGACGCCGGGGAGCAGGCTGATGAAGGCCTTTGCGGTGGTGCTGTACACGTCCACCGGCTTGGTGTCGATGTTGAAGAAGAGGGGCTTGAGGGTGAGCTCAAGGTCGTTGGAGTGGCTGGTGCGGCTTGTTGCGCGGACAACCACGGTGGAGAGTTCGCTGGCCGCCGTCGGAAGGGTTACCAGGAAGTAGCCTTCGCCCTTTTCGGGAGCTTCAACGAATTCGAGCGGGGTGATGGCATCGAAGGTGCCGCGCTCGTTCTGCATCTCGAACACAACGCTCTTGGTGGGCGTGAGGCCGTTGTAGCGGAGGTAAACCTTGGTGTCGGCTTCAAGGAGGCGTTCGGAGGCCTGTTCGAGTTCGAGGATGAGTTCGGTGGGCTCGATGACCAGCGACATGGGCTCCGTTACGCGGTCCAGCACGTCGGTCACCGTCAGCGTGAAGGTGTGCGTCATGCCGGCGGGAAGTAAGTCAGCAAGGTTGGAGAAGTCCACCAGGGCCATATCCTCCATATTTTTCCATAAACCCTTAACCACGAGGCCGGCAGATGTGAGCAGGTCCTTTTCCTCGTTGGTGGCGGCCACCAGGTCGAGGTCGTTGGGGAAGTCGACAGTGGTGAGGTAGTTGGACACAGAGTTGAGGTGGACGGATTTGATGCCTGCAATGGCCGTTACAGCCATGGCGAGCTCAATTTCGGGCACGGTATGCTCGATATATTCCACGGTCTGCCCGTTATCAAAACCCTGCGCCACAATTTCGGGCTCGGGGGCGGCGAATACCTTCTCGCTGATGTCGATGGTCACCTCTCGGGTTTCCATGTTGTCGTTGAAGGTCACCACGAGGGTTTCGCTACCGGCGTCCACATCGAAGTTGACGATATAGTGCGTGCGGGGCTTGACGTCGACAGCTGCCGCCTGGAAGGTTCCGGTCTGACCGTTGGCCTTGGTGAATGTTACGGACATCACGGCCGGACCGGCCTTGACGTAGACGGGCCGTGTTTCGTCGCCGGGAATGTCGGTGGTGGCTCCGCCGGCACTGCGCACCGAAGCGCTCCAGCTACCGTCAACCATATAGTCGGTGAAGGCTTCGGAGTAGGAGGGCGATATCATGCCGTTGCCCAGTTGGGCCGTGAGCGACACCTGTGTTTCCTTATCTTCGAGGATATTGAACTTCGTGGAGCCGTAGTAGTGAGGCATTTCGTAGCCTTCCTCGTCCTCTTTGCCGAAATAGGCTTCGAGTGTGTACTCGCCAACGGGGTACTTCTTGGAGGTGTCGAAGTCGGACACCTTTGCCCAGTTGACCTCTAAAGTTCCATCAGAATTAGTCAGCTTCAGCGACAGGTCGGCAGCACTGACGGGGACGGCACGCGAGCTGGAGCCGTTTACCACTTCCGTGTTCAGACCTATCGAGGGGGAGAAAGCGCCGTAACCGTCGCCGAAATCGCCCGTTTTATCGTCGCAGGCGCTCAGGAGGCAGGCAGAGAGAAAGATTCCCACACCCAACAAGTGTTTTTGGTTCATGTGGATAGGTTTATGATTTGATAATGTGTTGGTCAGCAAATTGCTTAGAACAAAATATTGGGCAAATATACGAAAATTTCGGGAATTGTCATACTTTTTAACGAAAAAGCTCCAGGAAAGAGCCAAAAAGACAATTAATTTGTCCTTTTGGCCCGAAAAGTATGTTTGTCGCGAGCTCTAATCCCGATTATTCATTTGGGAACGCGCCGTGGCCATAAACGTCCGAAGGGCGTTAGCATCGCCACAACGTTTGGAGGGGCGACGTCCACGTCGCCCATTTTCGCGAAAGATGTGGCGGCCTTCGGCCGATTGTTTGTGGCGAGCGGGAGCTCGCCACCTCCATACTAGAGGCGGACCTTGGCTGCTTGGGTGCCCTGGACGCGGATGTAGACGCTTCCGGGGGTGGGGTTGGGGATTTCGACGCCTTGGAGGTTGAAGTAACGCACTGTGCCACCATGAGCTGCGCTGACGGTCTCGACGCCGGCTTCTGGCATGAAAATGCGAGCCTCCATGTTCTTGGGCTTACCGCCTGAGCTCCAGCCGTTTCCTGCAAATTGTGCACCCTGCACGCCGAAGTTGGCGTCGTTGTTGTACCCCGCGCCGGTGTCCACACTGGGCACGACCACTACGCCGTCCTTGAACGTGGAGCTCAGGAACTGTTTTTCACCCTCAAACTTTTTGATTAGTTCCTCTACGGTATATTCGGGGTAAGTACCGATGAGGTAGCCGAGGATGTTGTTGGGATAGAACTTGGTTATGCCCATGGTCGAGTTGGCGAAGCCGGCGTCGGTGCCGTAGAAGTACACATGGTCGGGGTCGGAGACATTGAATTGGATGAAGCCGTGCTCCGCCGTAGACTCATTGACTGCAGCGAGCGGTGTTTCAGGACCATAGGGGTCGACCACACGGTAAACGCCGGGCTGGTCGTCTTTGCTCTGAATTTCAACATGATAGATGTATTGGCTCTGGTCCATGTCCTTGAACGCGGGCATCACCCAGCCATCTTCCATCAGGCCGGTTCCAATGGTGGTCCAGCCTTCCATGGGGTCGTCGCCGGAAGGTTCGCCGCTGTACACCGTCAGACTCAGATATCCTGCCTTGAAGTAGAAAATACCGCCCTCGGAGGGTAGGCCGATGGTGAAGTTGGGGTCGAAACTGAAGCCGTTGCCGTTCCAGGTGCCGTAGATGCTCGGCACAACGTTTTCCTTCTGCGTAGCCTCGTCGTAGAGGTAGAACGTGAGGTCGGAACCGAAGAATACCTGGCCCTTGGAGGTGAAGGTCAGGCGCCCGTCGGCCGGGGTGTAGGTGCCTTTGACATCGATGGTATATGGAATGCCGTAATTTACAAAGGGGATTGTAAGCACTACCTGGCCCTCGGACGAGCCTGCCGCGATGGTGGTCTCGTTGGTGTAGAGACTCGTGGTGATGATGGTCAGGTCGTAGTACTGGATAGTGTAGTCACCAACAATTTTATCAACTTCCGGAGCTGCTTTCAACGCCACGGCTTGGCGTGCGTTGGCTGCGCGGACGTCGGCACAGGGCTGGGCTGCGGTAGCTGAGAAGGCCGCAGCGGCCAGGAGTATGGATACGTAGAATTTATTCATAGGAATAGGGTTATCGTTTTGAGAACAAGGGACTTGCCGGGTCGGTCATTATCCGCGCCGGAGGCATTTCGGCCTGAAGCTGGGCGGCCATATAGTCCATATATGGGCGGACATGGCGGAAGAAGCGCCGGTAGCCTTCGCAGAGGTAATTCAAACCCGGCTGGCCGTCGGCAGTTACCGCAAACCGGTTCTTGGGGCACTCCCCGTGGCAGGCGAAGTTTACGTCGCACTGCCGGCACTGGTCGGGCAAGGATGTTTCCTTAGCACGGCCGAATTCGGTCTGCGCATGGGAGGTCATCATTTCCACCACGCTGTGGGTGTGGATGTTGCCGAGCTTGAATTCGGGAAACACGAAGTGGTCGCACCCGTAGACATCGCCGTTGAATTCCACCACGCCAGCGTGGCCGCATGTACGCGACATGGTGCAGAGCCCCGGCTCGACGCCCACCCAGTTGGCCAACGTGGCGTCGAAGAGCTGGACGAACACTTGGCCGACGTCGGTGCGCACCCAGCGGTCGAACACCCTGCAGAGGAACTCGCCCCACTGCTCCGGGCTCACGGAAAACTCGCAAAGTTCGCCGGCGGCGTCATGGCCGGAGGACAGTCGGCCGCCCTGCTTGCGCTCCACAATGGGCGTGAATTGCAGGTACTTGCAGTCGATGCTCTTGAAAAAGTCGTAGAACTCCTCGGGGTAATCGGCATTATAATCGTTCACCACGGCCATGGCGTTCCACTCCACGCCGTGCTTGCGCAGCAGGTTGATGCCGCGCATCACGCGCCGGAACGAGGGGCTGCGGTCGCGGCTCCGGCGATACTCGTCGTGGAACTCCTCGGGGCCGTCGATGCTTATGCCCACCAGGAAGTTGTTGTCCTTCAGGAAGCGGCACCACTCGTCGGTGAGCAGGATGCCGTTGGTCTGGATGCAGTTCTCGATGTGGCGGCCCCCGGCATACCGACGCTGGAGCTCGAGTGCACGGCGGTAGAATTCGATGGGTCGCAGAAGGGCCTCGCCGCCATGCCATGTAAACAGGACGGAGTCCATGCTCTGCGACTGTATGTACTGGCGGGTGAACTCTTCCAACGTGGCGTCGGACATGTACGTACGCTTGACATCGGGCGTAAGTGCCGCTTTTTCAAGATAATAGCAGTACTCACACGCCATGTTGCAGGCGGCGCCCGCGCCCTTGGCCATCAGATAGAGAGGAAATGAAAACGGAGCCGGTATCATATCAATGGCAAAGGTAGCATTTTATTCCCACACCCCCAAATATTTCTGCATCGGCACCTCCGCTATGCCCGATGTCAGCCGGTTGGCCCCTCCCGGTGTTGAGGGCCATTGTGGCGGGCGGAAGCTAACGCCCGTAGGGCGTTGACTTTTGCTAACCGCTTGCGCCGCAAGGCGCTGGCGGATTCAGCAACCACCCCGAAGATAGGCGTCCGCATGGACGCCGACTTATTTCGCCGTAAAGTCGGCGTCGCAAGGACGCCTTTTTGCCCGGATGTTCGTAAACCGACAGCGCCTGTGGCGCAATCGGTTATTATAAGTCAACGTCCTGCGGACGTTTTTTAGCCGTTGATGCCCATTGTGGCGGGCGGGAGCCCGCCACCTCCATACGCTTTCGCACCTTAGGACGCACCGAACGTGCGTCCCTACGGCGTTGATAGCCAGAGATTTGAAAGATAAACAATCGAGATTAATCTTGATTATTCATGATTAATCCCGATAAATCAAACGGGCGACACCTTTCGTGAAAATGGGCGACGTGGACGACGCCCCTCCCAACGTTGCGGGTCACCACCTCCATACGCAAAAAGGGACGCACCAGTGGGTGCGTCCCTTTTATTATGCATTGTAATTGGCTATCGTACAGCCACTTTCACGCCTGCGGCAACGTAAACGCCTGCAGGAAGAGCCACGGTTGCGGGAGCATCGGCAGCAACGGCTACGGATGCCACGCAGCGACCAACAACGTCGTAAACGGCCACGGTAGTTGCAAAGTCGGCAGCCACTTCAACGCCACCTTCTACAGCCTTGACGCTCACACCCTGTGCCTCAACGGCCACGTTCTCAATGCCGGTCTTGAGGTCCTCGGGGAGGGTGAACTTAGAGCAAACTGAAACCCAGCTGGTAGATTCTGGTGATTGTTCGCCACCAAGAATGTTGACAACCTTATTGGAACGAGTGGCAACATAGATAGCACCTTCAGAAGAATCGTAAGCGAACGGAGCTACGGAGAGCATAGCGGCAGAGGAATACAGACTCCAGGCTTTATCAGCAACGGGATCAAGAGTAAGGGCGTCGTATTCGCGGATGTACACGCCAAAATTGGCCATAGCGTAGCCAACAACATATACATTAGCTGCATCACCCTGCATTACCCCGGTATATCCGGAGATGGCACCGGGAGTGAAATCGGCATGCGACACTGCCCAATCGACAATTTCACCGGAGTTGTCAAGTTTGATAAGGAGGCCTTCGTTCTGATTAAACTGAGTAGTGGTAATGGTAATATCGCCGGCAGTAATAGCACCTTTCAGAGCACCGGATACCCAGTAGCAGTCGACGCCCGGGGTGAGGCGAATGAACTGCATAGCAAATGAGGTTTGACCATCGGCGAGTGTTCCGGGAAGTGAGGTTGCCCAGTCGAACTTACCGGTCTTAACTGATGCAAGGGTTGCTTTGGCTACAAAGCCACTGATTTTGGTTCCGGTGGTGATTTCCTGGTCGCCGAAAGTGACAGTGATGGGATCGGAAGCGGGAGTTACAGTACCTGCAAAGAAGAAGTTGGAGCCATCGCACGAAAGGCCGGTAAAGGCGCTGGTACCCAGAGTAGTGCCAGTGGGAGCGAAGTGCGAAACATATTCTCCTTCATTATCAGCTACTACAACGATTGCCTGGTTGGTATCGGCGGCAGGTGTGATGGTAGCAGTACCCATGGTGATAGGCTGTGAAGCTGCCATTGTGAGTACAATAGTGCCATCAGAAGCTACGCTAATGCCTTGAGGGGTAAGCGCATCTTTTTGGCCTTCGGGAGCGGTTAAGGTCTTTATCCAGGAGATTTCGCCATCAAGGGTAGCGCAAACCAGGATTCCAATATGATAGCGGTCAGCAACGTTTTCAACAACCTCGCCAAACTCGTGTTTGGTACCCTTGGCATCAATGAGGTTGCTCTTGACGTTAGCGTTATATTGGCGGACGCCAACGAAGAAATAAAGCTTATCGCCTGCGAAGGTCACGCCACCCATCTTGCCGCTGCCGTAGTCGCCAGCGGTGGAGTGGATGTTCCATACAGGAGCACCATCTGCGCCTGCTTTGAAGAGCACGAAGTTGTTGGTGGCTGCTGTACCTACTTTGGTTTCGCCGGTAAAGAGGGCCTCACCGTTTAAATTTACGGCGTTGTCGTTGGTTGTAGCACAACCCATCCAATAGGAAGCTCCGTTGCCGTCGGCTGCAACATTGGTTACATAGGTTCCGGTGGTTTCAGCTGTCTGGAGATAGTCCGCCCAGTCGAAGCTCGGGGCATCGGTGGCGGCGAAGGCTGCGCACGAAAGGGTCAGCGCCGCGCCTGCAAGAAAGTTTTTGAGAGTAAAATGTACCATATAGTAAGGTTTAGTTATAGTTGCCGTTAGGATGCATGGCAAAAGTACAATTAATTTTTCAATTTCTTGATACTATTTAATGAGTATTTTGCAAAAAAAATTTCCCAAGATGTAGTGGGGGCAGAAAAAAATAGCTAAATTTGCATCAGCTATGAAGGCTATCATTCATCACATCGCAATCCTTGCTGCGGCATCGCTCATGTTGCTGCTACCCTGCCCTGCCGCCGCCCAGGTGAACACCGACCAGGTGATTCGCATCGGTCGCAATGCGCTCTATTTCGACGACTACGTCCTCTCCATCCAATATTTCAACCAGGCCATCCAGGCCAAGCCCTATCTGGCTCAACCCTATTTCTTCCGCGCCATCGCCAAACTCAACCTCGAGGACTACATAGGGGCTGAAGCCGATGCCTCGGAGGCCCTGCGCCTGAACCCCTATCTCTCCGACGCCTGGGAGGTCCGCGGGGTAGCGCGTCAGAACATGGGCATGGACAGCCTCGCCATTGAGGACTATTCCAAAGCCCTCGAACTGCTCCCGCGCAACCGCCAGATTCTCTTCAACAAAGGCATGGCGCAGCTCGACCTCAAGCGCTACGACGATGCGCGAAAAACCCTCGACGACGTTCTGCGTTACTACCCCGGCTTCTCCAACGCCTACCTCGGCCGGGCACGTGTGGCTCTGGCGCAATCCGACACCGTGGCGGCGCTGGAGGACATCGACAAGGCGTTGGGCATCAACAAGGACGCCGTCAATGCCTACATCATGCGCGCCGACATAGCCATCAACTCCGAGGGCGACTACAACCGTGCTCTGGAGGATATCGACCACGCAATCAAGCTTTTGCCCCGCCACGCCGGCCTATACATCAACCGAGCATTCCTCCGCTACAAGCTCGACAACTACTCCGGCGCCATGGCCGACTACGACTATGCCCTCTCGCTGGAGCCATACAACAAAGCGGCGCTGTTCAACCGCGGTATGCTGCTGGCCGAAGTCAATGCCAACGACCTTGCGTTGGACGACTTCAACCGCGTTTTGGAAATGGACCCCGACAACTACCAGGCTCTTTACAACCGCGCCCTCATCCACAAGGCCAAGGGCAACACCAAGGAGGCCGTGGCCGACATCGACCGCGTGGCCGAGCGCTTCCCCGACTTTCCCGGTGCCTACTACATGCGCGGGTCCATATGGCAGGATGCGGGCAATCTGGCCAAGGCCGAGCGCGACTACAAGCACGCCGAAGCCCTCACCAAGGCCTTGCCGGCCGCCTCGGAGGTTAACGAGGCAGAGGCTGAAGCAATGGCGGAACAAGCCATGGCCGAAAACAAGGCCGCCGAGAGCAACGACGTCGTAGCCAAGCGTTTCGCATCGCTGGTGACGGTGGACAACAACGCCGACTTCCGCGATGAGTACAACAACACGGCAATCCGCGGGCGAGTGCAGGACCGCAATCAGGCCGTCGAAACCGAGCCCATGATGCTGGTGAGCTTCTACTCGGCGCCCACCGAGCTCCGCGACTACACATATTATATAAAGGAGGTCGACGAACTCAACGCCACCCGCATGCTGCGCTTCCTGCTCGTTGTCACCAACGCAGTGCCCCAGCTCGACGAGAGTACCATAGCCCGCCACTTCTCATCCATCGAATACTATAACTCCTACCTTGCAACCCATGCCCCGCGCCCGGTCGATTACCTGGGGCGCGCCATGGACTTCATCACCGTCCGCGACTATATCAACGCCGAAAAGGACCTCGACCGAGCCATCGCCATGGCCCCGACCCTGACGCTGGCCTACCTCCTGCGCGCCCAGACACGCTACGGACGCTACCTGCTGGAGAAGGACTCCCGCGGGGGCGACGCCGTGACGCGCCTGTCGCTCAACCAGAAGCAGCTGGACGATATCCTTGAGGATTTGGACCGCGTGGCCGAACTTTCGCCGGAAATGGCTGTTGTCTACTTCAACAAGGGCAACATCCTCCTTGAAAGCGGAGCCCTCACCGACGCCTCGGAGGCCTACTCCAAGGCTATCGAACTCAAGCCCGACTTCGGCGAGGCATATTACAACCGCGGGTATGCCGCCCTCCGCGGAGGCCACCGCGAGCGCGGAATCGCCGACCTCAGCAAGGCCGGCGAACTCGGAATCGCCGGGGCATACAACCTGATGAAGCGAATGATTCAATAAGTCAGGATTACACTGCGCGCAATCCTGAGGGTTATGAAGCCCGAATTACGCTATGCGCAATTCGGAGGTTATGAGGTTAAAGGGTTATAGGGTTAAGGAATAAAAAAACGTAAATAATTAACTAACACCATACTACCATGACGAATTTCACTCCCGCCGACCTTGAGCAGCTCAAAGCCAAGGGCATCAGCACCGAAACCGTAGAAGCCCAGCTCGAGCGCTTCCGCACCGGATTCCCCTATCTGAAAATCGACTCCCCCTCATCCCTTGGCCACGGCATCACGCCTGTGAACAAGGACGTCGAAGAGGCCTGCGAAGCCCGCTGGCAGCAGTTCCTGGCCGACGGCGGCGACGTGGTGAAATTCGTGCCCGCCTCCGGGGCGGCATCGCGCATGTTCAAGGCCCTGTTCGCCTTCGTAAACGGCGCCGATGCCGTGCCCGCCGAAGGCTCTCCGGTTGCGCAACTCATCGAGCGCATCCACGACTTCGCATTCTTCCCCGCCCTCGAAGCCACCGTTCAGCGTCTGCACGGCAAGAGCGTCGACGAACTCGTGGCCGAAGGTCGCCATAAGGATGTCGTAGCTGCAATCATCCTACCCGAAGGCATGAACTACGGCGGACTGCCCAAGGCACTCCTCACCTTCCACAAATATCCCGACGGAGCAACCCGCACCGCCATGGAAGAGCAACTGGCCGAAGGCGCGCAGACTGCCGCCTCCAACGGAAAGGTGAAGCTCCACTTCACCGTGTCGGCCGACCACCACAAACTCTTCGAAGAAAAGCTCACCGAGGCAGTTCCGGCTATGGAAGAGAAGTTCGGCGTTAAGTACGACGTGAGCATGTCGGAGCAGAAACCCTCCACCGACACCATCGCAGTCACCCCGGACAACGACCTCTTCCGCGACAACGAAGGCAAGCTCGTGTTCCGGCCCGGCGGCCACGGCGCACTGATTGAGAACCTCAACGACATCGACGCCGAAGTAATCTTCATCAAGAATATCGACAACGTCGTAGGCGACGCCCACCGCGAGCCCACCATCAAGTACAAGCGGCTCATCGGCGGTATGCTCCTGCTGGTTCACGACCGTATGGAGCAGCTGCGCGCAGCCCTCGAAGTGGACGAACCCGCCGAGGCCGACGTCAAAGCCGCCACAGAGTTCATCAACTCAATCCTATGCACAGCCGCCGAGTCGCTGGACGAAAGCCGCAGCCTGAAAGAGCGGGCGCAGGCCGCCCTCGAAATTTTCGACCGTCCCCTGCGCGTGTGCGGCATGGTTCGCAACGAAGGCGAGCCCGGCGGGGGTCCGTACAATGCTTATGCCTCCGACGGCACCTCCATCGCGCCTCAGATTCTGGAGTCGACCCAGATCGACCTCTCCAAGCCCGAAAATGAGGCCATGATGAAAAAGGCTACCCATTTCAACCCCGTGGACCTGGTGTGCTACGTGCGCCGCCACGACGGAACCACCTACAATCTGCCCGACTACGTGGACCACGCCACCGGCTTCATCTCCGAGAAGAGCTTCAGCGGCCGTGACCTCCGCGCCCTCGAGCTTCCCGGCCTCTGGAACGGCGCAATGAGCCACTGGAACACAGTGTTCATGGAAGTGCCCGCCGAGACCTTCAATCCCGTAAAGACCGTAAACGATCTGCTCCGCCCCGCCCATCAGTAATATGAAGAAAGGAAAAATCATAGTTGTCGCAGCCCCCTCGGGCTGCGGCAAATCCACCATCATCAACGCCATCCTCCAGGAGGGCGACCTCAACCTCGGCTTCGCCGTATCGGCCACCACCCGTGCCCCGCGCGAAGGCGAGCAGGAGGGCGTAAACTACTATTTTATGACCGAAGACGCCTTCCGCGACGCCATCGCCGACGGCCTCTTCGTGGAGTACGAGGAAGTGTACCCCGGTCGCTTCTACGGCACTCTGCGCTCGGAAATCGACCGCATCACCTCCGAGGGCCACAACATCATCCTCGACCTGGACGTCAACGGCGCCCTGGGTGTCAAAGAACTTTATGGTCCTCAAGCTCTTACGGTGTTCATCCAACCCCCGAGCATCGAGGAGCTGCGTCATCGACTCGAGAGCCGCGGCACAGAGAAACCGGAGGTAATCGACGAGCGCATCGACCGCGCCGAGTACGAGCTCAGCCGTGCCGCTGCCTTCGACCGTCAGATTGTCAACGACGACCTCTCCACGGCCATCCGACAGACCCATAACCTTATCGACGGCTTCGTGTCGCTCCCCTGAAAATGGCTGCAAAACATACAGTTGGAATTCTCGGAGGGTCGTTCAACCCGGTGCACATAGGTCACCTGATGCTGGCGTCCTACTTCACCCAGTGGGGCCTGGTGGACGAGGTGTGGCTCACCCTCTCGCCACGCAATCCCCTCAAGGAGCCGGGCAACCTGCTGCCCGACCTTAAGCGACTGGACATGCTCAACATCGCCATCAAAGGCGCGCAGAAAATCGACATCTGCGACCTCGAACTCACCATGCCGCGCCCCTCGTACACCATCCGAACACTCGACGAACTCAGCGAACGATACCCCGACTATCACTTCCGCCTCATCATCGGCAGCGACAACTGGCAAATCTTCGACAAGTGGCGCTTCCCGCAGAGAATCCTCGAGGACTACGGCGTGATGGTCTACCGGCGCCCCGGCTACCCCATCGACCACGAAGCCGACGGCATGGAAGTGGTTGACGCACCCCTGCTGAACATCTCCAGCACCTTCGTGCGCAACGCCCTGGCGCGCGGCCGCGATATGAACTACTTCCTTCCTGCAGGCGTCTACGACTATATCCTCAAAAACGACCTCTACGGCGCTGCAACAATCCTCAAGAACAAGAAATAGCATGGACACATACAAACCCTCCCCCTCCGCCATTGCCATAACGGCCCTCGCCGTGGAGTACGTGCGCCTGGTCAACAACGCCGGCGAATATACCCCGCGTAACTTCCTGCGCGAAATCCTACGCTACATGCCACGCTTCTACATCACCCTGTGCGACCTCAAACCCTACGGCGACCTCGAACCCGACGCCGAAGGCGAAAACACCGACGCCATCCTCGACCAGCTTTCCGAGGAAGCGCGCGCCGAAGTGAAGCGCAGCCTGGAAGCCGTTCTGGGTGAGTACGACACATATCTGGACACCCATGTTGAGGACATGCAGTACTCCGACACTCCCGTGGCCGTATCCCTGGCCGAACAGCTCACGGAGGTCTACGAAGTGATGGCCGACCTTGCCGCAACGGTCGAAGACGCTCCCACCGAGGCCCTGCCGGACATAATGAGCGACCTGCTCTTCTACTTCAACGACTACCTCAACGAAACCATCTGCGCCGCCCTCAAAGCCGCAAACTACGCCTACCACCACGCCGACTTCGAGGAATACTAAAAATTTACATTTTGTCAATGCACAAGGAGCGAGCTCCTTGGTAATCAATATTTTGTCTATGCGCAAGGAGCCTGCTCCTTGATAACCAGCCATAAACCGACCATGAACAAATACATTGCCGACCTTATAGACTTTCTGGACGAAAGTCCGGTGAATTTCTTTGCCACCGATACCACACGCCGCCGACTGGAGGAATTCGGCTTCGAGGAACTCAACCCCGCCGACAGCTGGAATCTCGCCGCCGGCGACCGCCGCTATGTGGTGCAAAACGGCTCGGCAATCTTCGCCTTCATAGTGGGCGACCGCGCCGAATCACCCTTCCACATCATCGCCGCCCACTCCGACAGCCCCGGCTTCCGCCTGAAACCGCGGTGCGAAATGGCCGCAGAAGGAGGCGTGGTCAAACTGAACACCGAGGTTTACGGCGGTCCGATACTCTACACATGGTTCGACCGCCCGCTGTCGTTGGCCGGTCGCGTGGCCGTCGACTCCGGCGACCCTCTGCACCCCGACATGCGCCTGGTGCGGTTCAACCGCCCCCTGCTCACCATCCCCCACCTGGCCATCCACTTCAACCGCGCCGTAAACGAGGGCAACAAACTCTCCAAGCAGAAGGACATGCTCCCCGTGCTGGCCATCGACGACTTCGAACCCGCCGAAGGAGTCATCCGCAAGCTTCTGGCTTCCGAACTCAATATCAGCGTCGACGACATTCTGGACTATGACATGAGTCTCTACACCACTGAGGGCGCATCGCTGGTAGGGTTGTATGAAAACATGATTTCCTCCGGGCGAATCGACGACCTCTCCATGGTTCACGCCGGCCTGACGTCCCTCACCTCCGAGGCTGATACCATCACCGACGCCACCCGCGTGCTGGCAATCTTCGACAACGAGGAGACCGGCTCCGGCACCAAGCAAGGTGCGGCATCGCCTATTCTGAAGGACATAATGAGCCGCATAGTCATGGCCCTCGGGGGCACGCCGGAGGACTACTCCCGCGCCGTAGCCCGCTCGTTCATGGTATCGGCCGACAATGCCCACGGCTTCCACCCCAACTACGGCGAGAAGTACGACCCCACCAACCACCCGCGCCTCGGAGGCGGTCCGTGCATCAAAATCAATGCCAACTGCAAGTACATGACCGACGCCGACTCCGCCGCCGTGTTCGCCGCAATCTGCGCCCGTGCCGATGTGCCGGTGCAGTACTTCGTCAACCACTCCGACGTGGCCGGCGGCTCGACCCTCGGCAACATCCTCACCAGCCAGATTCCCCTGCGCGGCGTCGACATGGGCGCGCCCGTGTGGGCCATGCACTCCGCCCGCGAAACGGCCTCAACCGCCGACCACGAGTACA
This sequence comes from uncultured Bacteroides sp., assembly GCA_964397235.1. Lineage (GTDB taxonomy): Bacteria > Bacteroidota > Bacteroidia > Bacteroidales > Muribaculaceae > CAG-873. Next base: position 9,421 of record CAYNHP010000006.1, on the reverse strand, counting down.
CCATCGAAGCTTTCCGCCAGTTCTTCCGCCTCTAAGCCCATTTTTCTGCAAAATTTTCCGGAAGCAGGTTAGGAAAATGTAAGGTTGCGTTTTATACAGACGTATGACGAACCATTCTACCATAGAAAACCTCTTCCGGAGCAACTACCGCCTCCTGTTCATCCTGGCCAACCGGCTGGTGCATGACCCGGAGACTGCGCGCGACATTGTGCACGATGTCTTCGCCGCGGTGCTTGCCGAAGGGCCTGAAAACGTCAACACAGCCTACCTTGCCAACCGTGTACGCTACGGATGCCTAAACCACATCCGCAGCCTCGGGGTGCGCGCCCGTTTCAACGAGCTTTATCCCCTTGAAGTGACTGACGCCGAAGGTGATACACTCGCCGAGGATGATGCGGCATGTCTTGCTCGAATCGTGGACGGCTTGCCCGAGCAATGCCGCCGCGTGGTGCGCCTGCGCTTCACCGACGGACTAAAGTACGCCGAAATCGCCGAGCGCCTGAGTATCAGCGAAGTGGCTGTGTATAAGCATCTTCGTCATGCAATAGATGTCTTACGCCAAAAATTCCGTGACCGATGACCGACAAAACTGACAGCCTCCTCCAAGCGCTGGACAACCCCTCGGCACTTTCCGACAGGGAGCTGCATCAGCTGCTTTCCGACCCCGAAGTGCGCCAAACATACCGCCTGCTGCAGCAAGCCGGCGATGCCCTCACCGAAACCCCTGAGCCCGATGTCGACGCCGAATGGCACGCCTTCGTAGGCTCCCGAATGCGCCGACGTAGCTTCATGCGCCGCCTGTTATCCTCGCACCGCGTAGGCGTGGTGGCCGCAATATTGGCCGTTTCCATGGCAGTCGTAGCCACAACAATGGTAATAAACCACAATGCCGACGGCACTCCGGCAAAGACATCGGCTGAAACCACAGACGAAAAGCCGGAAATAGTGCAGATTTCCGCTTCCCAGGCCGTTAACACTGATTCTCAACCGATTATAGTGGTGTTTAAGGACGAAAGCCTGGACTCTATAGTGTCGTCACTCTGCACCTTCTACGGTGCCACGGCCAACTTTGCAAGTCCCGATGCCCGCAACCTCCGCCTCTATTTCCGCTGGAACCACAGCGACTCCCTGAGCGACATCGTCGAGCACCTCAACAGTTTCGAACATATAAACATCGCCCTCGAAGGCAACACCATAACCGTAGAATGACATGAAAAGAACCACCTTGTTTATGGCGGGGCTTCTGTGTGCATTCGCTGCCTGTGCCTCTGCCTTCGACTACAAATTCACCGGCGCCAAGCTCTCCGACGCCCTCAGTCTCATCGCCGACGAACACCCCGAACTCGACCTCAACTTCATTTACAACGAGCTGGATAACTACCGGGTTTCGGCCAACATCCACACCGACGACCCCTACGATGCCCTGCGTCAGGTAGTGGGCCTCAACCCGGTGTCGGTGCTTCGCAAAGGAGGCCGCTACTATCTCGAAGCACTCCAGCACGGGACTTTCGCCTACTCCGGACGCCTCGTCGCCACCGACTCGGAACCCCTGCCTGGAGCAGCAGTCTACATCCTTGCCCCGCGCGACTCCTCCGTAATCACCTACGGCACCACCGACGCCGAAGGCCGGTTCTCAATCCCCTGCGACCACTCCCGTGTCCTGGTCAAATTCACATGCATGGGCTACCTCCCCCGCTACATCGACGAGCCCTCATTCAACATGGGCACTCTCGAACTCCGGTCATCGCCCGTGATGCTCAAAGGTGTAAAGGTCGAAGCTGATATTGTTGATGTTCAGCAAGATAAGACCATCTACCTGCCGACTTTCCAGCAGAAAAAAGCAGCTTCTTCAGGATTCGACCTGCTCCGCCGGATGGCCATAAATCAAATATTGATCGACCCAATGAGCAACGGCGTCACCACCAACACAGGCCAATCCGTCCAACTTTTCATCAACAAACGCCCGGCCTCGAATGCCGACATGGACGGCCTGCGGATGAGTGACGTCAAGCGCGTGGAACTCCTCGAAAGTCCCACCGACGTCCGCTTCAACGGCGCCAACTATGTAATCAACTTCATCGTTCAGGAGTATGAGTACGGCGGCTACACCTCCATCCGCGAAACCCTCTCCACGGCCAACAGCGGAGTCTCCAACCAGCCGCAGATCATTTCTAAAATCAACGTAAAGCGAATGACCTACGACTTATTCGTGGGCCCCGATCAGGTTGATGCGCAACATATCGGCACCAACGAAAGCTCCACCTTCAACCTGCGCGAAGGCGCCGTGGAGCGTGAGGCCACCTTCGACAAAGGCGAACTGAAATACTTTCAGATTCCCGTCACCTTCCGCGCACTCTACTCTACGGACAAGACCACCGTCAGCAACACCTTCGGCTACACGTTCTACGACAAGTACCACGCCTTCAACTCCGGCTCCATGCAGATGAAGCCTTTCACCGAAAAAAACTACAGCTACGAAACCGTTGCGCCCTATGTTACCCGGAGCGCCAGCTGGAAGGGCATGTACTATTTCGCCATGCCCCGGCAGTGGAGCTTCGACGCCAAGCCGATGTTCAACTACAGCCACAACTCTCAGTACTCCGACTATCGCTCCAACGTCGACGGCACAACCAACATCGTCAACAACGCCAAAGAAAATGCCTACAATGCACGCCTCACACTGAGCCTGTCCAAGATTGTAAACAAAAAGCATACTTTCACCTTCACCCTCGACGGGGGCCTGAACCGAAACGAAATCACCTACACCGGTTCGACGCCCTACCGCTCCCACCTCAACGACCTCTTCTATGCCCTGCAACTGCGCTACCGCCTCAACCTGAGCAAGCTCACCATCAACACCGACGCCGGGCTGGCTACGGAGCATATAAGCTCGAAGGTAAAGTCGTACACCGACGCCTACCCCTTCGTCCACGTTTTTGCAACTTACCGACTGAACAAGAAGAACGCATTCGACTGCTACATCCAGTTCGCATCGAATACTCCGAGCAACGACATGATTTCGCCTAACGTGGTGCAGTCCAACGAGTTGCTTTATATCTCCGGTAATCCCGACATCCGCACCTCCCGCCACACCACCGTCGACCTCAGCTACGGGTTCTACCCCAACAACGCCTTCTCGGCCTCGGCCTATGCGTCCTACTACCGCAACACCAACCGCGACATCGCCCACTACTCACTCTACGACGGCGGGCGCGCTGTGCTCCGCGACTGGATAAACAGCGGCGACTACAACCGCCTGCAGTGCGGCATAAACGGCATTGTCCGCGCATTGGACAATAACTTCGCCATGCAGGTCAACGTCAACCTCAACAACGGCCGTTCCTCCGGTTATTTCACCGACAAGGCTACCTTTGTGGGCTACAGCGCATATGCCACCTACTATCTGGGCGACTTCAACTTTGCATTGTACTACAAATCGTCCACCAAGGCCATGATGCAGAACGGCCCCGGATATCTCTCAAACAAGAGCTTCTACTTTGTCAACATCGGCTGGGCAAAGGGCGACTGGAAGCTGAGTTTCTACCTAAAGAACTTCTGCCGCACGTCCTACAAAACGAGCCGGACCGACATCATCACGCCCGTTTTCAATTCCTCGGAATATAAATTCAACGGCAACAGTCACCTCACGTGCCAATTCTTCGTGAGCTACACCTTCGGCTACGGCAAGAAGATTCAGCGCCAGAACGAAGTGGGCTCCCAAGGCTCCGACTCCTCGGCAATTCTGAAATAATACTCCGGCCCGGCCGAAAAAATTTCCCCTCATAGGGTTGGGAAATTCGGAAGCGTTGCGTTATATTTGTGCATGACCAATGTGAAAGATATAGAGCGACTCTTCCGGGAGCATTACCCTGCGCTGGTGACCCTGGCTACACGCCTGGTGCATGAGCAGGAAACGGCTTGCGACATTGTGCACGATGTCTTCACCACCCTGCTGACCGACGCGCCCGCCTATATCACCCCCGCCTACCTCGCCAACCGCGTCCGCTTCCGCTGCATCAGCTACCTGCGAACTCTCTCGGTACGCGAAAAGCTGCTCAACCACCTGCGCCTGGACGCCGACGAGGCCGACGATTGGCCCACCGACCAGGACATTGCCCGCCTCAACTCACTCATCGACAGCGTGTTGACCGACCGCACCCGGCAGGTAGTGCGCCTGCGCTACAATAGCCGGATGTCCTACGCCGAAATCGCCGCCGAACTCTCCATCAGCGAGGCCGCAGTGTACAAGCATCTGAGCCATGCAATGAAAACACTACGCCAAAACTTTTGACCCTATGAAAGAGATTCCCGACAGCTTATTCGAAGCCATTGAGCATCCCGAACGCTTCTCCGACGCCGAACTCGAGGCCCTGCTTCATCAGCCGGAGGCACGCGAACTCTATGATATGCTCAGTCGCACTGCCGACGTCACCACCCCATCGCCGGAGGTCGATGTCGACTCGGCCTGGACCCGCTTCGTCGCCGAAAACGTGCACCGGCGCACAAGCCTGTGGCAAAAAATCTGTAGCCGCCCGGCAGCCGCTATCGTCCTGGTGGCCCTGACTTGCGGGGTAGTCGTGGCTACGACAATCGGTATATCCCACAGCTTGGAATCGCGGCGTCATGCCACCGAAGTGCCCGAGGTGCAGGAGGTGACACCGGCTCAGGAAGTGGCTGGGGTGGAGGAAATTACCGGTGAGAATGCCGAGAAAATTATTCTTTTCAAAGATGAGACAATTGTCGACGTGCTCAAAACCGTCGCCGACCACTACGGCGTAAAAACATCCGTCGGAGAAGGCGCGCCCGTGGACATCCGTCTGTTCTTCCAATGGGACCCTTCACAGTCGCTCGTCGAAACAGTCGAACAACTCAATAACTTTGAGAAAATAAACATTTCAGTTTCCGACAACACCCTCATCCTCCACTGATTATGAAAAAAGTACTTTTTGCTTTGGCAGGATTGGTGTGTTGTGCCGCAACTTTCGCTGCCCGCTTCGACTATAAATTCACTTCCACTAACCTGGCCGAAGCCTTGAGCCAAATTGCAGAGGACCACCCCGACCTGCGGTTGAACTTCATTTACAACGAATTGGACACCTACCGCGTGTCGGCCAACATCCACACCGACGACCCCTACGAAGCTTTGCGTCAGGTGGTTGGCCTCAACCCGGTGTCGGTGCTCCGCAAGGGAGGCCGATACTACCTCGAAGCCCTCCAGCACGGAACTTTCGCCTACACCGGGCGCCTGATTGCCAACGACGCCGAGCCTCTGCCGGGAGCCGCGGTCTACATTCTCGCCCCGCGCGACTCCTCCGTCATCACCTACGGCACCACCGACGACGCAGGCCGGTTCGTCATTCCCTGCGACCACTCCCGCGTTCTGGTAAAATTCACCTGCATGGGCTACCTCCCGCGCTACGTCGCCGACGCAGCCTTCAACATGGGCACCATCGAACTCAAACCCTCCCCCGTTCTGCTCAACAACCTGACCGTCGAGGCCGATCTGGTTCAACATCACCCCGACCGCACCATCTACATGCCTACCGCCCGTCAGAAAAATGCTTCCTCCAACGGCATCGACCTGCTACGGCGTATGGCCATCAATCAGCTCCTTGTTGACCCCATGGGCACCGGCGTCACAACGGCATCGGGCCATGCCGTGGTTCTATTCATCAACGGCCAGCCCGCAAGCAGCGAGGATATCACCGGCATGCGCATGTCCGACGTGCGCAAGGTCGAATTCTTGGTCAACCCCGCCGGCGCCGTCTACCAAGGCGCGCAGTATGCCGTGAACTTCATCGTCCAGGAGTATGAGTACGGCGGTTACACCAAAATCAGCGAAGGCTATTTCCTCCAGCAACGCGACCGCAGCAACAAGCCGAGCCTCTTCTCCAAATTCAGCTACCGGAAGATGACCTACGACCTCTACTTCGGAGCCGACGACGTCGGAACCAAACATGTTTACAGCAACCGCGAAACGACATACCGGCTTAAAGACGTGACTATTACCGAAAACTCCGTCACCGACAAGACCGACTTTGCCTACATCGAGCTGCCGGTTACCTTCCGCGCCAACTACAAGACGGAGAAAGTTAAGATCTACAACACCTTCGGCTACACCTTCCACGACCGCTACACCAACGAGCAATGGGGCCGCATGTCGCTCGAACCGGACATGGGCTCTAACTACTCCTTTCACTATGACCGCCCCTTTGTGAACCGCACCCTCACCTGGCGCGGGGGCTATGACCTTTACCTCCCCCGCCAGTGGAACATATTCATTGAACCTATCGCCCGCTATGGGCGCAACAGCAATTACAGCACCTACGTCAACGACATCGGCGGAACCCACACCTTCCGCAATGACGCCAAAGAGAATGCGTTGTACACCCGCATCGACTTTAGCGCCGAAAAAACCATTGCCGACAAACACCGCGTGAGCGCTATGGCCCATGGGGGCTATTCCTATAACAGCATCGATTACTTTGGCGATTCGCCTTACAAATCCAAGTTTAATCATGCTTTCTACTCTCTTTCAGCCCGTTATGCGGCTTCTTTAGGCAAATTCTATATCAATACCGATGGCGGCTTGCTGCAGGAATTTACAAGCACCAATATCACCGGCTACAACGACCCCTACCCTTTTGTGCACGTGTCAGCTTCCTTTTCTCCCAACGAAAAGAACCGTCTGTCGCTTTGGTTCCAATATGCCACGAACTCTCCTGACCTTGCCGAACTCTCGCCCAACGTAGTTCAAAGCACCGACTTCCTTTACAAAACAGGCAACCCCTATCTGCGCTCCTCCCGCCACACCACGGCGATGCTATCCTATAATTGGAGCCCGAGCAACAAATTCAGCCTCAACGCCTACGGCCAGTTTTTCATTGACCGGAAGCGAATCATGTCAACTTATGATTATTACAACGACGGAGCGGCGCTGATTCGCACCTTCATCAACAACGGCAACTTCATAAATACTGAATTGGGGCTAACCCCCATCGTCCGTTTGTTGGACAATAATCTGGTCTTTCAAGCATCCTTGACATTCAACGCCTACCGCTCTACAGGAATCAATCACATCGCCAGAAACCCGGTTAAATGCAGCTTTTACGGTGCATATTATTTCGGGAATTTCAATATATCCGCTTACTATCAGACGCGTCAGACATCACTTTCTCGATTCTCTCCTCAGCTCAGCACCTACCGCAGCTTCTATAGCATAAGCGCCGGTTGGGGGAATAACAATTGGAACTTTAACCTATCCCTCTACAACTTTGCCCGAAGCAGCTATAACTACGGACATATTGAATTTTTGACTCCGCTCCTTACGGAGAAGGACTACGTTTTCAACGGCAATTACCGCCGCGCCGTGTACCTCTCAGCCACCTACACCTTCGGCTACGGCAAGAAAATCCAGCGCCGCGACGAAATCGGCGCCCAGGGCACATCCTCCTCCGCCATCCTCCAGTAGCACAGCTTTTCACTTTTTACGGAACATCATATCCCCGCGCGCAGCCACCCCACGGCCGCGCGCAAATTTTTTGGCGCTAAATGGTGGCGTTTGAGGAATTTTGATTATCTTTGTGCTGTAGTATGCACAAGCGACTCCAAACTGAATTTTATACCTATTAACCGCCATACCGGACAACTATTTTCATGAAAACAGATCTCAGCTCCCAGATTAAGCTGGAACAGATTCCGAAGCGTTACTATAACCCGGACACTGAAATCGAACTCGCAGCCGTGCGCCGCGAAGAAAAAATCGACACCCGCATCTTCGAAACCGCTACCGACGGCGGCGAATTCCTCGCCAAGGAAGTGGTGCGCTACATCCACCGCTTTGTGGCCCAGAAGGGCAAATGCGTCCTGGGCCTCGGCGCCGGTAAGTCAAACCACCGTGTTTACGAAGCCCTCATCCGCATGTACAAGGCCGGCGAGGTCGACTTCAGCAAGTGCATCGTGTTCAGCCTGAGCGAATTCTTCCCCGTGGCTCCCAACGGCCCCTCCACCCTCTCCAAACTCAAAGAGGTGTTCCTGGATCACGTGAACATCCGTCCGGCCAACATCCGCACCATCAACCCCGAGATTTCCAAGGAAACCATGTCGGAGTACTGCCACGACTACGAGCAGCGCATCGCCGACGAAGGTGGCCTCGACGTGGTTATGTGCGAAATCGGTGCCAACGGCTCCATCGCCTTCAACGAACCCGGTTCCACCGCCACCAGCTTCTGCCGCCTGGTGCTCCTGAGCAACGAGACACGCCACCAGCTCTCCGCCGACTATAAGAACGAGGACGTTCCCGAAACCGCCATCACCCTCGGCATGGCCAACTTCGTGGCCGCACGCCGCGTCCTCACCATGGCCTGGGGCGAAAGCCGCTCGGCTATCGTGCGCAAAACCGTCGAGGAACCCGCCACCTCCTCCGTGCCCGCTTCCCTGCTCCAGGGTCATCCCCACGTGAAGGTGGTAATCGACCTGCCCGCGGCTCAGGACCTCACCCGCATCAGCCAGCCCTGGAAGGTGACCTCCTGCGAGTGGACCAACAAGATGATCCGCCGCGCCATCGTTTGGCTCTGCCAGCAGACCGGCAAACCCATCCTCAAACTCACCAACAAGGACTATAACGACTGGGGCCTGGGCGAACTCCTGGCTCAGTTCGGCAGCGCATACAACGTGAACATCATGGTGTTCAACGACCTCCAGCACACCATCACCGGCTGGCCCGGCGGCAAGCCCAACGCCGACGACACCTACCGTCCCGAACGCGCAAACCCCTATCCCAAGCGCGTCATCATCTTCTCTCCCCACCCCGACGACGACGTCATCTCCATGGGTGGTACCTTCAAGCGCCTCGTTGACCAGAACCACGACGTGCACGTGGCCTACGAAACCTCCGGCAATATCGCCGTGGGCGACGAAGACATGATGCGCTACATCATGCTCATGGACAACATGGGAGCCGACTACGGCGTCGACACCGACGACTACAAGGCTTTCAGCGAACGCATCCACGATTTCGTAGCCAACAAGAAGGCCGGCGAAATGGACACCGCCGAAATCCGCAAACTCAAAACCAAAATCCGCCAGGGTGAGGCCCGCATCGCCTGCAACCACATCGGCGTTAAGCCCGAAAACGTTCACTTCCTCCTGCTTCCCTTCTACGAAACCGGTACCATCAAGAAGGGCGACCTCTCCGAAGCCGACGTAAACATCGTCAAGAAACTCCTCGAGGACGTCAAGCCCCACCAGATCTTCGTTGCCGGTGACCTTGCCGACCCCCACGGAACCCACAAGGTATGTACCGACGCCGTCCTGGCCGCCATCGACGAACTCAAGGACGAACCCTGGATGAAGGACTGCCGCATCTGGATGTACCGCGGCGCATGGGCAGAATGGGAAATCGACCACATCGAAATGGCAG
>CAYNHP010000005.1:0-64764 GCA_964397235.1 uncultured Bacteroides sp. | reverse complement strand
GGTTCCAGGATGCAATGGCAGAGCTTCTTAACCGCACTATTGACATCACGGACGATAGTGCGATTCAAAACCCCTATTTTCGGGCCGAAGTTAACGAAAAACGCAGGTTGATTTATGGATAGAATGACCGGGATAAAGACACATTTAAACGACTTCTAAACAATCAACAACCCACCAACTGACAAAGGACGCTCTAAACGAGCGTCTTTTTTTGTTTGTGTTTGTTGATTCAAAACAATGAAAAAGAGGGTGCGTCGTGTGGCGCACCCTCTTTATTTAGGTTAGGGAATTATTCCCAGCCGAAGTTCTGACCCAGATTGGGGTTCAGAGTAAGCTGGTTCTGAGGAATGGGATAGCTGTAGTATTTCTTATCGAACTTGCGGGTCTTGCCGGACCAGTTGATGGTACCATCAAGATAACCGTTGGTGTTCTTTGCTTCTACAGGGCTTTCAGAGATGTTAGCACCCAGAGTGAGGTTGGGGTTAGTGGTAGTGTCAAGCTTGTCAAGCTGATGCCAGCGGATGAGGTCCCAATAGCGGAAGTCGTTATCCATGATGAGCTCGCAACGACGGCAGCGACGAACCTCCCAGATGAGGCTGTTCACATTCATGTTGTTGGCAGGGTCGCCCATGCTGGTAAGAGAAGCTACAGTCTGGTTGGGGAGTTCAGCGCGCTTGTAGAGCAGGTTGAGGGTTCTGTTCAGGTCAGCGTCGGTGAGGGTACCGAGTTCTGCCTTAGCTTCTGCATTTTCGAGCAGGATTACAGAGTACCAGTAAATAGGAGCGCAAACAGTGTTCTTAGTAGTACGACGATCAGCAAGAGCCAGAGCGGTGTTATCGTACTTGCTTACGCCATAACCGGTGGAAGAGGTCATACCGGTAGCACCAGCGCGGTCACCAACGAGGCCGGTATAGTAAACGAAGGGGTCGGTGGTCTGAGTAAGACGGTTGTCGCGAACCGAGAGGGGTTTAGCGATGGAGTAGATACCTTCGTCTTCGATCCATTCACCAACGTCGCTCTTATCCATGGAAGTCAGAGCCAGGGGCTTGCCGTCCTTGAACAGATAGGCGTCGAAAGCGTCCTTGGTGATACCATTGATGGGGGTGGTACCGCAGGTGTAATCCTGAACGCAGTTCATGATGATGTCATACTCATAGCCGCGGAAGAGAATCATTTCGGGGTTGTTAACCATTGCGGGCACTGCAGAAGCTTCGGTATAGAAGGACTGGTAGTTAGCGCGATACTGAGCAGCGAGGCTGTAACGACCGGAGTTGATCAGATAATCGGAAGCAGCAGCTGATTCCTTGAGGAGCTTCTCAGCGCGGGCTGCATCGGGAGCGAGACCGTTTTCGGCCTGGGTGCAATATTTGCGGAAAGTGCCTTCGCAGAGAGCCATGTAAGATTTCATGGCGTATGCGAGGTCTCTCGACCAGTACTGAGCATTCTTGTCAGCCTTGATGTTAGCGCAAGCATAGTCAAGGTCTTCGAGAATCATGTCGAACACGTAGTCGCGGCTTTCACGAGGAATCTTAAGGTCGTCGCTTACGTTGAGGGTAGTTGCAATGAAGTTGCAATCGCCATAACGACGTACGAGGAGGTACTCCTGGTAAGCGCGGCACATGCGAGCGATACCCATCCAGTTAGCCTTGATGTCGGCATCGAGATTAGAGCCTTCCAGACCGTCAATTATTTCTGTTGCGTGACGGATATTGGTGTAGGGCGAGGTGTAGCTGGTAGAAGAGGTAGGCACAGAGGTGCTCTTCCAATCTACGAAGCTCGAACCGCACTGGTCGTCGGAGAGGGTATTGAAGTAGAATTCACCATAGTTACCAGCGGATGCATAGCCGGTGAAGTACTGAAGCATCTGGTCGCACTGAAGCTTCACGTTGTCCTCATTGTCCCAGTATGCAGGCTGGTTAGTCTCACTGGTGAGGGGGTAGCGGTTATCGTCCAGGAAGTCGTCGCAAGAAGTCATTGCGAACATGCTGGCGAAGATTGCACCCAGTATGATTGATTTTTTCATATCGAAGTTAATTTACGAATTAAAGAAAGCCTTTTTCGTTAGAAAGATACCTGAACACCGAAGGAGAAGGTACGGGTCATAGGAGTAACACGACCGAACTGTTCGTTCTTGGTACCTGCCATAGCGTTGTGGCTGGACTCGATTTCGGGGTCGATACCGGTGCCCTTCATGCCGTTGTGGAGGAGGCAGAGGTTTTCTGCGCTGAAGTAGATACGAGCCTTCTGAACGAGAGCCTTGCGGGTGATGTTGGTGGGGAGGGTGTAACCGAAGGTGAGCTGCTTGAAGCGGAGGTAGCTCATATCCTGCAGATACTTGGTCTGGGGGTAGAAGTTGTAGCGACCAGTCTGAAGACCGGTGAGCTTACCTGTACCGGCAGCACCGGGGAAGAGGCAGGGGAAGTCGTTGTTCTGATCAACTACGTAACCGGTGATGTCGCCATCGGCATTGTAGGTGATGGTGTTGTAGCTATTCTGGTTGTCGTAGGTACAGTCAGCGCCACGGGTCAGAGGCATAACGAATGCGGAGCAGGACCAGTACTGACGTTTGCCTACGCCCTGGAAGTAAGCGTCGATGTCGAAGCCTTTCCATGCAGCACCGAGGCGGAAGGAGTATTCGTAGCGGGGAAGTTCGTTACCGATCTTTACGATGTCACCGTGGTTGCGTTCGGAACCGGGAGCCCACCAAGCCTGATCCTTATCATCGGGAGAAAGTTCAGGATATTTGAGGTACTTAACATCTTCGGGATGTTCGGCAAGGTAAGCTTCACGTTTGTCCTTACCGGGGTCAGCTACACCGCCATTGATGGTGCCGTCACCGTTCTGGTCAACGAACTTGATGTCGCCGGGGCCGAATACGAACGAACCGTTCTGGAGGTAAGTCTGGTCGGGCACTTTGCCGTTGGGGTTGTCAGCGGTGATGTAATCGAGAGCGAATGAACCTGCCTTGCAGTCGTCGGTGGTGAAGTAACGATCTGTTTCAAGACCCCAGATTACACCGAATTCAGCGCCGGAGTAGAAGGAGTTGATAAGCTCGTTTTCGTTGTAGTACTTTACAACTTTGGTCTTACCGTCGTAGATGTTGAAGTTAGCGTATACATCCCAGTCGCCGAAGCTGTGGTTGTAGCCGAGACCGAGTTCCCAACCGCGGGTGCGGAGGTGACCTTCGTTGGTGTAAGGAGCAGAAGCGCCGAGGATACCGGGGAGTGTCAGACCGGGAGCGAGCATGTTCTTGGTGTCACGCTGGAACCAGTCGAAGTTGAAGGTAAGGCTGTTGTTGAAGAAGCCGAGGTCAACACCGATGTCGAGGGTTTCTACGCGTTCCCAGGTAAGGGAAGAGGAAACCATTGAAGGAGTTGAAGAGTACTTTGTGGGAGTTGTGCCACCTGCCTGGAGCCAGGAGTAGTTGCTGGGGCCGGAGATGGTGGAGATGAACATGTTGGAACCGATAGCTTCGTTACCGATAGCACCGTAAGAAGCGCGGACCTTACCATTGCTCATAACCTGCTTGAGGTTTTCTTTCCAGTAACCTTCCTCGGTGAAGCGGTAGCCGATAGAACCGGAGGGGAAGAAGCCCCACTGCTGTTTTGCGGGGAATCGGGAAGAACCGTCGTAGCGACCGTTGAATTCGAACAGGTAGATGCCCTTGTAGTCGAAGTTTACACGACCGAAGAAACCGGCGGTAGCGCGGTGGGTAAGACTGTTGGAGATTGACATATCGGTACCTTTTTCACCACCGTCGGTCAGGCCAAGGTAGGGAAGGTTGGTATCGAGGAGGTTTGCGCGGGTAGCTGCGAAAGTATTGTAATTATACTGTTCAGCAGTACCACCGAGCATCACCTTCAGGTTGTAGTCGTTAGCGAAGGTCTTGTCGTATGTAGCGTAAACGTTGGTTGTCCAGAGTACGGAACGGGCGTTGCTCTGAGAAGCCTGAGTCTTGGTGGAGATGTTTTCGGGCACGAGACCGGTGTTGGTCCAGTTGTTCCATGCGTAAACGGGGAGGTTGTAGCTCAGAGAGTTGTAGTTCTGGAGGTCGTAGGTGTAGTCAGCGTGGAGGGTAAGGCCCTTGATGATGTCGGCGTCCAAATAAGCCTGAATCTTGGTGTCGGAAGCCCAGTCCTTGAATTCGCCACCGAAGCGACCTTCAATACACTTGTAGTAGTATTCCTTGCCGTCGTATTCGCGGAGACCGTAGGGGTTGAAGTAAGAACCCCAACGCCAAACGTAAGTCGGGGTAGCCTGACCTACAACGTTGTTAGGACCTGTATATTCTTTGCTTGAATAGTTGAAACGAACGCCTGCACGCAACCAATCGAAGATGTTGGTGTTAACATTAACGGCAGCAGTGTAGCGACGCATTTCACCGGGGTTGAAGTTTTCGAGAGCGGTACGCTTGTCGTAGCCGAAAGAAGCGCGGTAGTTGGTCTTGCCGGAAACGCCTTCGAGGCTGACGTTGTGCTTGTTGCTGGGAGCAGCGTCGTTGTACCAAATCTTACCTACGTTCCAGTTAGCGAAGTAAAGGGTTTCAGCGAGTTTGCCGGTCAGAGGGTCATACATGAGGTAGTAGTCGCCGGGGTTGTTAGCGTCTACGTAGGGAGTCATGACGTGATCGAGCTTGTCGATGGGTTTGCCGTTAGCAGCCTGCCACTGTTCGGCGTAGGGGAGCAGGTTGGTGAAGTGCATACCGAAGAGTTCGGTATCACCACCGGAGCGCTTCTGCTGGTCGATCATGGCGCGGAGCTGAGTGGGCACGTCGGAGTACTGGGGCAGAGTTGTAGCGCCGCTCCAGCCAAAGTTGTTGGTGTACTTAACAGATACTTTGTCCTTAGCGTTAGGAGTCTTGGTGGTGATGAGGATCACACCGAAGGCAGCGCGGGTACCGTAGATAGCTGAGGAGGAAGCGTCCTTGAGGACGGAGATTTCAGCGATATCATCGGGGTTCACGAAGCTGAGGTCGTCAACAGGCACACCGTCAACCACGATAAGGGGGCTTGATGTCTGGCTGTTGGAAAGAGTACCTGTACCGCGGATACGCATCTTAGCGTTACCGGAAGAGGTGATATCACCGTTGTTGGAGGTGATGGTAAGACCGGGGACGGCACCCTGAAGGGCCTTGGCTACGTCGGTCTGAGGACGGGAGTCCATGGTGCGGGCTACGTCGACGGTAGCAACGGCGCCGGTAAGGTTAGCACGCTTCTGAGAACCGTAACCGATGGCAACGAGTTCGTTAAGCATTTCGGTGGTGGGCTGCATGTAAACAGTCATGCCCTGAGCAGCGGCTACGGCTACGGTTTTATAACCTACGTAGCTTACTTCGAGTGTAGCACCGGCGGCTACACGGATTTTGAAGTTACCAAATGCGTCGGTTGCAACAGCATTACCTTTGGTACCTTTTTGAGAAACGGACGCGCCTATGACGGGCTCGTTGTTTTCATCAACAACAGTACCCTGGATAACGGATACTGCTTGACCCTGCTGCTGGGGTTCAGGGTTGGCCATAGCAGTGAATGTACCTGCCATGGGAAGACCTGACATCAAAAGCAGAGTGGCAATAAGATGCTTTCTCATAAATTGATTTGATGAATGATTAATAAGCATCAGACAATCAGGCACCTAAGGGGCGGAATTGCTGATGCCGAGGATTAAATATAGTATGTTGTTTTACTTTGATTCAAGGTTAGTAGTTGTTTTCGAGTCCAAAAGTATACATAATTTACGACATAGCCAATAATTTTAACACGCATTAACATTATGTTATAAAACATATATATTGAAAAGTTAAAAAGCGAGGGCGCCGGAAGGCGCCCCCGCGGGGATGTTACTATATTTTAATCCCGGGCAATCAGAGTTGTTTCGGATGGAAATTCTGATTAAACATACCTATTAATATAGGGGATTGTCAGATTACCAGCCGGGGTTCTGGGTGAGTTCGTAACCGTGCTCGTTGTAGAGGTTGATCTGAGCAGTACCGATGGGGTAGAGATACTCACGGTCGGTGAACACGCGGTCCTTGGTACCGGCGCTGGAAACGTTGCTCTGGATGTAGCCGTCGGCATTGGTAAAGATACCTTCTTTGTCTTTAGCAGTTACCTTGCTCAGGTTTGCACCGAGCATGATGTTGGGATATTTCGTGGTGTCGAGCTTATCGAGCTGATGCCAGCGGATGAGGTCCCAGTAGCGGATGTTCTCGTCCATGATGAGCTCGCAGCGACGGCAACGACGGATTTCCCAAATCAGAGAGGAAACGTTCATGTTGTTGGCCGGATCTTGAATGCCATTGAGGTCAGCAACAGTGCGGGTGGGGAGGCCGGCACGGGTGAAGATCTGGTTGATGGTAGCGTTAAGGTCAGCATCGGTGAGGGCACCGAGTTCAGCGCGGGCTTCAGCGTAGGCGAGTTTTACGCGAGCACCCCAGAAAATGGGAGCGCAAGTGTAACCGCGACCTTCTGTGGTGGCGTCAGCGAGGGGGATGTTGACGTTGTTGAACTTTTTAATCATGTAGCCGGTGACGGAAGTCTGGGCGTTGGCGTTGGGGCGAGCCCACTGCTTGTCGCCGAAGGCAACAATTTCTTCTACGGTCTTGGACAGACGGCCATCGCGAACAGCGAGTGCAGCAGCTATGCTGTAGTTGCCGTCGGCGTCAAGTACGCAAGCGTCGTCTGTGTTCTCGGCGGTCTTGGCAAGGGGCAGACCATCCTTGAAGAGGTAAGCGTCGAAAGCGTCCTTGGTGATACCACCATTCATCTGGTTGCAGATGTAGGGTACAAGAGAGTTGGCGAGCTGCCCTGAGGTATAGCCCTTCATAAAGATGATTTCTTTGTTCTCGGTGAGGCTGGGTATACCGTCCTGAGCGATGTAGTAAGAGTTATAAAGGCTCTGGTAGTCGTCGCAGAGGGGGTATTTGTTCATCACGGCAGCAGCGGCGTTAGCAGCTTCGGTGAAGTACTTGTTAGCGCGCTCGGTGTTGCTCTGGTGGTACTTTGCGAAAGCGCCTTCGAAGAGGCAGATTTCGGCCTTCATAGCCTGAGCCATGTCGTTGGACCATTCGATTTTGCTGCTTTGCTTGAGGATGTTAGCCACTGCGTAGTTGAGGTCCTCGAGCACATAGTCCATAACCTCGTTGCGGTTGGTGCGGGGCATGTACATGTCTTCGTCGCCAGTGGTGAGCACTTGTTTTACAAGGGGCACGTCGCCGAAGCAGCGAACGAGGTCCCAGTACTGATAAGCACGGTTGAGGCGGGCGATGCCGAGAGCGTTTTTCTTAACGCCTTCGGGGAGGGTGCTGTTTTCAACTCCTTCGATGATGGTGTTGATACGGCGGAGAGCGGTGTAAGTGGAAGACCAAACGCTCTGGGAGCTGGGAGCCTGGAGGAAGTTCCAGTCGGCGAAACCCATACCGATACCGGACTGCATGTAAGCGGTCTGGTCGTCGGAGAGTCCGTGGTTATAGAAGTTGGTGCTCCAGGTGGCACCGTTGCCGTAGCCGGTGTAGTACCCGTAGAGACCGGCAAGTTGGAGATTTACGTTGTTCTCCTCGTTCCAGTAGGCGGGCTGGTTGACCTGTGTCTGGGGCTGATAGCGGTCTCTTTCAAGAAGGTCGTTACAGCTTACCATGGACATAGCCATTGCAGCAATCGCACCGAATATGATAATTTTTTTCATATTATTCTTGTTGATGGTTTGATTAGAAGGTTACTTGAATACCGAAAGAGTAGGTACGCATCATGGGGTTCGTACGGCCCATAGCGCCTACACCGGCTGCAGATGCCTGGCCACGAGCGGAAGTTGAGAGCTCGGGGTCGATGGCGAATTTGCCGGCACCGTTATAGATGAAGAAGGGGTTCTCACAGCTGAAGTAGAGGCGTGCACGCTCAATGAGGGCATACTTGGTGATGTCCACGGGGAGGGTGTAACCTACGGTGAGCGTCTTCAGGCGGAGGTAAGCCATGTTGGTCAGATAACGGTCGGAGGTAGTGAAGTTGTTGATACCTTGGTCCAGAGTCTGACGGTAGCGGGTGTTGTAGCCGAAGCAGCCGGGATAGATAACGGGGTAGAGGTTGCTCTGGTCGATATCGTAGCCGGTGATTTCGAATGTGTTGGGGTCGTAGATGTACTTGTTGTAACCGTTTTCAATCTGGTGCTGGTAGAGGGGGTTACCGTTACCCTGAGCCTGCATGAGCACGAAGTTGTTGATCATGTAGAACTTACGTTTGCCTACGCCCTGGAAGAAGAGGTCGATGTCGAAGCCTTTCCAAGCACCACCCAGACGGAAGGAGTACTCGTAGCGGGGCATAGCATTGCCGACAACCTTCATGTCACCATGGTTGTGGAGCGAAGCCACTGGCCACCATCCCTGCTTGGGATCGTCGGGGGAGAGTTCGGGATATTTGAGGAATGCAGCAGCTTCGGGGTGTTGAGCGATATAAGCCGCGCGCTTGCCTGCTCCGGGGTCGGGGGTACCGCAGTCGATAACGCCGTTGCCGTTGAGGTCCTTGAACTTAACGTCGCCGGGGCCGAAGATGAAAGTACCGTACTGGAGGTCCTTCTGGCTGGGTACGCCTTCTTTAAGCACCCAGTTGCCATTTTCGTCCTTACCGGAGAAGTCGCTTACTTCGAAGAAGCGGTCGAATTCCATACCCCAGATATCACCGTAGGTCTGACCCTCGTAGAGGCGGTTGGTGTTGGAGCTGGAACCGATACGATAAGAATAGAGAGTGAGGTTCTCGTTCTGCCAGCTGGTTACCTTGGTACGGGCATCGCCGATAGAGAAAGTAGCATAGATTTGGGCATCGCCGAAGCTGTGGTTCCAGTTCACGCCGAGTTCCCAACCGTTGGTGCGGAGGCGTCCGGAGTTCTGGTAGGGTGCGGAAGCACCGAGGGTCTGGGGCAGGTCAGCACCGGGAGCGAGCATATCGAGAGTCTGACGGTTGTACCAGTCGAAGGTGAAGTTGAGGCTGTTGTTCAGGAAGCCGAGGTCAATACCAACGTCGGTAGTTTGGATGCGTTCCCAGGTCAGGATGGAGGATACGAGTGAGGGTGTACCCTGACCCTTGATGAGGCCGGAACCACCACCGTTGAGCCAGTTAACATTGGAGGGCGAGCTGAATACGGAGAGGAACATATTGGAACCGATAGCTTCATTACCTACCTGACCCCAGGAGAAGCGGAGTTTACCGTTGCTCCACCAGTTCTTTACAGGTTTGAAGTAACCTTCTTCAGAGAAGCGGTAGCCTGCAGAAACAGAGGGGAAGAAAGCCCATTGGTCGGTTGCGGGAAAGCGGGAAGAACCGTCGTAGCGGCCGTTAGCTTCGAAGAGGTAGATGCCCTTGTAGTCGTAGTTGATACGGCCGAAGAAACCGGCTGTGGAGCTACGGCTGTCGGAGCTGCCGATAGTCATGTGGGTGTACTGGGGAGCGCCGTCCTTATCGTAGGTCAGACCGTCGGTCAGGCCCAGGCCGGGGAGGGAGTTGTCAAGGAGGTTGTAACGACGAGCGGAGTACTGGTCGTACTTGTACTCTTCAGCGTTTGCACCAACCATCACTTTGAGGTTGTGGTCGTTAGCGAAGGTCTTGGCGTAGGTAGCGTAGACGTTCATAGTCCAGCGGGTGCTCTCGGAGGAGTTCTTCTGGGCGTAGGTGTTGATAGGATCAGCGGGGGTTACATACAGATTGTCGTAGGGGTTAGCGCCGGTGCCCCAGTTCCAGTTGATGAAGGTGTAAACGGGGTTGGAGTAGGAAGCGCGCATGTTGCGGATGTCATAGGTGAAATCGGCATGCACGGTGAGTTCGGGAATGATAGTAGCATCCATCCAAGCCTGCAGGCGGGTCTGGCGGGTGCGGGTTTCGTCGAGGTTACCCTGGAGACGGTCGGTAATATCGTTACGGGTGCCGTACTGCTGGCCGGTAACGGGATCGATCAGGTAGCCATAGCCTTCCTCGAACGAGGGCCAACGCCAAACGTACTCGTAGGCGTAGCGGTTGGTCCAGCTGTCGTCGTAGCGACGCTGGGAGAAGTTGATGCGAGCGCCAGCCTTCAAGAAGGAGAAGAGCTCGGTGCTTACGCTCATGTTGGCCATGTAGCGGTGCATGTGGTCGGGAGCATAGTTGTACAGGCCGGTTTTCGCGTCGTAGCCGAAGCTCATGCGGTACTGGGTCTTGCCGGATGTACCTTCAACTGATACGTTGTGCTTGCTGGAAGGAGCTGCATTATTGAAGAGGGTCTTGTTTACGTCCCACATAGCGTAGTGATACCAAAGGCCGGTTTCGGGATCCTTGGCATAGTCACCTACGTTGTCCCAGCTTTCGAAGGGCTGGAGTTCACGGTAGTCCGTGTAACCCTTGTTGCCATGCTGCTGTTCCCAAGCCTCAACATAGGGGAGGAGTTTGAGGTATTCCATACCGGAAACCTCAGTCTTGAGCTGACCCGCAGTACCGGTACGAACGTAAGCCTGCAAGGAGGCATTGATACTCTCAGAGTTGAGGGCCATGTGGGGGTACATCGTAGCACCGCTCCACGCAAAGTTGTTGGTGTAGTTGATTTTAACTTTGTCCTTGGTGTTAGCGTTCTTGGTGGTAACGAGGATTACACCGAAGGCAGCGCGTGAACCGTAGATAGAAGCGGAAGCAGCATCCTTGAGGACGCTGATTTCCTGGATATCTTCGGGGTTAAGGTAAGCGAGGTCGTCGCTGGCCACACCGTCGATGATGATGAGGGGGTTTGAGTTCTGACCGTTAGACATTGTACCGACGCCGCGGATGTTGATGGAAGAGCCGGAGGCAATACCACCATCGGTGTTGGTAATAGTCAGGCCGGGGACAGCACCCTGGAGGGCCTTGGTCACGTCCTGAACGGGACGGGAGTCCATAGTGCGGGCAACATCGACGGTAGCCACGGCACCGGTAAGGTTAGCACGCTTCTGCGAACCGTAACCGATGGCTACGAGTTCGTTAAGCATTTCGGTAGTGGGCTGGAGATAAACCATCATGCCGTTAGCGGCGGAAACGGTTTCAGCCTTGTAGCCAACGTAGCTCACTTCGAGAGCTGCACCGGCAGCAACGCGGATTTTGAAGTTACCAAAAGCGTCAGTGGCAACGGAGTTGCTTTTAACACCTTTTTGAGAAACGGTCGCGCCTATGACGGGCTCGTTGTTCTCATCGAGCACAGTACCCTGGATGATGGATACTGACTGACCTTGCTGTTGTGGTTCAGGATTAGCCATAGCGGTGAAAGTGCCAACCATGGGAAGTCCTGTCATCAATAGCAGAGTGGCAATAAGATGCTTTCTCATAAATTGATTTGATGAATGAATGTTAATGCTCGGCAGATCAGGGCTTTAGCCCTTCACAAACCAAGGAGGTTATTAGGTATTTGAGTTGTTAGTAGTTATGGAATTAGATGCTATTCACAATTCACGGGCAAATTTAGGCAATTTTTTTGCATTTATTCCGTTTTTTTTGTTTTGTTAACACTATGTTTTATAACATATTTTCGACCTTTTGACCAATTCGCGGCTTTCACGTGTGAAAGCCGCGGGTTAAAGTTTAAGGTTTGAGGTTTAAGGACCCGTGGCAGGCTTTTGGCGGTTGGCTTGAGGGAGAGGGGGGACATACATTCATTGACGCGCGGTTATTGCGGGAGTTAAAGTTTTTCATTACTTTTGCAGGCGGAAATTGGCCGCCGCAGGCGGCGGTACTACACCTATATTATATATAATATGCGAATCAAGCAGATGCGCCGGGCGATAGCGCTAATGATAGTCGCCATTATGAGCACTCTCCTTTCGGCCGGAGCGGCGGCCCAATATACCCGCGGGGCCAAATCGTTCGGCGTCCGTACGGGCTACGAGTCGCGCAATAACAGCGCCGTGGCCGGCGTGACGTTCGAGTACACGCTGAGCCGCCACCTGCGTCTGGCGCCGGAAATCGACATTATTTTCCGCCATCAGAACCGCGACGGCGGTGCTTTCGCCCTCAATGTAGACTTCCCGATGCAGTTCCACAACGACCGCGCAGCCTTCTACCCCATGGCCGGCGTGGTGTACCGCAGCTGGGCCACCCACAACAAGGATTCCGAACTCAAGGACAACATCACGCGCCGGAATGCCCTGGGCCTGAACCTCGGCGCGGGCGTGGAAACGATGGTTTCGAGGGGGTGCAAGCTCTCGCTGGAGGCCGTATACACCCTCCAGCGGCACTATCCCGGCGTTGAAATATTGGCGGGCGTAAGTTTCGTTTTTTGACCAATGAGCAGCACGGTAATACTTGGAATAGAGTCGTCGTGCGACGACACGTCGGCCGCCGTCATAGTTGACGGAATCCTGAAATCGAATGTCATCGCGTCGCAGGCGGTGCATGAGGAGTACGGCGGAGTTGTGCCCGAGCTCGCCTCGCGTGCGCACCAACAGAACATC
Organism: uncultured Bacteroides sp.; assembly: GCA_964397235.1. Lineage (GTDB taxonomy): Bacteria > Bacteroidota > Bacteroidia > Bacteroidales > Muribaculaceae > CAG-873. Next base: position 52,337 of record CAYNHP010000005.1, on the reverse strand, counting down.
GTCCCGGTGGTGGATGCGGCCATAAAACGGGCGGGCATTACCCGGATGGACATCTCGGCGGTGGCCTTTACGCGAGGCCCCGGGCTGATCGGGTCGCTCCTGGTAGGAACGAGTTTTGCAAAGGGGCTTTCGCTCGGGCTGCGCATACCCATGGTGGATGTGAACCACCTCCACGGGCACGTGCTGAGCCACTTTGTGCGCGAACAGGAGAATGACCCTGTGCCTGAATTTCCGTTCCTATGCCTGCTCATTTCCGGAGGCAATTCGCAGATAATTATGGTTAAGAGTCCGGGCGATATGGAGATTCTCGGCCGTACCATCGACGATGCTGCCGGCGAGGCCTTCGACAAATGTGCCAAGGTGATGGGACTCCCCTACCCCGGCGGACCGCACATCGACCGGCTGGCTGCCGAAGGCGACCCCAAGCGTTTCCATTTCGCCAAACCGCATATTCCGGGGCTTGATTACAGTTTCAGCGGGTTGAAGACATCGTTTCTCTACACCCTGCGCGACGGCCTGAAATCCAATCCAAACTTTATTGAAGAAAATAAGGCCGACCTGGCCGCATCGCTCCAGCAAACCATCATCGACATCCTGCTGGAAAAACTTCGCAAGGCTGTGGAGCAGACCGGCGTCCGGACAGTTGCGATCGGCGGCGGCGTTTCGGCTAACAGCGGCGTGCGCAAAGCTGTAGCCGACTATTGCGGGGCCAACGGACTGAAGGCGTTCATTCCGGCACGGAAATTCACAACCGACAACGCCGCCATGATAGCAATGGCCGGATATTTCAAATACCAGGCGGGCGAGTTCTGCCGCTACGACGAGGTTCCCTTCGCCCGCACAACCATCTGATTATGAAGCTCTCCATAGTAATTATCGGCGACGAAATCCTGTTGGGGAAAGTGACCGATACCAATTCAGGCCTGATTTCGCGCACACTTTCGGCGCGCGGATGGGACACGGTTGCCATCCGTACCACCGGCGACAGCGCCGAGGGCATCCGCGGGGCTGTGGAAGCCGCCTTGGCCGAAGCCGATCTTGTAATCACCACGGGCGGCCTTGGGGCCACGCGCGACGATATAACCAAGGGCGTGATGATAAGCATTTTCGGCGGCGAACCAATCTATAACGCTGATGTAGAGGCAAATTTAGAGGACATTTTCGCCAAACGCGGCATCAAAATCAACGAGCTCACACGTACCCAGGCCATTGTGCCCTCCTCCGCCAGAATTATCCAGAACATTACGGGTACAGCGCCGATAATGTGGTTCGAACGCGATGGGAAGGTTCTGATAACGATGCCCGGCGTGCCATTTGAGACGCGCACCATGATGCCGATTGTGGCCGAAGCGGTGGCAGACCGTTTCCACCCCGCCACGCATGCCTTGCGGCGCGAACTGACGGCCATAAATGTATCCGAAAGCGCCATGGCCGAGCGGCTCGCCGAGTTTGAGGACCGACTCCCTCAAGGAACCCACATAGCCTACCTTCCCTCGCCCGGTGTGCTTATTCTGAGACTGGACTCGGCCGACATAGAGCCGGACCGGTTCGACGAGTTGTTTGCCGAAATGAAAGGCATTGTGGGCGAGAATTTCGTGGGCGAAGGTGTGCTCTCGCCTGCCGAGCTCTGCATCAACCTATTGAGGCGCCGCGGTGCAACCATGGCCACAGCCGAGAGCTGCACCGGGGGCAACATAGCGCATATGATTACGGAGATTGCCGGTTGCTCCGACGTGTTCGTCGGGGGTGTGGTAAGTTATGCCAACGCAGTGAAACGCAGCCTCTTAGGCGTTAGAGAGTCGGACTTAGAGGCTTTCGGAGCCGTGAGCGAGCCGGTAGTACTCCAGATGGCGAAGGGCACCTGCGCGGCCACCGGGGCGACCTATGGCGTAGCCACCAGCGGCATCGCGGGCCCGGGCGGAGGGTCTGCGGAGAAACCCGTGGGCACGGTATGGATTGCCGTCAATGGTCCGGAAGGCGCCGAGGCCAGATGCTGTTTCTTCACTGGCGACCGCGACACGGTCATTACGCGCGCCACAGCCACAGCCCTGATGATGCTTGCCGAGCGCCTGCGCACAACCCACAATCATTGATATACAGCTACATAAACACAACAACGGCTATCCGAACCGGGCAGCCGTTGTTGTGTATAATCGGTTTGATTAGAGGCCTAGCTTAGCGCGAACCATGGGGGTTACGTCAACGACGTCGGTGCCCTTGTAGAGGAGCATGGAAGGTTCGTTGGGGAAGATGAAGGTGAAACCGTTCTCCTGGCCTACGGCAGTAACTGCGTCGGTGAGTTTCTGCTGGATGGGAGCCATGAGCTGTTCCTGTTGGCGGGCGATGTCCTGCTGAGCCTGGTTGCGGAATTTCTCAACGTTGTTGGCCAGTTCCTGGATTTCCTGCATGCGGCGTTCCTTGATAGCGTCGGGGGTGTTAGTATCGTTAGCGATGCTCTGGAATTCGGTGTACTTCTGGTTAACAGCTTCCTGCAGCTTGTCGAATTCAGCCTGGAATTTCTGGGAAACCTGTTCGAGCTGAGTCTGCATGGACTGGCTTTCGGGCATAGCGGTGAAAACCTCTTCGAGGTTAACAACGCCGAACTTCTGTGCCATCACGCTCATGGGAAGGATGAGAGCGATGAAGAGAATGATTTTCTTGAACATAGTCAAAGGTGTTGTTATGATATTATTTTATTTTCTAAATACAAAGTTACGATTAATATCCCAATTTTGCAAGGACTTCGTTGCTTATGTCGATGCGGGGCGATGCATAAATGATGTCGGAAGACGATGCGCGGTCGAAAACGGTTTGATATCCGCGTTCCTCGGCAACTTTTTTGATTGCGTTGTACACGTCGTCCTGGACGGGTTTGAGAAGGCTCTGGCGCTTCTGGTAGAGGTCGCCTTCGGGACCGAAATACTTGTAGCGGAGCTCAGTGGCCTGCTTTTCCTTGGCCACGATTGCTTCCTCGCGTTTCTTGACCTGGTCCTCGGTGAGGAACACCTTGTCGGCGAGGTAGGCCTGGTACATGTTCTCAGCCTCCTTGGAGAGGTTTTCCACTTCTTTCTGCCAGCGCTGGGAGAGCTGGTTGAGCTGCTCATTGGCCATTTCGTAGGCAGGGACATTCTTGAATATATACTCCATGTCGACCATAGCGAACTTCTGGGCACTTGCGACGCAAATACCGGCCACAGCCATGAGCACGATTGCTAATATCTTCTTCATAATTCTTTCTTTAACGATTTAACAATTAGACGTCTGAAAGTGGAAAAGGTTTAGAATTCCTGACCGAGGATGAAGTGGAAGTGGCTTCCGCCTTTCTCGCCGTAAACTTTGTCGAAACCGTAAGCCCAGTCGATACCCATCATACCGACCATGGGGAGATGGATACGTACACCGGCGCCTGCGGAGCGCTTGAGGCTGAACGGATTGAACTCGCTGACGGAAGTCCATGCGTTACCACCTTCGAGGAATGCCAGGGCATAGATAGTTGTGCTCTGCTGGAGCATCAGCGGGAAGTGGAGTTCGACGCCCATTCGGGTATATGCATAACCCTCGCGGCTCCAGGGGGTGAGCGAACCGTTGTCGTAACCGCGCAGGGCGATGGTTTCAGTAGCGTAGGTATATGAGCCCGACATGCCGTCACCGCCGACATAGAATGTTTCGAAGGGCGACTTGAGGTATTTGTTGAAGCTACCCAGCAAGCCGAAGTCGAATCGGGTCATGAACACGGGTGTCCACTGGGGGTCGGTACTCAGCGGGGTGTATGTACGCGATTTGAAGCGAAGTTTCCAATATTCAATCCACTGGTACAGCTGCTTCTTAGCTTCGGGGGTATTCTGCTCGGAGAGTTTCTTCCAGTCGCGCTTGCCGGTGAAGAGCTGGGCGGGGGGCGTAATGGAGAGATTGAGCGAGAATGAGGAACCGCTACGGGTGTAGAGGGGGTTGTCGATTGAGTTGCGTGAGAGGGTGAGTCCGAGCACAAGCGAGTTGGACGTACCGTTGTTCATATAATAGAGGTAGTCCCAGTTCTTGAGGTAGTACCAGTTGTAGCCGAGTTCGGCCGTGAAAGTGAAGTAGTCGTCGGGCCAGCTGAGGCGCTTACCGAAGCCTACGTTTACGCCGACCATCTGGAGAACCTTGTTGGGGTCAAGAGAGGCCTGGTAGCTGTTCTGGTAGAGGTCGTTATAGTAATTGCCATAGCCGGGATAGAGGCCGTAGCCACCGCCCCAGAGGCTGGAGTTGGCCCAGGTGTTGTTATAATATGAGGAGTTAACACCGGTCTGACGGCTGTAGTAGGCCGAAACAGAGAGTGAGTTGGGTCGTTTGCCGCCGAACCAGGGGTCGAGGAATGAGATGGCGTAGGACTGATAGTAGCGCGCGTTGGTCTGGGCGCTGATCGAGAAGGTCTGGCCTTCGCCCTGAGGGATGATACCGCGGTAAGTGGATGGGTAGAAGAGATTCTTGATCGAGAAGTTGGTGAATTTGAGCTGCAGCTTACCGATGATACCTGTCTGACCCCAACCGAGCGAGAACTCAATCTGGTCGTTTGCCTTCGATTCGAGATTGAAAACGATGTCGACCGTTCCGTTCTCTTCGTTAGGCTGAGGCTGGATGTCCATGTTTTCGGGGTTGAAGTGGCCGGTCTGTGCAATTTCGCGGGCGGAACGCATGAGGTCGGACTTGCTGAAGAGGTCGCCGGGACGCACACGGAGCTCACGGCGGATTACCTTTTCGTAGAGGCGGTCGTTACCGTTGATAATCACGTTGTTGATACGCGCCTGGGGGCCTTCCATCATACGCATTTCGAGGCTGATGGAGTCGCCGGTGACTTCTTTTTCGATGGGTACGAGCTGATAGAAGAGGTAACCGTTGTCCATGTAGAGGTTGCTGACGGCGTCGTCGTCGGTGTTGAGGCGCTTGTCCATAAGCTTCTGGTTGTAAACGTCGCCGGGTTTCATGCCCAGGTAGTTATCCAGAATCTGGCTGGGGTAGATGGTGTTGCCCACCCACTGGATATCCTTGATGTAGTAGCGTTTGCCTTCGTCCACAGTGATGTAGACATCAACATTCTTCTCATCATAGGGAACAACACTGTCGGCTACGATTTTGGCGTCGCGATAGCCCTTTTCGTTGTACTTTTCGAGGATTCGGTTGAGGTCGTCCTGATAGTCGCTCTCGACGAACTTTTTCTGCTTGAAGAGGTTGAGAATCTTACCTTTCTCGTTGGTCTTCTTCATGGTACGCTGGAGGGCGTTGTCGGAGAGGACTTCATTGCCGTCGATATATATTTTATGGACCTTCACTTTGTCGTGGCGGTCGACGTCGATGTCGACAAACACTTCATTCTCGTTGGAGAGGTCGTCGCGGAGGTTGATTTTAACTGTTGCATTGCCGAAACCTTTGTCGGTGTAGAATTTCTTGACGATGAGGTTTGCGCGGTTGACGATGTTCTGGGTAATTGTGTTTCCCTTGACGAGGTTGAGGCGCTCCTGGAGGTCCTTGATTTCGCCTTTCTTGACGCCAATGTAGTTCACGGCGGCAATTCGGGGGGAAGTACGGAGTACGATTCGGATCCAAGCCTTATCACCGACAGTTTTGACGAGTTCGATACGCGCCTGCGAGAAAAGGGTCTGGCGCATGAGCCGCTTGGCAACGTCGGAAATCTGGTCGCCGGGGATGGTCATGCGGTCGCCGACCCGGATGCCGGCATAACCGAGGATGAGGTCGTCGTCGTAGTGTGGGGCGCCGGAGATCTCAATTCCGGCAATTTCATACGAGCGTGGCATGGAAGAGTACACAACCGTAGGGTTATAGATTGTGTCTCTGGGAGCCTGTGCGCTGATATTAGCCGAACAGAGGAGGCAAATTGCTGTCAGGAAAAGAAGTATCTTGGATTGCATGGTGAAGAATGATCGGATGAGAGGCTTAAGACTTTGAAACTTGCTCGCCGGTGAGGCCGAAACGCCTCTGGCGTTGCTGGAATCCGGCTATGTGGTTTCGGAAGTCGTCCGGGGAATAGTCGGGCCAGAAAGTGGGTGTCACCGCCAGCTCGGTATATGCTATTTGGTAAAGGAGGAAGTTAGACACACGCATGTCGCCTCCGGTACGTATCAGTAGGTCGGGGTCGGGCATGTCTGCGGTTGCCAAAGCTCCTTTGAAAGTGTCTTCGTTGATTTGGTCGGCCTTGAGGGTGCCCTGCTCTACCCGGCGTGCAATGTTTTGGACTGCGCGGAGTATTTCCCAACGGGAGGAATAGCTCAGTGCAAGCACGAGAGTCAGGCCTGTGCAATGGGCGGTGTCGTCCATGCACTTCTGCAGGCGGGCGAGTGTTTCGGCAGGCATTCGGCCGGTGTCGCCGATGGCTGTGAGGCGGACGTTGTTCTTGATCAGGTCGGGGGTTTCGCGCTCGATTGCTGTGACGATGAGGGTCATCAGGGTGTCGACTTCAAATTTGGGCCGGTTCCAGTTCTCGGTGGAGAAGGTGTAGAGGGTCAGGTATTTGATGCCCAGGCGCGAAGCCTCCTCGGTGATGCGACGAACTGTGTTGACGCCCTCCACATGGCCGGCGCTTCGGTCGAGGCCGCGGGCCTGCGCCCAGCGTCCGTTACCGTCCATGATGATGGCAACATGGACGGGCACGCGCTCGGGGTCGAGGGTTATATGTGGAGTTTCAGTCGACATAATGACATGTTTCACAACGTTTTCCGAACTCATAGTATACGCCGATTGTAAGGCGCGAAATCCAGTCGGTATTCTTGTAGAACGCGGTTTTGATTTGGTTCAGGTCGGCGAGGTCCTTTCCGTCGATATGGTCGGAGAAGGTTTTGGTAAATGTGAATTCGATGCCGACATTGAGGCGCTCTTTGATTTTATATTTGAAGCCGAAGCCCATCGGAATCATGGGAGCGACAGAAGTGTTTCCGCCGGCGGACGAAAGGCAGGCTCCGAGGCCGATTGTGAGGTAGGGCGACCAGCGTCGGAGTCGTTTATATGTTTCTCCGATGCCGTAGGGGAAGAAATTGAATTCGGCCCGACCTTCCAGAGAGTAGACCATTGCCGAGAAGCTATGCTGACCCATGTCGGGCAGTACGTTGGACATGTCGGCTGTGTTGCCGCTGAGGCTGAGGCCTGACGCGATAGCGCGAATGGCCCAACGGGTGTCGGGGATATAGCGGAAAGAAAGCTGGCCGTCGAATCCGGGGTGTTTCAGGAAGTTGGAGCGGTTGGCGTCGCCGATGTATCCGCTTAGGCCAAGGTCCACGCCAAGGTCGAACTTGTAGGGAGCGGATTGGGCACTGAGGTTTACTCCGAAGGATATGCACAAGACGGCGACCACGGCAAGGGCCGTGCGCCAGGCGTTGCGGGTCATATTCCAAGGAGTGCAGTTCATCAGATCAGAGGCTTGAAGGTCATGCGGTTAAGGGTTCCGCGCCACACGCTGTTGTAAAGCTGACCCTGCGCGTCAACACCACCGAACATGTAGATATAGGGGCATTCCCATTCCTGCACGGGGCGTGTGGCTCGTGAGGGGTAGAGGGTAGTGTTACGCATGAAGCCTTGGGCGTATGCACCGATGGACACCGACTCGGGTACTTGAGCCAGCTCGGGGGCTTTGGTCCAGGTCATGCCGAAGTCCTGCGTGATGTACACCGTGGTGTTGAGGTCTGTGCCGTCAGTACCTCCGAAGGCCATGAATACACTGAGTTCAGTTGCGATGAACACCTTATTTATATAATAGGTGAAGAAAGGCACCACTGCGACCCCTTCGAGGCCATGCGGGAGGCCTTGATTGCTGACCTTGACCCAGGAGTTGCCGTCGAATCCCCAGGCGTGGCCGGTGAGGGTGCCGTCGGCTTTTCGACCGCCCACAATTACACACTGAGCTTCGGAGGCCATTGGTGCTTTGTAGGATACGGGCACGGAGGCACCGGCTACGGGCATTTCAGCCGGGATGGGCATAGATGCACCGGAGGGATACTGCTCGAAGATGTAGTTCCCGTCGCCGTCAAGTGCTGCACCGCCGAGGTTTCCGATGCAGTCGCCGTAGATATATTTCCAGGTGCGGCCGGTTGCGGTCCATGCGGAACCGTCGGCGGACTCGTAGAGCGCACCCTGATTATCAAGGATATAGAGCGACTCACCGGCAGCTGCGAAGGAGTTCAGGTCGGCGTCGGCAGGGAGCGTCACTGCTGTGTGCTGCCAGTCAGACATCTCGTTGGAAGTGGTATGTGCGAGGCTGAAGGATGAGCCGTCGGTTGTGAGGCAGTAGGTGCCGTTGTCGTTGGCTACGGTGCGCTGGGCGGTGATGCTGCTCAGGGCCGAGGGGATTTCGCTGAAGGCCGATTCGCCCCACACGAGGGTGTCGGGCACAACCTTGTGCACATTCACGCGGACGCTGTAGCTGCGGCTGAAAGTTCCGCCGGGCGACATCACCGAGAGCGTCACCGGGCCATTGGAGAAGTTGATGCTGTCGCCGGGGTTGGTGAGGTAGTCCGTCAGGGTGTCGTTGCCGGCTTCGGTGCGGAAAGAGAGTGTTACCGCCTGGGCGTTGTCCACCACTGATATGGCGGGCACGAGCTTGGAGATGTTTGTGCCGTAAGGCATGGAGTCGGCATTGAAAATCTCGCCGCGGATGAGGTCGATGGAAAAGAATACAGTGTCCAGACGTTCCATCACTTTGCTATCGGATTGGAATCCGAAAGAGTACACGATGGTGTCGGAGGACGCTGACTCGGTTATGGGAGTATCGTCGTTACAGGCCTGCATCAATGAGACGAGGCAGACGGCAGCGAACGCGTATATTGAAAGTTTCTTCATTTAGGATATGATATTTCAAGGTGCAAAATTAAAACTTTTCTGCGATATAGCCGCCGCCGCGCAAGGGTAAAATGCGCGGAATTGTAATATTTATGTGTTTTTAACGGAGATGTTAACAAGAGGAGAAGTTGAGAGGAGGAATCCGGCTTGACTTTTCAGGCTTTTAGACTTTAGGTTTTAGGCATCAGATTTTAGGGGTTCGAGTGGGTTTGTTGCCGAGTTCAATAACTTCGCAGTCGGACATGTTTCCGGCCTCAATGGAGAGGCGGACAATGGTTCGGACTTTGTGCCAACCCTGACGGCCTGCGGCGCCGGGGTTGATGTGGAGCACTTCGAGGCGCGGGTCGTACATAATTTTTGTGATGTGCGAATGCCCGTCGACCATAAGCTTTATACCCTCCTCCCGAAGCATTGTCGGGATTCCGCGCGACCAGCGGCCGGGATATCCGCCGATATGGGTAAGGAGTACTCTAACACCCTCAACTTCAAAGATTTCCATTTCGGGGCATCGCCGGCGCACCTCGCCTGAATCGATGTTGCCCGACACGGCATGGACCACCGGAGCGAGCTCGCGCAGACGCTCGACTATAGCGAAATCGCCGATGTCGCCGGCATGCCAAATCTGGTCGCATTCGCGCAGATAAGGAACCATGGCCTCATCGAAGAAGCCGTGGGTGTCGCTGAGGATACCGATGCGAGCCATCAGTTTCGATAGAGGGGAATGCAGTCGGTGAGGTAACGACGGACTTCGCCCCAGGGGAAGATTGTGTCGGGGTCGCCCTTTCGCAGGGCCAGAGGTCGCTCGTTGAGTTCGACGCGGATGTAATATCGTCCGCTGCCTTTTGCCTTGAAGAGGATGAACTGAACATTGGCAGCCATTGGTACGACATCGAAATCGAGCCAATGCTCATCGACGGTGTCAAAATAGTTGGTCAGATAGTAGCACCCTGGCAGCCTGAGGAGGCTTACCAGAGGCATCACGGTTTCGGCGTGTCCGAAGCGGAGAACGGCTGTGGTTGTGGTGTTTGTGCCGTTAACGAAGTTGTCGGTGGTGGCGATGATGTCCTGCACCAGCACCGATGCGATGTCGGCCGGCACGGTGGATACTGTTGTGGCGGTCCGCTGGAGGTATTGACGCAAGTTGAAGCAACTCCAGAGCGCGTTTGCCTCGGCGACGGTCAGGAAGTCGGCCATGGGATTGGGCAGGCTCATGGCCGAGAAACCTGCCACCACGTAGTACTCTATCAGCGAAAGGTCCCGGGCTTCGGCGTCGTCCTTGAAGGGGTAGTTATTGCCCAACACGCGTTTTATGGGTTCGGAGGGAGCTGTGGCGGCAAAATATTCGTCATAAGCCGGCGCCCACACCTTGTCGCGACGGAAGGCAAGGTAGTCGGGGTCGATGTCGAAGGGACGCATGGTGGGGCTGTTCACATGGCCGGTTGATGTGGTGAAGGTCACGTTGTTATTGAGCTTATCAAGCTGATGCACGAACGAGAACATGCTCATCATTGAGCGAGGTGAGTAGCTTGAAAGTGCCTGAACCACAGCGCCTTTGTGGAACACTTCCGTGTAGTTGGCGAACATGCGCGCGGCGATTCCAGCCTGTTCGGCCATACCCAGGGAGTCGAGCGCGCCCCACCGGCCGTTGGACAGACTGATTACCTGCTCGTTCAGGGCCCGGAGTTTCTTGCCGAGAGGGGTGATTGTACCCAGCGAATCAGCCTTTTGAAGGGCTCGTCGGAGAGCCAGGCAGTTAGCGGCGGAAGCCGGATAACGCGCACCATGGCGCCCGACGTGGTTTATGAACACCGGCACGAGTGAGTCGGGGTACTCAGCAACTCTGGTGACTGAGGGATAGGGAGTTAACGAGCCCTCGCATTGTGCGTAGGTATAATCGGTCGCGTAGGCGGAGACGACCGCAGCGATTAGGGTCAGGAGGCAGAAAATGTGTCGCATAAGCAGTTATTTTGCGCAAATATAGCCAAAATTTTTCAATATGAAAAAGAATTAATCCTTGCGTTTGGATTGGTCTACCGTCAGAGCCACGCCGGTGTCGCCACCTTCGAGGGTAAGCCACAGGTAAATCCGGCCGTGAGCGGAACTGTTGGCTATATATTTTTTCGACGATTCGTTGTAGCGGAAATCAATGTAAAAACCTTTGGCAAGCTGGAGGATGGCATCCACAAGAGTTTGCGCAAGGGTCTGCTGCTCCTGAGTGGATTTGCTCACGAAACGGAATGTATATTGGCAGCGCATGTCGAGTTTGCCGGGGTCCGAATAGGCCACGTCCACTCCCGAGAAATCGTCGGGCAGCCCCGCAACCTGAATATTTTTATTAGTCTTACGGCTGCCAGTTTTCGAACTGCCCGTCTCACCGAACGATAGCGTTATTTCCTTTGACCCGTCGACGTCGATGTTCACCCCGTTATCACGTAGAGCCGCGGCGTTGAATTTTATAGACTTTCCTACCAAGCCATAACCGCCGACAGTGGTCAGGAGTTGATTCAGGGTCAAGCGCCTCGCGTCGGAGACTTTTTGGGTGGCGACCGGTATGCCCGGTGCAGTGGCAGCGGGCGTGGGCTCGGCGGCCTTAGGCTCTGCCGGCCAGTAGGTTATCGCACGCTTTTCATTGAATATTAAGTTGCCATCTTTGCCGGTATGAGTCAGCTGCGCAAAGGTCCAGTTTCCCCGGCTGTCACGCTCCAGAATCCTGTAAGTTAAATTCATCTCTTCCGTCAATTCGCCTTTGCTGTTGAACGTTTTGGAGGTGCGCCCTATAATATTTCCGGCGGCGTCGTATCGGTAATAAACAACCAGTTGATCTCCTCCGGCGAGCATGCTCGTTGTCTCTTTGACGGGAACGACTTGCCCGGCGATGGTTTTGTATTCAAGCGTAACCAGGGCCTCATCGTCGACGTCGTCCATCATATATTCGGTCAGATAATTGTTGCGGTCGTACTGCAGCCCGTAGACATTGTAGCTCATAAAATCGGGTTCGCCGTTTTCATACATCGTGTTGTTGTAGCCGGTAAGTTCACCAAGCTTGTTGAAGGTATAATTATATTCCGCAACTGTATAATCGGCCTCGGCAAGAATTAATGAACTTGTCAGGGTCTTGACATTACCTCTGACTCCACAACTTTCCGCGCAGTGATATTTCTGACCCGGGCAGGGCATCATGCCAAGGATGAGGAAAAGGATTCCCGATAAGATTGTTTTTATTTGTGTCATAAATGGTTCATTTCGGGCAAAGTTACAAAAATTTTTCTGCGAAAATGCAGAGAAATCTAAAAATAAACGTAACTTTGTGCAATACACAGCAATAGATTCCGTTTTTTGTAACAAACGACACGCCATGCGACACATCATATTTCTTGCCCTGCTCTTGATCACCCTCGCTCCGGCCGCTGCACAGTCGGCCGCCAACGATTCGCTCTTTGCGCAAGGCAAGGGCCTCTACGAAGCGGGGAAATATGCCGAAGCCATTCCGGTGTTCGAGCGCGTTGCCCAAATGGACCGCGAGGAGGCTCCCGAAGATGCTGACCTCGAGGGGATTACCCGCCAGTGGTTGGCATCGTGCTACTTCAAGTTAGGCGACATTGAGCATGCTCGGAAAGAGTCGGAGTTTTTTTACGACCAGGAACCAATCGACCGCGCACTCACCAAGCAGTCGCGTTACTATGCCACTTTGGTCAACAAAGCCACGGACATCGACAACGCCATTTTCTGGGCAAAACAGGTGCTGGAAGAAGAGCAGAAGGCCTTGGGGGAAGACAACTATTTCGTCCAGGGGTCGTACTGCAACGTAGCGTCGTTGTACAGCATGAAGGGCGACTCAATTAATGCCCGCATGTACCTCAACAAGGCCAAGGACGCTGCAGAGCACACTCAAAGTCGCGAACAGGGGTGGCGTGCGCCCTTGTTGACCCTTGAGAGCGGACTGGAATTTGCCGGAGGTAACACTAAGGGAGGCAAGCAGTTAGCCGCCGATGCAGTGGACCTTCTGGATGGTCATATGTCCAAATTTTCGATGTATTACCATTCCGTCCTCCAGCTGTTACTCAACCAGTATTTGGCCGAGGCCGACGTGGAGAGTGGAAATGCGTTCGCCGAAAGGGCCGCTCAGGAATACATGGCTCTTGACCCGGCGAATGTTGATGTCGAGAACCTCTATGCCATCCCCTCGCTGTTAGTGTCATATTATACTCTTTCGGGACAACCGGCCTTGGGCAAGCCTATTGCTGACCGGGCCATCGGGCTGGCCTCGGCTAACTCCGAGCCGCTGGCCGAACTGCTCTACGCCCGCGGGGTGCTCAACAAGCTGAGTATGAACCTTGAAGAGGCCGTGGACGACATTCAGAATGCTATCAAAATCTACCGCATGCGCTACCCGCGCGACTACTCTTTCCTCGGCCCGCATTACTTTGCGCTGGGCGAATGCTACGACCTGCAGCATGACTACGCAGCCTTCGAGGAGGCCCTGCGCACCGCCGGCCAACTTTTCCGCAAGCAGGGAGCCTACGGGCTGCCCGGGCAGGTGCAGACCTTGCACCACCTTGGCGCCCTGGCCACCCGCACCGGAGAGTATAAGAAGGCCCTCGGTTACCTGGACGATTGCCTCAAACTGATGGACCGCAACAACGCCGGCAGCGTGTCGGACCGCGCTTATCTGCTCAAGGAACGCGGGAACTGCGAAAACGGCTTGGGCAACCGCGACCAAGCCCTCGACAACTACCGCAGGGCCATGGATATGTACGAGACCAACGACCTGCCTCTGACAGATGAAACTTATTTTCTGGCAGCCACGCAGGTTTGCACGATGCTCAGCAGCGACGAGTCTACGCGCCACGAGGCCGACTCTATCCTGGCGAAGCTGAAATCATTGTACCCCGATTCGAGCCTTTTCCACCGCCGCATGCGCATTACGCTCCAAAATTTCGAGGCCAACTATCTCAAGAATAGCGGGCTTTACGAAGATGCCCTCGGCGTTATCAATCAAGCTATTGCTGAAGTTCAGAACGTTGAGTATCAGGATGAAGCAACGCTTTACAACACCAAGTTCATAATCCTGATTGGCCTGGAGCGCAAAGACGAGGCCCTGGAACTTATAGATGGCTACAGCGACGCAATTGAAAAGCGCTACGGGACTGTGTCGCGCCAGTATGCCCAGGCCTTGGGGATGCAGGCGGTGCTCATGAAACGTCTGGGTGAGGTTTCCGACGTGAACCTCCTCAACAGTGTCGGCGATAAAATCATTGACATCAGCCAGCGCGTCTACAGCGATGCCGACGGGGAACTGGCCTCGCTGCTGATGCTCGGTGCAGGAGCCAAGGCCGTTACTCATCCTCACGAGGCCGGGGAGATTTTGAAAAAACTGCTCTCCAAATCCAAAAATCTATCGTCATCGCAGAAATTCACCATCTACGGAACTTTGGCCGACGTCGAACGCGTCACCGGCAACCACTCCAAGGCGATAGAATATGCAGAGAAAATGCTGGAAGAAGCTGAGGCAAACCCCTTTAACGACCACTATACCACGCTTTCCATGTATGTCATCGCCGGAACCACCTACCTTGCAGCCGGACGGCTGGCTGATGCGGAGGATATGCTCACCCGGGCCTACGAAATGGCCCGGAGCGGGGGCTCGACGGAGAATATGAACGTCCTTGTAGCATGCCAGCATCTTGCCAACCTATATAATAAAATGGGTAAAATGGACCGCGCACGGGAATTCTTCGAACGTGTGAACAAACTTTCGCAGGAAAACTATGCCGGCAATTCAATGATTTTCTACAGCAACCTCGTCAACGGGCTGTGGGTAAAATATGCTGCCGGTCAGAAGGAAGAATGCCTGACCGATATCGACGCCATAGAGCGCACCCTCTCGGAGCTCGAGCAGGCCCCGAACGTAGACACTTCCCTGCCCCGCCGCCTCCGCGCCATGTACTACCTCTACGAGAAAGACTTCGACGCAGCCCATACCTTCGCGTCGGCAGCCCTTACGGAGAGCCGGAATTTCGACAACCTGTCCCTCTGCGCCCAGATTGCATTTGAGCAGGAGGACTTCGCCCGGGCCGAAAAGCTCACCAAAGAGTGCTTGAATATAGTGGAACAATACTTCGGGAAGGATGCGGTGGAGAGCGTTACGGCCCACAAGATGCTCGGCGATATAAGCCTCAAGACCAACCGTCCGGCCGATGCGGCCAAGCACTACCGCCGGGCGTTCAATAACGGCACTGCATTCATATACGACAACCTGCTCACTCTCACCTCCGAGCAGCGCGCCGACTTCTGGGCAGCAAACTACGCATTCTACCGGCAGTACCTCCCCTGGCTGTGTCACAGCTTCGAGAATTCGGAGGAGATGGGCCCGCTGCTGTACGACGCAATGCTGTTTTCAAACGGCATGTTGCTCAACGTCGACAAAGCGCTGATCCGCACTATCCAGGACTCCGACGAGCCCACTCGGGCGCTCTACGCCGAACTCAACGGCAAGAAGGAGCTGCTGATGCGTATGTCGCAGCAGGGGCACGCAGCCCCGGACCTTGAGGCTGACGTGCGTAAGCTCGAGCAGGACCTGATGAAACGCCTGCGCCAGGCCGACAACGGCTCCGCCCGACTTTCAGCCGCTACATGGAAGCAGGTCCGGAAGGCTCTGCCAAAGGGTGCCGCGGCGGTGGAGTTTGTCGACTTTGCCCTTGACGACGGTTCTTTCGCCGGCATGGCAGTGATTCTTTTGCCGAACCACAAGTACCCGGTAATCAAAAAGATATACACACGCACCGCCGAGGCTTGGGACGACATTTACGAAAATACTACCGTGGGCGACATGGTCTGGGGCCCCGTCGGCGAAGTGGTCGGCGAGTGTTCGGATATCTACTTCGTGCCCCAGGGGCCACTCTGCTCCATCGCCCTCGAGGCGCTGCCAACGTCGGAAGCTACTCTGCCTCCGGGGGTTGGGCTTCACCGACTTTCCTCAACTGCAGAACTGATTTATGTCGGGAAGAAGAGCGGTAAGGCTGAGGGCGCCACGCTCTACGGTGGCTTGAACTACGACACATCCGTGGAGGAACTCCGGGCCGACTCCGAGCGCTACCCCGAACTGCGCACCCGAGCCTTTTCAGCAGGCGACCTCATGGCTGCACGCTGGTCGCGCAAGGGCGACGTTGAAATCAGCTACCTTGAAGGTTCGCGTACCGAAGTGGACTCCATCAGCAATTTCATCCAGCGGACACTCCACCGCGAACCGGTGTGCCGCGTATGGAACGACGGCACAGAGGCGTCGTTCAAGGCTCTCTCAGGAGATTACGGCAAGGTGCTCCACGTCAGCACCCACGGTTTCTTCAACGATGAAGAAGTGCCGGTGGGTCAAGGGCTTACGGTTGAGGACCTGGCATTGCAGAATTCCGGATTGCTCATGGCCGGAGCGGTGAACCGCTATAAAGGCTTCGACTTCCCCGACGGCGTTGACGACGGCATCCTTACCGCCGGCGAAATCGCCGACCTCGACCTCTCGGGCGTGGACCTGGCCGTGCTCTCGGCCTGCGAAACCGGACTCGGACGCGTCACCGGCGACGGTGTCTTCGGCCTGCAGCGCGGCTTCAAGAAGGCCGGCGCGCGCAGCCTGCTCATGTCGCTTTGGAAGGTCGACGACGACGCCACCTGCCACCTCATGACCGAGTTCTACCGCCATTGGCTCGGCGACCCGGCAGCCGGCATTGCCCCGGCATCAAAACAGGCGGCCCTCGAAGCGGCAAAGGCCTCCGTGCGAAAGAACCCCGACTGGAACCATCCCCACTATTGGGCGGCATTTATTTTGCTTGACGCGCTGGATTGATTTGGTTTATTGGCTGAGAATGTGTAACTTTGCCAAAAATCATTGCCTATGCGTCTAATTTGCTTGCTTTTTGCCACACTTTTGCTGCAACCGCTTGCGGCGCAGATGTTGCAGCCGGACTCGCTGGCGTCAGAGCCGGACGTGGCGCGTTTCTATGAGGGTTGCCTGAAGATTATAGAAGGCGAAACGGCTACCGACAGCCTTGTGGCCAACGGGGCGTTCGCTCTGGCAATGGACCTGCTCAATACGCGTTCCACTTTTTCGCACAAAGGCCTGAGCCTCGGCAAGATGAAAGTCGAGATTGCGGACCGGTCAGGCATTGCCGACGACCCAATTCCTTTTGCTTACGACTACGCTTACGCGCGGGCCCGCTACCGGGCCACCGACTATGCTCCCAAGGGACTCTCGCGCGGCATGGGCACAGGCTGCCGGGTGCTCGACCTGACCCTCGCCCCGGGAGGAACGGTGACAGCAACCGAGCAAGCATCGGGCGACTGCATCCTCGTGGCCATTGCGCAGCCGGGCGGCCGGGTGGTGCTCAATGTCACCGACTCGGCCTCACAAACGGTGCCGGTTACAGAATACGCCGACGGACTCATGGCTTATGCTCATTGGAATAACGGCGAGCGCGCCCCGGTGGTGTACACAGTCACCAATCCTACCGACAAACCTTTGATTATCACCCTTTTCGCAAATTAACATGACGCGTCGGCTACTCCTGCTTTTCATGGCTTTTACGGCTCTTGCCGCTGTGGCACAGGAGTCGGATATTGAGCGCGTGGAAGCAGCCGCAGCCAAATCAAGAAGTTTCTTGGCCTCGGGCGATTACATAAAGGCCGTTGAGCAATATCGCCTTGCGCGCATGTACTCCCCCGACGACGAGGCAGACGATATGCTGCGGCTGGTCGGGAGCGAAATATCCTTTGCCACAGGCGATTACAACCAATCCCTTGCGTTGAGCGACAGTGTGACCACGTCCCGCTACGCCATCACCGCCGCCACCCACCGCGTGCGCGCCCTGACCATGCTCGGGCAATACGGACGTGCTGTGGCCGTGGCCGACAGTGCTCTCGCCGCCGTCGAACCCCGGCATGCCGACGACTACGCTGCCCTGCTTCAGAACCGCGGATACGCCCGCTGGGCGGCCGGTAACCTTACACCGGCTGCCGACGACCTTCGGCAAGCCGCCGAGCTCATGACAAACCCCGCCGACCGCCTCAACCTCCTGGGCAACCTCGCCATCGTCGAAAGCGAGGCGGGCCGCCACGATGTTGCCATCAACCTTATTGCACAGGTTGTACGCGGGCTGCCTGAAGACAGTCCCGACGGCATAATCGCCCTCCGCAAGCAGGGCGAAATTCTGCGGCGGGCTGGGCGCAATGCGCAGGCCGACCGCGTTTTCCGTTCATATTATAATAAGACACGGGCTTCGTTGCTGAACAATCTGCCCGCAATGTCGGCCTCCGAGCGACTCAACTATTGGGTGAAGGAGAAAGACCTGCTCGGGCGCGTTTTCGCCGAAGGGACCGACCCCGAATTCCTCTATGGCGTGGCCCTTTTCCGCCGCCTGACCACCCTGCTGGGCATGCGCGACTCTGCCGCATTGGACCGCCTGCTGGCAGTGGATGCCCGGGCTGTGCGTCGGGCCCTCCGCCCCGGGGAAGCCGCCATCGAGGTGGTAAGATATGCCCCCGGAAGTGACTCAATGGCCTATGCGGCCCTGCTTTTGCCCCACAAGGGCGCGGCGCAATTTGTGCCCTTGCTGTCGGAGGCCGATATTTCCCGTCCCGGCGTTGTCGGTTCACGCTCCATTGAAGATGCGCTGAGGGTGGAGAAAAAGATGGTCAAGAACGACCTCTATTCCGACACCGTCCTGGCCGACCGACTGTGGCAACCCATCATCAACGCCCTGCCGGCGTCAACCAAGACCATCTACTTTGCCCCCGAGGGAATTTTCCACCTCTGGGGTATCGAAAACATGCCGTTCTCAGGGCAGGAACGATATGATATTCATCGCGTTACATCCACCGCAGGACTTATTCGCCGCAGCAGGGCACAGGCCCCCGGCGATTCCGTGCTTGTGGTCGGCGGGTTGGACTACAACCGCGTGGAGGGTCTTTCGGGCGACGGCTCGGGCAACCACGACGCCTCCGACGCCCTCTTCTCACGCGGTGTCAACGCCAACTTTTCCTACCTCAAGGGCACTGCCGCCGAGGCCGACTCCATAGGCCGCATCAACCCACGCGCCACAGTGGTCCACGCCATGAACGAGGGGAGGCTCAAGGGCCTTATGGGCAACTACGACCTCGTGCACCTGGCCACCCACGGCTACAGCCTCGGCTTCGGCGTGGGGCGCCGCCCGGAGTTCCTGGCCGACAGCGTGGCCGTGGACCGCTCGCTGCTCGCCTCAGGCCTCGCCCTGTCGGGGGCCAACCGCGGTTACGACTTCGCCACGGGCGAGGACGGACTCCTGTCGGCGCGCGAAATCTGCGACCTTGACCTCCGTGGCGTCGACTTCGTGATACTCTCGGCATGCCGCACGGCAGTGGGCGACGTCAACGACGAAGGCGCCGCCGGTCTGGTTCGCGCCCTCAAGATGGCAGGCGTCAGCACCATCATCGCAACCCTATGGGAGGTCGACGACATGTCCACCATGCTCTTCATGCAAGCCTTCCACAAGGCCCTGACCGAGGGGGCGTCCAAGCACGAAGCCTTCAGCCGTGCCCGACGGCGGGTGGCTGAACAGCCCACGGCAGTCGTTTACCGGCCATATTCTCCCGGTACCATGGCACGCAGCCGGACCAAGGCTCAGCGAACAATACCACCCTACAGCCAGCCGTACTACTGGGCACCATTCATTCTCATTGACGATTTTTGACCACTATGCATATGAAAACCAAGGTTTTGACTATATTTCTCTCGCTCACACTCGCCATCAGCTCATTGGCTGCTCAGATCCCCGGAAAGGGCCGCAAGATGGAGGGCCAGCGCAAGTACTCGCTCATAGTCCACGAGGGCAACGACTCAACCGTATCGGAGTACAACCGCGGCATGGAAAGCTCGCGCGGAAACCGCTCCTTCCTCACCGACATGGCCTCGATGTACCGCTCCAGTTTTTCCGGGCAGGCTATCGGAGTAGCCACAGGGCTCATCGAGATGGGCGTCGGCGCCATTATGCAGGCCGCTCAGAGCCAGCAGCCTAAGTGGGAAAAGGCCGTCAAGGGCGAGTCGCAGTTCGTCCGAGTTTTGCCCATGCAGATGGAAATCCTCGACTTCTACCGCAACCCGTCGACCGCCGGCCCGCTCGACCCTACCGACCTCTACTTCTACGGCTTCGGTTGCCGCCAGGTCATCGAATTCACCGACGCCGACGGCCAGCCGCAGGAAAAAGAAGTGTTCTACCTCTCCTGCAACGTCCGCACCGACTCCATCGGCCGCATGCGCATCCTGAACCACTCCAAATTCGAGGTCTACGTGGACTCTTTGCGCTTCAATTACGCTCTGTGCGACCTCCCCAACGACTCCCTCGGCCTCAACTCCGACGCCCGCATAGGCTTCGACTTCGATAAGCGAACCGACCTCCGCTTCAACGTCAACGCAACCATCACATCCTCGTGGATAAACCAAGCCATGCAGGTTTTTAACGACGTACCCCTCGGTTCGTTCGACATCAGCGCCCACATCGACCCGGCCCTTATGGACGCCGACGGCATATTCACCTACTCCGCCGTCACCGACGCCGGCGGTCCCAAGCAAGTCACCGTCACCGGCGACTGCTTCCTCGTACCGCGCTCGTACGTGGGCAGCACCGACCTTGCCACCATGGAGGACGCCTGGGGCACCGGCCAGTACAAAGTCGAAATGCGAATCAGCGAAACCTGCAAAATCAACCGCGACTACTACATGAAGGACGGCAAGTGGGACAAAGCCGCATGGGGTCCCGAATGGAAACTCATCAAAAGCCGCCGCAAGAGCCCATCGGTATGGAAGCAGGTGCTGGATGTCATCGGGGTGCAGTATGTCGACTCCAAGTGGATCAGCACCCTTATCGACCCCGCCAAAACAGTGATAATCAACTACGAAACCGAAGGCATCAACCGCCTCATCAACGGCTCCAACCCCGCAATGCCCACCTCCACCAAATCCCCTGCGCCCAAGAAATAACCGGAGCATACCTTTGCGGCACTTTAGGACACTCCAAACGATGCCTACCGCATTGGCGGCAACCGGGCGGTCGGGAGGCCCATCCCAGCCCACCGTGGTCAATTATGAATTATGCATTATGAATTATGCATTGCCAACAATTTGGCCTTTTGGCAAAATTTTGGTAAATTTGCCTCGTTAACAGGTAATGCAATGGATCGATCGGTAATTTTCAGATTCGTGGTGCTGGGCGTGCTGTGGCTTGTCCTGGTGGGTTATATCCTCACTCACAGCCGGTTCACGCTCTACACGGGCTTCGTCATCGTGGCATCGGCCATCATTATTTTCGTGCCTATATATAAAAAATACGTGCGCAAATGAACGCTAACGCCGAACCGCTGCTGAGCAAAATCGACTCGCCGGCCGACCTGCGAGCCCTCACGCCCGACCAACTGCCGGGGGTGTGTGCAGATATCCGACACCACCTCATCCACTCGCTGGCGTCCAATCCGGGACACTTCGCCTCGAGCATGGGGGCGGTGGAACTCACTGTAGCGCTGCACTATGTGTTCAACACGCCCTACGACCGCATCGTGTGGGACGTCGGCCATCAGGCTTACGGCCACAAGCTGCTCACGGGGCGTCGGGAGGCCTTCGACGGCAACCGCACCCTCGGGGGTATCAGCGGTTTTCCCAACCCGCGGGAGAGCGAGTACGACACTTTCGCCGCCGGGCACGCCTCCAACTCAATTTCGGCAGCCTTGGGCATGGCCGTGGCCGCGCGCCTCAACAGCGATGAACCCCGTCGCAACGTGGTGGCCGTGATAGGCGACGCGTCTATCAGCGGAGGCCTCGCTTTCGAGGGCCTCAACAATGCGGCAAACACACCCAACAACCTGCTTATAATCCTGAACGACAACGATATGAGCATCGACCGCAATGTCGGTTCGCTCAACTCATATCTGGCGCATTTCAACACCTCGCGCCTCTACAACGACCTGCGCTATAAGCTCTACAAGCTCTTCCGCAAGCTCCATCTGGTAAGCGACTCGGGCAAGGGCGCACTCCTGCGCTTCAACAACAGCCTCAAGGCGCTCCTGAGCAAGCAGCACAATATCTTTGAAGGTCTGAATATCAGGTACTTCGGCCCGTTCGACGGCAACGACGTTGGTACGCTGGTGCGTGTGCTCAGCGACATCCGCGACATGGAGGGCCCCCGCATCCTCCACCTCAAGACCGTCAAGGGCAAGGGCTATGAACCCGCCGAGAAGGACCCCGCCAGCTGGCATGCACCGGGCAAGTTCGACGCCGCCACGGGCCACCGCGCCGCCGAGGACGTCCCCGCCGACGCCCCTCGCAAGTTCCAGGACGTGTTCGGCGACACGCTCCTCGAGCTGGCCCGCCGCGACCCCAAAGTGGTGGCCATCACAGCCGCCATGCCCTCAGGCACTTCCGTTTCGACCATGCAGGCCGAGTTCCCCGAGCGCGTGTTCGACGTGGGCATCTCCGAAGGGCACGCCGTGACCTTCGCCGGAGGTCTGGCCAAGGACGGCCTCAAACCCTTCGTGGCCATATATTCCAGTTTTCTCCAGCGTGGCTACGACCATATTATCCACGACGTGGCGCTGAACTCGCTGCCCGTCACCTTCTGCATCGACCGCGCGGGCCTCGTAGGGGAGGACGGTGCGACCCACCACGGCGCCTACGACCTGGCCTACCTGCGCACCATCCCCGGCATGACCATCGGCGCTCCCCGCAACGGAGCCGTCCTGCGGCAGATGATGCACACCGCCGCAACAACCGAGCACGGCCCGATGGCCATCCGCTACCCGCGCGGGGGCAAGCTCACCGACGGCGACGCACCCCTGGAGCCCATCCAAATCGGCAAGGGCGAGCAGCTACGCGATGGCACCGATGCGGTGGTCCTCTCCATCGGCGCCACGGCCGAAGAGGTGGCCAAGGCGGCCTTCGAGGCCTCGCAGGCCGGAATATCCGTGGCTCACTACGACATGCGCTTCATCAAACCCATCGATGAGGACATTCTCCGAGCCGCCGCCGAGTCCGGCCGCCCCATCATTACGGTGGAGGACGGCACACGCCTCGGTGGTCTTGGCAGCGCCGTGAGCGAATGGATGGCCGCCAACGGCTATTCGCCCAAGCTCGCTGTCCTGGCAATCCCCGACGAGTTCATCCCCCAGGGCACTCCCACCCAGCTCAAGCACATCGCCGGAATCGACTCCGACGCCATTCTCAATACCATAAAGGAGGTTACAGGCCTATGAAAATCGTTATTGCCGGCGCCGGCGAGGTAGGCTCCCATCTGGCCAAACTCTTCAGCAACGAGGACCAGGACATCACGCTTGTGGACAACGACTCCGAGCGCCTGGGCATCATGGACTCCAACTACAACCTGATGACCGTGGAGGGCAACCCGACCTCCTTCGGCGCCCTGCGCGAGGCCAACGCCGGCACCTGCGACATCTTCATCGCCGTGACGCCCTACCAGACCAACAACGTCGTGGCATGCTCCATCGCCAAGCAGCTGGGCGCGCGCATGACCGTGGCCAGACTGGACTCCTACGACTATATGGAGCCCTCGAACCTGCCCTATGTCAAGGCCATGGGCGTGGACCGCGTCATCTACCCCGAGCAGCTGGCGGCGCAGGAAATTCTGCAGTCGTTGCGGCGGACGTGGATGCGCAACTGGTTTGAACTCCATGACGGGCGCCTGATTCTGGTGGGCGTGCGCGTGAATCACGGTTGCCCGCTGGAGGGCATGAAGCTGCGCGATTTCACCTACACCAACCACCACTTCCACGTGTCGGCCATCAACCGCGCCCACCGCTCCATCATCCCCGGCGGTAACGACTCCATGGAGGCCGGCGACATCCTCTACATCACCACCACGCGCGAGCATGTGGACGAGCTCATACCCCTGACGGGCAACCACGAGCACACCGTGCGCCGCGTCCTTATCCTCGGAGGCACCAAGATTGCGCGCCGGCTGGTCAACCTGGGCCACGACGAGTTCAAATTCAAAATCGTCGAGCCCAGCCGCGACGTCTGCCGCAAGCTCACCAAGAAATGCTACGACGCCGACATTGTCAACGGCGACGGCCGCGACACAGACTTCCTCACCGAAATCGGCATCGAGGACATGGACGCACTGGTAGCCCTGACCGAATCGTCCGAAACCAACATCTTCTCCTGCATCACCGCCCGCGACCTGGGCGTAAAGAAAACCGTGGCCGACGTCGAGAACATCCAGTTCCTGGCTCAGGCCGAGAAACTCAACGTCGGCACTATCGTGAACAAGAAACTCCTGGCCTCGAGCTACATTTTCCAGCTGCTGCTGGACCAGGACTCGTCCACATCCAAGTCGCTGGCGCTGACCGACGCCGAAGTGGCCGAGCTGGAGGTGCGTCCCGGTTCGAAGATTACGCGTGCCGCAGTCAAAGACCTTGAACTCTCGCGCGACATGACCCTTGCGGGCCTCTTCCGCAACGGCGAAGGGATGCTCATCGGCGGCAACACACGCATGCAGGCCGGCGACAAAGTGCTCGTGTTCTGCCTTGCCGGCGCACTCAATAAAGTGGAACGTCTATTCAAGAACTGATGAAAGAACGCCGCCCCTTGCTCAACATCCGCATGCTGCTCCAGATTGTGGGGTGGCTGCTCATCATGGAAGCGGTGTTCCTTGTCATACCCACCATCACGTCCATGGCCTACGGCGAGGACGTGTGGAAGGGATTTCTGATCACAACCATCCTCACGGGAGCCGTGGGGCTGAACCTGGGCCTTAAAATCGAGCCCACCAACCGCCACCTGGGCAAGCGCGAGGGCTTCCTGCTCACGGCCATGGTCTGGGTAGTGTTCTCAATCTTCGGCCTGATTCCGTTCATGTACGACGCCAAGCATTTCAACGTCACCGACGCCTTCTTCGAGGCCATGAGCGGATTCACCACCACCGGAGCCACTGTCTTTCCTCCCCACTTCCACCTAAGCCACGGCCTCCACATATGGCGGGCCATGATGCAGTGGATAGGCGGCATGGGTATCATCCTGTTCACCCTGGCGCTG
Organism: uncultured Bacteroides sp.; assembly: GCA_964397235.1. Taxonomy (GTDB): domain Bacteria; phylum Bacteroidota; class Bacteroidia; order Bacteroidales; family Muribaculaceae; genus CAG-873. Next base: position 27,454 of record CAYNHP010000005.1, on the reverse strand, counting down.
CTGCCGATGCTTAACTCGTCGGGCGGCATGCAGATGTTCAACGCCGAAGTCACCGGCATCACCCACGACAAAATCCGTCCGCGCGTAAGCCAGACGGCCAAGAGCCTCTGGCTGGTGTACATCATCCTGACGCTCATCATGATTTTCTTCCTCTGGCTCGGGCCCATGGACCTTTTCCAGTCAATATGCCACGCCTTCGGCACCCTTTCCACGGGCGGCTACAGCACCGAGCCCGAGGGCATCAGCGTCTGGGGCGGGTCGCTCTACGTGAAGCTGGTGGTGCTGGTGTTCATGCTCATCGGAGGTATCAACTTCGGCCTCATCTACAAATGCTCGCGGGGCAACTTCAAGGCATTGAAGCAGAACAATGTGTTCCGGGCCTATGTGGGAGTCATCCTCGGGGCCACATTGCTCTTCGTTCTCGCTCTGGCCATCGGCGACCGCTGGTCCACCACCGAACACCCCATCCTCGACAGCCTCTTTCAGGTGGTTTCGACCATTACATCGACAGGCTACTCGCTTGTGAATATATCCGTGTGGGGCCCGTTCGTCATCGGCCTCACCTTCGTGCTGATGTTCAGCGGCGGTTGCGCCGGCAGTACATCGGGCGGCGCGAAAATCGACCGCATGGTGGTGCTTGTAAAAAACAGCCGCAACGAACTTTATAAGGCTCTGTATCCTTATAATGTATACTCCGTGCAACTCAACGGGCGCGCGGTGGACCACGAGCTGGTGGCGAAAGTCATCGCTTTCCTGTGCTTCTACGTGATGCTCTTCTGCGTGGGCGGAATCATGCTCAGCGCCTTCGGCATGCCGGTGGTTGACGCGTTCTTCTCGGCATTCTCCTGCATTTCGAACACCGGTCTGGACGCCGGCGTCACGGGCTACGGCACGGACTATGTTGGCGTTCCGGACATTTGCAAATGGATTTTAGCCGGCCTGATGCTGGTGGGCCGTCTTGAAATCTACACCGTTTTGATTCTCCTCACACCGGCTTTTTGGCAGCGATAAGATGGCACAGCATAACGAAACAGGCAAGTGGGGCGAGCAGTTGGCCGTGGACCGGCTCACCGAGCAGGGCTACACCATCGTGGACCGCAACTGGCGCACCGGCTCTTTCGAAATCGACATCGTGGCCCGGCGCGGCGACGAAGTGGTGTTCGCCGAGGTCAAGACTCGCCAGAACAAGGAAGAAGACCCGCTGGAGGCCATCGACAACCGCAAAATCGCCCATATGTGCCGGGCCGCCGAGCTCTGGCTGCATCGGTTCCACGAACCTTGGGTTCCGCGCTTCGACCTCTTCGCCGTCCGCGGCGTCCCCGACGACTACGAGCTCGAGCACATCCCCGACGCCTTCTTCCCTCCCCTGAAGAAGTACTGATTTCTTAGTTTAAGGTTTATGGTTTAAAGTTTAAAGATTAGAGATTAAGGGATTAGAGATTAAAGTATAATAGATTATGAGAATAAGATGCGCTACAACGACTGCGATGCATGTGGGGACGCTCGTCCGGAGCGTCCTTGGGGCCGCAACGCATGTGGGGACGCTCGTCCGGAGCGTCCTTGGGGCGTATTGAGGTGGCGAGTTTGCCACAATAGGCATCAACGAACAAAAAACTAAATAAAAAAACATATTACACTATGGATAAGCAAGTTATTAAAGAACGCATAGCCGCTTTGCGCGAAAAAATGGGCAAAGCGGGCCTCGCGGCTGTGGTAGTTCCCCAGTCCGACCCCCATCTGAGCGAATACCTGGCAGCTCATTGGCAGGTGCGCCGTTGGTTCTCAGGCTTTACCGGTAGCGCCGGCGACCTGGTGGTCACCGCCGACGGCGCATACCTCTGGACCGACTCCCGCTACTTCCTCCAGGCCGGCGAACAGCTCTCCGGCACCGGCATCGAACTGATGAAGGACGGGCTGGCTTCAACCCCCTCCATCGAAGCATTCCTGGCCGAGCACCTGGCCAAGGGTAGCAAGGTAGGAGTCGACGGCATGCTCTTCAGCGTGCCCAAAATGGAAAGCCTGCGCAAATACCTGGGCAAGTACGGCATCAGCGTCGTTGACGACTTTGAACCCGCCGAGGGTCTGTGGAACGACCGCCCCGCCCTGCCCGACAGCAAAATCTTCGTGCACGACGTGAAGTATGCCGGTGTGAGCGCCTCGGACAAAATCGCAGCTATCCTCGAAAACATCGTAAAGGAGGGAGCGGACGCAACCCTCATCTCCGCCCTGGACGAAATTGCGTGGACTCTGAACATCCGATGCAACGACGTTAAGCACACCCCCGTGGCAACGGCCTACCTCTACCTGGGCAACGGCGGCAATGTGCTGCTCATAGACCCCGCCAAGCTAACCGACCAAACCATCGCTTACCTCAAGGAGCAAGGTGTGGCCACAGCTCCCTACGACAGCATCAAGACTTTCCTCGCCGCCGTACCTGCAGAGCATGTGCTCATCAACCCTGCACTGACCTCCGCCACCGTCCGTAACATCCTGGGCGACAAGGCCTACCACGTGGCCATCCATCCTGCCGCATGGTTCAAGGCCGCTAAGAACGATGTGCAGCTCGACGGCGTGCGCAACGCCATGACCCGCGACGGCGTGGCCCTTGTTAAAGCGTTCATGGAAATCGAAAAGCGTGTGGCCACCGGCATTCACACCACCGAAATGGACGTTGCAGAGATTCTGCGCCGCCACCGCTCGGCCAGCCCGCTCTTCTTCGACGAGTCCTTCGGCACCATCGCCGGCTACGGCCCCCACGGCGCCATCGTGCACTACGAAGCCGACGAGCATTCCAACTCCACCCTCGAAGCCCACGGCCTGCTGCTGGTGGACAGCGGTGCGCAGTACCTTGACGGCACCACCGACATCACCCGCACCATCGCCCTGGGTACGCCCACCGATCAGGAGAAACTTGACTTCACCCTGGTCATGAAGGGTCACATCGCCCTGGGCACGGCCATCTTCCCCGACGACACCCGCGGCGCGCAGCTCGACGCACTGGCACGCCAGTTCCTCTGGAAACACGGCATGAGCTACCTCCACGGCACCGGCCACGGCGTGGGCCACTTCCTGGGCGTGCACGAAGGGCCGCAGAGCATCCGCCTCAACTACGTGGACACCATCCTGCGTCCGGGCATGATCACCTCCAACGAACCCGGCGTTTACCGCACCGGCGTCCACGGCATCCGCTGCGAGAACCTCGTCCTGACGCAGCCCAAGTTCGAAACCGAGTTCGGTAAGTTCCTCTGCTTCGAAACCCTCACCATGTTCCCCTTCGACAACAGCCTGATGGAGACCTCGATTCTCTCCGAGGAGGAAATCGAGTGGTACAACCACTACCAGGCCACCGTGCGCGAGCGTCTGCTCCCCCACCTGACCGACGAGGCCGAAAAAGCATGGCTTATCAATAAAACCCAACCTATCAGCAAGTAATCATGGCACTCATCATTCCCCTGCGCGGCTTCACGCCCAAGTTCGGCAAGGACTGCTTCCTGGCCGAAAACGCAACCATTATCGGCGATGTGACCATGGGCGACGGCTGCAGCGTTTGGTTCAACACCGTTCTGCGCGGCGACGTGAACACCATCACCATCGGCAACCGCGTCAACATCCAGGACGGCTCCGTTCTCCACACCTTATATAAAAAGAGCACCATCGAAATCGGCGACGATGTGTCCATCGGTCACAACGTCACCATCCACGGCTCCAAAATCCGCTCCTTCGCCCTCATCGGCATGGGTGCGGTGGTGATGGATGATGCCGAGGTTGGCGAAGGCGCCATCGTAGCCGCAGGCTCCGTGGTGCTTTCGCGCACCAAAATCGGCGCCAACGAGCTTTGGGGTGGAGCACCGGCCAAATTCATAAAGATGGTTGACCCCGGCCAGGCACGCGAAATCAACGTGAAAATCGCCCGAAACTACCTCGAATACTCCAAGTGGTACGGCGACGACCCCGATTCGGCAAATCCTCAATGAGAAAAAGCACTTTTTCTGCCTAAGTTTTTGGTTATAAAATAACTTTTTCGTAATTTTGCCCCGCTAAAACAAACGGAAAAAACAAAAAGCTCAAAATAACACATGATCATCGTACAAGTAAAGGAAGGCGAACTCATCGAACGCGCCCTCAAGAAATTCAAACGTAAATTTGAAAAAACCGGAATCGTAAAGGAACTCCGCAGCCGTCAGGCTTTCCAGAAGCCCTCTGTAACCAACCGCAAGAAAATGATGAAGGCGGTTTACGTGCAGCAGCTCCGTTCCGTAGAGGAATAATAAGCGCTCGACCAGATCATACAAGCACAGCGGTGTGAGGTTTCTGCCTCGCACCGATTGTGCTTGTTCATTTCTTACCTTCAACCTATAAACCTCACCGCCATGAAAATCCTCCGCACGCTTTTGGTGATTCTCACCTATTCCGGGCTTGTTCTCACAGGTCAGGCACAAGACTATAGCCTAAAGATTGTAGACTTGTCCGACCTCTCCTATATATTCGAAGTGGACCGCAACCTGCGGGTGGATGTGGCCGACGGGGCGATGAAGGTAACTTCACCGGACCGGAACATAGAAGTGCAACTCACTGATATAAAATCATATAGCTATGTAAAATCCTCGGGCCTGGACTCGGGTCCTGACCCAACCGGCAGCCTGAGAATCACCGACCGGTCCATTGCCTACTCCGCTCCGTCGACGGAAGTGAGCTCTTACGCTATCTTCAACGCCTCCGGCGCCAAAGTTGCCGCCGGATCCTTTGCCGGCGAAGTCGCTATTGACCTCTCAAATTTTGAGGCCGGCATTTATATCATTAACATAGAAGGCCTTAGCCCGGTAAAATTCGTTGTGCGATGAAAAACTTTCTGCTGACCTTACTCCTCACGGGGACATTGACGGCCCATGGGCAGTCCAATATCGCCATCTACCGAAACGACGGTTCTTTCAACCAAATCAAGCTTACCGAAGGCGAAAATATCAGCCACAACCAGACCGGCACCGTTCCGACGGTAGAGTTCAACGACTGGATGAAAGGCCGCATGTCGGTGGGACTGGCACGGGTTGACTCCTGCGTGATGCGCCGGGTGGATGTGCCCGTGCTCCGATTCACCCTCCCGGACTATCCCAAGGCTACAATGCTCTGGGAAAAAGAGCTGTACCTCAAAGCCAACCTGGCCATCGAGGGCAGCGGTCTTGTGGAAGATGTCAAGGAATTCGAACTTCAGATAAAAGGGCGCGGCAATTCCACCTGGGGCATGCCCAAGAAGCCGATACGTCTGAAACTCAGCAAGAAAACATCTCTATGCGGCCTGCGCAAGGCCAAGAACTTCGTTCTTTTGAACAACTATCTGGACCCTTCACTGATGCGCAACGCGTTGGCTCTGTGGCTCGCACGCCGCCTCGAAGTTCCCTACGCCAACAACCTTGTGCCGTGCCACGTATTCATAAACAACAGCTACGCAGGCGCTTACACTCTGACCGAAAAGGTAGGCATCAACGCCGGCAGCGTGGACATCAACGAGACCGAAGGCATGCTTTTTGAGCTCGGAGTAGAGTTCGACGAGCCTTACCGTTTCCGCTCGAAGATAGGCAACCTGCCGGTCATGGTCAAGGACCCCGACTTCGACGAACTATATGAGGACGACCCGGAAGGCCCCACACCAGCCGAACGTTTAGCAGCATGGGAGGCTGACTTCAACGCCGCCGAGGCTCTGGTGGCAGAGGGTCGCGGTGCGGAGGCATTCGACATAGAAAGCGCTGTGAACTACCTCATGGTATACAACCTTATACGCACCAACGAGCTTAATCACCCCAAGAGTCTGTACATCCACAAACGCTCGCTTGCGCCGGAGGAGAAATATATCCTCGGGCCGGCATGGGACTTCGACGTAGGCTTCAACTTCCTCTCACCCTCCGGCGCGGGCTACTCCGCCGCAGGCGCCACTGCCAAAATCAACGTCATACCCCTCCTGCGCCAGCTCATGGCCACCGACGAGTTCAAGACCCGCTATGCCGAACGCTGGAAGGAGTTCATGGATGATATGTACGACGACTTTTTGGCGTTCTTCGACGAATATGCATCCTTGATCGGGCCCTCAGCCAGGTACGACGGCCTACGCTGGCCAACCATCGGCGCCTACGGCGGTTGGGCATACAAGCTCACATCCTTCGACTTCCACACACAAGCCGCCGCTCTCCGCACCTGGCTCGTGAACCGCATCACCTACCTGAACAAGCACCAGGGCTTGGCCGCCAACTGACCCGGTGTAGAGTTATGGCCACTCGGTTTGAATGTCGCAAAGTGGTAGGAGTTATTTTTTCTCCTGATTTATCGAGACTAATCTTGAAGTCGGGAGGTCATTTCGGCTCGCCTGATTCTATGGCTTTCAAAGCCATCAGGTCCGAGTAGAGAAAAACGTCGGCAAAGTTTATATCCTCGAGCTCCAAAAGGTCGTCGTTATAAAGCACTTTGGTAGGAATGTCGCTCAGCTTCCCGATTACGTTTTTTGCTATGGCAGCCTTACCTTCGCCCTCAAAACTGAAGGGAAACGTAACGATAGCCGAGATATCTCTGACCCCGGTAGCTTGTGCTACTTTTATAGCCTTAATAATGTAGGTACTACCGGTCCTTGCACCTAACCCTGCAAGAACGTAAAGTTTTTCGACTCCTCTGAAGTCGGCCTTGCTAATCTCTGAATCGGTCAGGTCAACCGTTTGATAGCCCTTTCGTGAAAGTTCTGTCAACCGTGGTTGGTCAGTGTTTGCAAAAAGGTATGAAGCTTCACACACCCAATTAACTGATGCTTCCCTCGATATGGTCTCGACCATATTGCAACCGGCGCCACCGATGCCTACAATCATTGTTTTACTCATAACGTCAATAGAATTAATACAGCCAGCTAAGATTTACAGACCGTAGTAAGTTTTTACCTTTTCGTCTAACCAGGAGGGATTTTCTTTCATGATATTCTGATAAGTTAGAACCGACGGGCATATTTCAATTTTCTTATTGCTACCCTCACACTTGTAGCCCTTCCTCATAACCCATATTTTTATTGTTTCTAAAATGTGAGTACAATTTTTCCCAATAACAGTGTTGTAAAGGACTGCGAATTTTGAACTCTCGTCATAATCTTCATTAAGTATTGTACGGGTATCGTACAGTATAGGCGAATATATGAGCCTCTTCGCATTCTCATAGGCCTCCTGATATTCTCTTTGGTCATCTGTGCCCTGCGGACCTCTCACCAAGCCGATGAGATGGCTGATAGTTTGCTTTATTCCTTCCAGGTACTGGAGATTGTCCTCCGAACTCAAAATCAGATTGGTAGCATCAGCATCAACTTTAATTCCGCCATCTTTCAGAGCCTCCTCGATAGCTGTTCGCCAATATAGAGATTTATAACTTTTACCATATTCATTTTCAAGAGTCGAGCCTTCAAACATTTCCGTTAGCTTTGACTCCAAGAAAAGGATAGTCCCGCCGTCGTTGGATACCAGCGCAACATCCACACACGAGGGGCGACCAATCACGTTGTTTCTAACCTCAAAGAATGCTTTGTCAAAATAAATCGTTTCGCCTTTTATGGTCATGCTGAGGTGTTGTCCTACTTTACGGGAATATAACTTGTAGAACACCAGAAGCTGAAGCAATGCGGAGGAATTTACCGAATTAATTTTGGTTATTTCGTTTCCTCCACCTTCTGTCACGTCACGGAAGGCGGCATTGAAAGCCTCCTTGTTTTCGGCAGTAATCCCGAATCGCTCAATGAACAAAGCTGCAAAACTATCACTTCCAAAGAGAAGTTCCGACCCGCTCTTCGACCTAACCGGCTCAAATCCCAATGCATTTCTAAAGGTCTCCGCTATCTTTTTGACTTTCTTACTCTTCTGCATATTCACACTTTATTTATATTATATATATACAATAAATCCACTTGCAAAGATAGCACTAACCTGTCTCAAAATTTGATACAGAGTATATTTTAATCATATTTTTTCACTGAAATTTCTCATTCCAAATAGAGCCCGGCATGATAATCCCTGATTTATCGAGACTAATCTCGAAGTAGGGAGGGGGAAAGTGGGAATTTCTATTTTATTTGGGGGTGGTATTTGGTAGTTTGAGAATTTGTGAGTATATTCGTGGCTGATAATATGCTTTACGATTCGTTCTATACTTACCTGCGATGCGAGGCGGTGAAATCGCCCCACACTGTTGCGGCCTATACGTCGGACATCGAATTGTTCCGCAATTATCTCCGCGAGCACAACCTCAGCGGCGCCGACGATCCCACCGACATCGACGGCCACGACATCCGCCTGTGGCTCACCGACCTCAAACGCTCCGGCTCCGCCACCACCACCATCGTTCGCCATCTGCGGGCCCTGCGGCGACTGTTCAGTTTCCTGACGCGCTTCCACGGGGTTCAGAACGACCCCACGGCCCTGATTCTTGCCCCTAAGTTGCCTAAGGAATTGCCCCACTACCTGATGGAGAGCGAGACGGACATGATGCTGGACTCGTTCCTTGACCCGAGCTCTGACCACGGGGACTTCCGGGCGGTGCGCGACGCGCTCATCGTCACGATGTTCTACCACACCGGCATCCGCGTGGGCGAGCTGCTGAGCCTGACCGAGGGGCGCGTGGACCTGCGCACGGGTGAACTAAAGGTGCTCGGCAAGCGTAATAAAGAAAGGATAGTCCCCTTCGGGCCGGAGCTGGCCGAGATGATTCGGGAGTACCGCGGGTTGCGCGACTTTATCCTCGGAGAATGCCCGGCCGACGGGCCGTTCTTCATCCGCGAGTCGGGCGAGCCGCTCTACTACGAGCTGGTTCGGCGAGTGGTGCGCAAGGCGCTGGATGAGCAGGGGGTGCGAAGCACCAAGCGTTCGCCCCACGTGCTGCGCCACTCCTTCGCCACTGACATGCTCAACAACGGAGCCGACCTCACGGCAGTGCAGAAGCTCCTGGGCCACGAATCGCTTGCCACAACTCAGAAGTATACACATTTGACATACAGAGAACTACAACAAAATTACCAACGCGCACATCCACGCGCAAAAACGAAGTAATTATGGAAGTTAACATCAAAGCCATCCATTTCGATGTAGCCGAACGGCTCACGGAATTCGTCAACAAGAAAGCCGAGCGTCTGGCTCGCCGCTTCCCCACCATCAGCACCCTCGACGCGACCCTGAAGGTAGTGAAACCCGAAACGGCCATGAACAAGGACGTGACCGTAAAGGTAATCATCCCCCAGAACCCCGAAATTGTAGCAAACAAGGTAGCCGACAGCTTCGAAGAAGCCTTCGACAAAGCTATCGAAGCCATCGAACATCAGCTCGAAAAACAGAAAAACAGCAAGTGATTCCGCTTTGCGGGCGAAATAAATCCCTAAATATGATTTTTCCAAACAAAGCAATTATCCTCCTATTGGCTGCGGCGGCGAGCACCTTTTGCGCCACCGCCGCGCCCTACAAGGTCGTAGCGCCGGTAGCGCCCCAGATGGAGGGCGCAATGGCGCGTCTGACCAACTTCGACACCGGCGAGGCCATCGACAGCGTCATAGTCAAAGACCAAGCCGCTACCTTCACAGGCGAAATCGACGAGCCGGTGCTGGCACGCATCACCCTGCCGGGCTACCGTACGCCGGTGTTCGTGCTCGAATCGGGCACCATCTCCTTCTCCAAGGGCAGCGGCGACGCCTTCGGCTCGATGCTCAACGACCAGCTCCGTCAGGCCAACGAGCAACTCCAAGGCTTCGTGGAAGCATTCCGCGCCACTGAAGATGAAGCCGCCCAGCAGCAAATCTACGAGGCTTACGGCGTAGCTATGGACTCCTTGGTAAACGCCAACGCCGACAATGCCCTGGGCTACTATTTCTTCCTGAACAACGACGTGAGCCAGCTTTCGGCCTCCGAACTGCAGGCCCAGCTCGATAAGTATCCGGCATTCAAGAACTACGCGCGCATACAGCGCTACATGGACAGCGCCCTCAAACGCGAGGCCACCCAGCCGGGCAACAAGTTCGTAGACTTCGAGGTTACCTACAACGGAGAGACCAACCGTCTGAGCGACCATGTGGGCAAAGGCCACTACACGCTGGTCGACTTCTGGGCCAGCTGGTGCGGCCCCTGCATGCGCCAGCTGCCTGTGCTGAAGGACATTTACAATCAGTACAAGGACCAGGGCCTGGAGGTGCTCGGAGTGGCCGTCTGGGATGAACCCGAAGCCACCAAAGAGGCTATTGTCAAGCACGACCTCCCCTGGAAGACCTTCATCGACGCTCAGAACATCCCTACGGACCTCTACGGCATCACGGGCATTCCCTGCATCATCCTCTTCGGCCCCGACGGCACAATCATCTCCCGCGACAAGCAGGGCGACGAGCTCAAGGCCGACGTAGCTGCCGCCATGGCCCGGTAACTCGGCATGCGCTGCCGCTTGCCGAGGGTTAAGGGGATTATAAGGTTATTAGATTAAAGGATTAGAGATTAAAAGATTAGGGATAAATCAATTAGGATTTTAGATTAGATATTAAAAGATTATGACTCATCTTTTTCGACCCATCCCTACTAACTTTATAACCCTTCATAGATTACCCTATAACCTCTTAACCCCATAACCCTCAGCGCAGCTGAGTATATAACCTCTTAACCCCATAACCCTCAGCGCAGCTGAGTAAATGATATGAGCTACACCATAGGCGACGTGGTGCCCGACGTGCTAGGCACCGACGAAAACGGGAAAGAAATCAAGCGCTCGGACTTCCCCGGCAAGAGCATCGCACTCTATTTCTACCCCAAGGACATGACCTCCGGTTGCACCGCGCAGGCCTGCAATCTGCGCGATAACTACCACGCACTCGAAGCTGCCGGCTATCAGGTCATTGGCGTGAGCGCCGACAGTGCGGAGTCCCACCGCAAGTTCATTGCCAAGAACGAGCTCCCCTTCCCTCTGATTGCCGACCCCGACCATAAATTGCTCGAGGCCTTCGGCGTTTGGGGCGAAAAGAGCATGTACGGCCGCAAGTACATGGGCACCTTCCGCACCACCTTCATAATCGACCCCGAAGGACGCATAACCCGCATCATCGGGCCGAAACAAGTGAAGACCAAGGACCACGCGGCTCAGATCCTTGCCGAACAATGATGGAAGAACCGCGCATGCACTGGGCCACGCTTATCAACGACAAGCGTTTCGGCCTCGAAAACTATCATGACCCCAAAAAGAACGGCGTCCGCACCGATTTCCGGCGCGACTACGACCGCCTTGTGTTCTCCTCCCCCTTCCGCCGCCTGCAGAACAAGACGCAGGTATTCCCCCTGCCGGGCAGCATCTTTGTGCACAACCGCCTGACGCACTCGCTTGAAGTGTCGTGTGTAGGCAAATCGCTGGCCGACAACATAGCGTTGCACCTCAAGAGCAAATATGGTGCCCTCGGGGAGGGTACGGAGCACTTCGACCATATCGGCGACATCGTAGCAGCGGCATGTCTGGCTCACGACCTGGGCAATCCGCCCTTCGGCCACTCGGGCGAAAAGGCCATCAGCACGTTCTTCAGCGAGGGTGCCGGCAAAACCTTGAAGGACCGCCTGAGCGAACGCGAATGGAACGACCTGACCCACTTCGAGGGCAACGCCAACGCCTTCCGCGTGCTGACGCATCAGTTCCGTGGTCGCCGGCGCGGTGGCTTCGCCATGACCTACTCCACCCTTGCCTCAATTGTGAAATACCCCTATGAGTCAGGCATTTCCGAGAAGGGCAAATTCGGTTTTTTTGTGTCGGAAACCGAGAGCTACGAGCGCGTTGCCAAAGAACTCGGCATTCTCAAATTGTCCAAACCGGGCGAGCCTCTGCGCTATGCACGCCACCCGCTTGTCTACATCGTAGAAGCCGCCGACGACATATGCTATGAGGTGATGGACATCGAAGATGCCCACAAACTCAAGATTTTGTCCACCGCCGAGGTCATCGAAGCCTTCCTGAACTTTTTCCCCGAGGAAAAACGTGCTCATATGCAGGAAATCATGGCCGACGTTGCTGACCCCAACGAGAAAATAGGCTATCTCCGCTCCTGCGTGGTGGGAACGTTGGTGGAACAGTGCGCCGTAACCTTCCTCGAGCACGAGGAGGAAATATTGGCCGGAAAATTCGAAGGTTCGCTCCTGAGCCATGTGCGCCCGCTCGAGCGCGAGGGCTACCGCAAGTGCAACGCACTCTCGTGGAGCAAAATCTACCGCTCGCAGGAGGTGGTGGACATCGAATTGGCCGGTAACCGCATCATGACTTTCCTGATGGAACTCCTCACCGAAGCTGTAACCAAACCCGAACTGAACTACTCCCAGCTGCTGCTTGCCCGCTTCCCGGAACAGTACGACGTTGACGCGCCCACCCTCTACGGCAAACTCCAGGCTGTGTTGGACCATGTATCGGCCATGACCGACGTGTACGCCCTGGATCTGTACCGCAAGCTCAAAGGCCTCTCGTTACCGGCAGTATAAGTATCACGGCGATAGCGGCACCCACGGCCAGCAAACCCCATGCGAGCGACGCCCACACGCGCCCGCGCATCACGCAACCGTAGCGATAACGGTAGACGTAGAAGGTGATGACGGTGTAGAATGCATACCACAGCGAATATGCCACCCCGGCGCCGGCAAAGCCGTACAACCTGAACCCGACTATATTCAGAATCAAGCCTATGCTGCTGCTGGCGAACTCAGTAATGACATAGGTCCGACCGTCGCCCTTGGCCAGAATGGTGTAGGCCATGGCAGTGGACACAGCCTTGAAAAGCAATCCCGGCGCGCCAAACATGATGTATGGCACAGCCCCGAGAAAGGCTTTGGTATAGAGAATCCGGACCAGCAGCCACGCTACGGCCACGAAAATCACCACCAGCGGAATGAGAATGCGCATAATAAGGCTCAATTCGTGATTGACCACTGCCGACACTTGTTTTGCCGTGCGGGCCTGGCGCGCAAGGCGAGGATAGTATTCGACGCTCATAGCTGTGAAAAATGTTCCGGCGTAGGCGTTGAGCATGGTGTAACCGGCCTGGTAAATACCAACGACAGTGGTGTCGAACGCGCGGTTGAGGTACACAATGAACGCATAAGAACACAGCAGACTCGCTCCCATGCTGATGGTCATATACCCGCCCATGGAAAGGATATGGCGGGAGGTGGCGAAGGTGTCGCGCACCTTTTGCCAGGCGCCGGAAAGGGACATACGGCGGTCGGAATATACCCACGAGAAAATGTACTGCACCAATCCGAGCATAAGAAGCGCAGGCACCACACCCCTGAGCCCCAGCAGCCAAATGAAGAACACAGCCCCGAGCGAGGATATCATAGCCGCCCAGAGGGTGGACATGGCCAGGGCGCGCAGTCGCTCCTGCGCCTGAATGACGCTGAGGTTCACGTTTGCCACTATCATCAAGGCCACCATCGGCGCCAGCGCCGCGAACCACAGCGTGTAACTCATGTTGCCGAACATGATGAGCGACAGCACCGGCGCGCCGATGGCCGTTATCAGGGCTGTGAGCGTTCCCAGCCATGCGCCCAGACGCCGAATCCGGCGAATCATTTCTTCACAGCGCTCGGGGTCGGATTTCAGCGATGCTATTTCCTTCACCGCAGGAGTGGTGATACTTAGGCCGCCGATATTGCGGATAAGGTCCATCGTCTGCCAGAATATCGAATATATACCGACGCCTACCGGACCTATGAGTACAGCTATCACCTTTATGCGGATGGCCGAGGTGAGGACGCTCAATGCCTGCACGCTGCCGAAGATGCTCAGCGCCTTAAGGATGCGTGAGGAGGTGTTATCGATGTTATGTCCGAACAGTTTCATTGGCGGATCCACTCTTCGGGGTTAAGTTTGTCTTTTTCGTGGCGCACCTCGAAGTGGAGCCGCACCTTGGCAGGGTCGGCCGGTGATGCTACGACTTTCCCGAGCACCTCTCCCGCTTTGACCTTGTCACCTTTGCGGACGGTCACGTCGGTCAGACCGGCATAGACTGTGAGGTATTCGCCATGGCGCACAAGCACCACGTTGTTATACCCCTGCATGACAATGACCATCGACACGACTCCCGGAAATACTGCTACTGCATTGGCTCCTGCTGGAGCCTCGAAGTCGATGCCGTTGTTCTGCACCTCCACCTTTTCGAATTCCTCATGTGTGCGCCGTCCGAAGCCGGCAACGATGTCTGCCCCGCTGTCCAGCGGCAGGCGCAACGAACCTTTGGCTGCGGCGAAGTCGGTTCCTACCGGCTGCTGTTCGGGCGCGACGGGCTCCCTGCCCTTTCGGGCGGCCTCCCGTGCCTCTTCGTCGATGATTCGTTGAAGTTCTTGCTCCAGGGCGTCCGCACGCTCCTTTTGTTTCTGAAGGACGTCGCGCAGCGATTTGCCCTGCCGGCGTAGGGAGGCGACAAGCACCTGTGCCGTTTGCTGCTTTTGTGAGAGTTGCTCAATGCGTGCCTGCTGCTCGGTTTCGTTGGCTTCAACTTTGGCGCGTGCCTCGGCAAGGCGGTCGCGCTTCTCGGATGCCTCTGTTATAGCAGCCCTGAGACTTACCGCCTGTTTCTGCTCCCAACGGGATAACTGGTCCAGATACCGCAGACGGCGGGATGCCTGCAGTGCTGATTCTGAGGCGAACAGGGCTGATGTTTTGCTCGCAAGCGACCGTTGACGTCTCAAACTGCGCAAAGCCTTTGCGTAGGACTCTTTCAGGCGTGCAATCCTGGCATCAAGAGCCGCGACGGTATCCTCAATGGCGGCCACGCGGGCGTCCAGTGCTTCCCGTTCACGCCCAAGGTCGGCAAGTCGCTCGGTTTGGCGGACAATGTCGGCACTTACACTCTGAAGCTGAGCCAGTTGCCGCTCGGTCCGGGCCTCGTTGGCGGAGATTTTGCGGTTGGTTTCGGTAATCTGACGCACAGTGCGGTCCTTCTCGCTGCGAACGCTCTGCGACGTGCGACGTGCAGGCAGGTCCAAAACGGACGCGCACAGAATCACACATAGCAAGAGGAGCCGGATCACAATTTTTTGAGGATTTTAAAGAGGTCGTCGGTAGTAAGTCGGCGCATATCTGCTGGAACACGGGGAGCAGTGAGCGTTTTGCCGGTGTTCCACTTGGCGCGGTCCACGTCCCAGCGGCAGGAGAAGTCGATGTCGTGGCCGCGCACCGTAGTATTTGCTCCAAATGTAGAAGCCACCGGTCCGCAAGGACTCACCTCGGGTGCGCCGTAATCAACGGTAACGCCCCTGTGTTCGGCAGGAGTAACGGTAACGGAATCGAGGACAGCCGCCCCGCCGGCATCAAATGAGGCAAAAAAATCTGCCGTAAACGGAGCTCCGGATTGTACTTCAAACACACGGCCCATGACGAGGTCCTGTAAGTCGGCCACTGTTATGCCCGCAGTTGCCGTCATGGTTGTAATGTCCTCCTTATAATATACGCTCATCGGCTTCACGATTACCTGGACACTATCGGCTGTGAGCCACAGGCTGGCCATTTCCATGCCGAAGAAACGCAGCGAAACAAGCACAGACTCGCCGGCGACCATCTTGGCCGTACCGCTGACGCTGAATTTCTTGGGGCTGCGGAGTTCTACGCGCACAGGCATCTCCACATAACTCCAGGGCACATAGCTCTCGCGGAGCATCTCCAGCGGATCACCCTGCGGAACGGGTTGCGGTTCAACGGCTTGACGGCCTGCCCGGCAGCCTGCAAGGAGTAGTGTCAGGCTGATGAGTAAGGCGAAGAAATATCGTAATTTATTCATTAGTCACCAAAGTAGTATTTTCCCGAAATCTTGTCCTTAATACGCTGCGAATCTTCGGGTTTGGCCAACTCAAGGGCTGCCTGATAGTATACCCGCGCCTTCTTGGGTTCCCGAAGGAAGAAATAGATGTCGCCGGCATGCTCGAGAATCTCAGCGGAAACGTCGCGGGTTGCATCGGCAGCTTCATCGTCCTCGGCCTTTTTGGCTTGAGGTGCATAACTGCCCAGTATCTTTGCAATCGAATCGGGGATATTGCAGTTCGCCAGGGCGAGGTCAATCTGCTCGGCAGCCTCCTTAAAGCGGTTCTGCTTATAGAGCACCCAGGCGTAGGTGTCAATGTAGGTGGGGCTGTCGGGTTCTTGCGCCAGGGCCAGGGTCACATACATTTCGGCGCGCGAAAGCAGTGTATCGGCCTCAGCGTAGAAATAGGCTAAGTTATTCATAGCCATATAGTTTTCAGCATCGAAGAGAATCGCCTTCTCGTAAGCGTCGAACGCCTCCGGGTCGCGGTCGGCCAGGTGGTAGATGTCGCCCAGGCGGGAATATAGTTCGCCTTTGCCCTTTTCGTTGAGGATATCAGTGTTGAAATTCTCAAGCATCTCCACTGCGGCGCCGATGCTGTCCATTTCGGTCATGGCGTAAGAGGTGAGCACGGCCAGCCAAAGGTCGTCGGGGAAGCGTGAGATACCTTCCCGGCCTACTTCGATTGCGTTGTGGTAGCGTTTCGTAACAAGGTTCAGGCGCGTAAGCTCGGTGTATAATGCCTGATTGGAGGGCTGGAGGCTGAGGGCTACGTTATATTGGTCGATACCGTCCTCCGGGCGTTCGGTGGCCACCAGGTAGCTTCCGTATAGGTTGTGCAGCTCCTCCTCGCCGGGGTTGGTTTGCTGCATGAGTTCGAAAAGCGCGTCGATTCGCGGCTGCTGGGCCGGGTCATCGTAAAGTGCTACCACATAATCCTTTAGCAAGGGTAACTTCACGTCGAATTCGAGGTCGGGGGCACTCAGGGCAGCAAACACTTCGCGGTCATAGGCCACGCTGTCGGCCTTCTGTCGGTAGTAGTCAGCCATAGCCATGAGCAGCTGGCCGTTCTGCGGGTCAAGCTGACGGCCTCGTTCGAAACTCGCCTCCACCAAGCTGTCGCGGTCAAGCAAAGAGTACACATGGGCGGTGAAAACCACTGCGTTGACATCCTCAGGGGCAGCCTGACGCAAGATTTCGAGGCGGTTCTCAACAGCCGTAGTGTCGCCCAAGAGCAGCATGGGGCGCACAATCCGGGCGGTGTACATAAGGTTGTCCGGAGCGGCGCTCACGAGGCGTTCGAGAATTTCCATGCCTTTTCTGTAGCTCGTAGAGTCGGTTGGATTGCTTTCGTCGAAAAACTGCGACATATATGCGTCGGATAGCGACAACGTTACCTCTTGATTTTTGGGCAGGTTGCGGTGCATGGTCTCGAGAATGTCGATTTCGAGGTCGCGGTCGCCAAGGAACCGTGCCGTCTGCACGGCCGTACGTCCGTTTACGAAAATCGTAGGTTCGGCATAGTAGCGGTCGATGACATCTTTGGCCACCTCCTTGAGAAGGGCCTGGTCGCGTACGCCTCCGGACATAATATCCTCGGCCAGGGCTCCGCGGATAAATGGGTCGTCAGGAGCCAGGGCAGCGGCGCGACGGAGCAACATCAGGTGGTCATCGCCCCGGCCATCGGCTGCTGCCGTTGCAGCTTCCATGAATATGAATTCGGCCTTACGGCGGTCGGCTTCGGTTGGAGTTTCCGCGAAGGCCAGCACCGTAAGGGTTACGGATAGAAATATGAGGAAATATCTGGTAATCTTCATGTTAAACAGGCTATTTTACGCCGGAATGACCGAATCCGCCTTCGCCACGCTCGGTGTCTCCCAGAATCTGCACTCCCTCCCACTGCACGCGCGCGTAGCGGGCCACAACGGCCTGACAGATGCGGTCGCCCGGGTTGACGACGAAAGGCTCCGAGCCGAGATTGGCCATGATTACACCGATTTCCCCGCGATAGTCGGCATCGATAGTTCCGGGAGAGTTCAGCAGCGTAATGCCGTGCTTCAGGGCCAGGCCGCTGCGTGGGCGCAACTGCATCTCAAAGCCGGCGGGAAGTTCCACCGAAAGGCCGGTGGGCACAAGCACACGGGCGCCGGGCGCAATGGTGAGGGACTCCTTAAGGAAGGCGCGCACATCCATGCCCGCTGCGCCGGACGTGGCGTATTCCGGCATGGAATTCGACGACCGGTTTACTATCTTCACTGTTACGTTTTCCATTGGCTGTCAAAGGCTTACGCGGCGGGTCACTCCGCCTGATTTGAGGATATAAATGCCGCGAAGGCCCAGCTGCAGGCGCGTGGTACCCGGCTGAAGCTTGCGGCGGGTCACCAGCTGGCCCAGGATGGTGTAGACTTCCACGTCGACGGTGCGGTCCACCGTTATATATATGTGTCCGTCGCGGGTCTCCACCTGCAGGCTTTCGTTGTCCGACGATGCCGGCGGGGCGTCAACAACCGTAACCACTTCCCACACCGGACTTTTGGACCCGGCGCGTACTTGCGCGGCCGCTGAAGTGGCGCAGAAAATCGCGAGCAGGAATATGTAGCAGAACCGTTTCATGACTGTGTGAGTTCGCCGGCAATAGGCTTGGTAAGGAGCCGGGCTACCTCGCTGGTGGGTATGCCCAGGCCGAAAAGGAACATCATTTTGGTTAGGGCCGCCTCCAGGGTGAGGTCATGGCCGGAGATAACGCCGGTGGCTGCCAGCAGGTCGCCCGCCACATAGCGGTTGGAGGTCACGCCGCCGTTGACACACTGGGTTACGTTGAGGATAATGACCCCGCGCTCTATGGTCTCACGGATTGCGTTGATGAACCACGGTGCCGTAGGGCCGTTGCCTGCCCCGTAGGTGCGGAGCACGATGCCCTTGAGCCCCGGCGTGTTAAGCTGGTGGCGCAGCATCGACTCGTTGATGCCCGGAAAGAGGTCGATGGGCATCACGTTGGTGTCCAGATTATAGTGCGGCTTCAGCGTCATAGGCCAGCGCAGCCGGGTCAGGGCGTTGTAGTCGAAGTGGATGCTCAGGCCTATCTGCGCCAGGGCCGGATAGTTGTTGCTCTTGAAGGCGTTGAAGTTGTCGGCGCTGTTTTTGGTTGAGCGGTTGCCGCGCCAGAGGTAGTTCTCGAAGAGGATTGCCACCTCGCGGACCGTCGGCATCCCGCGCTCGTCGCGATGGGCCGCTATCTGCAGGGCGGTGACGAGGTTTTCTTCACCATCGGTGCGCACCTCGCCGATGGGGAGCTGCGACCCGGTGATTATCACCGGCTTACATAGTTCGCCCAGCATGAACGAGAGGGCAGAGGCCGTATAGGCCATCGTGTCCGTGCCGTGGAGCACCACAAAGCCGTCGTACTTATCATAATTATCGGCAATGCTCCGCACCATAGCCTGCCAATGCTCCACGTTCATGTCCGATGAGTCGATTGGCGGGTGGAACTGGATGTTGTCGATGTCATAATCCAGCATCTTCACCTTGGGCACATTCTCCATCAGGTGGGAGAAGTCGAAGGGCTTGAGGGCCTTTGTGATAGGGTCCTCAATCATTCCGATGGTGCCGCCGGTGTAGATTATGAGTATTTTAGGCTTGGGCAGTTTGGGGTCCATGACAGAGGATTATCCGACCGTTGCGCCGGGGGTGGTGGGTTTGGAGGGAGATATAACGTGGAGTGAGCCGTCGGCGTTGACGGCCGAGAGAATCATACCTTCGGAAACTACGCCGCGGATTTTGGCCGGGGCCAGGTTGGCGATGAACACTACCTGCTGGCCCACGAGTTCCTCGGGGTCATAGTGCTGGGCGATTCCCGACACTATGGTGCGCTTGCTCATGCCGTCGTCGATGAGGAATTTGAGCAGCTTGTCGCTTTTCTTCACTTTCTCGCACTCCAGGACAGTGCCTACGCGGAGGTCCATCTTGCCGAAATCTTCAATCTTAACCTCTTCCTTGACTGCTTCGGGCTTGAAGTTCTTGATTATGTTCTGACGCTTGATTTCCTCGAGGCGGTCGGTCTGCACCTTGATGGTTTCGTCATCGATTTTCTCGAACAGCAACTCGGGCTGACCGATTTTTGAGCCGGTCTTTACGAGGTTGTCCGCTCCCAACTCGCTCCACTTCATGGGTTCCATGCCGAGGATTCGGGCGAGCTTGTCGCTCATGAACGGCATGAAGGGTTCCATGGCGATGGCAATGGAGGCGCTTATCTGTAGGGCGGTGTAAATGATGGTGCGCACACGGTCGGGGTCGGTCTTGATCACCTTCCACGGCTCGGCCTCCTGGAGGTACTTGTTGCCCAGGCGTGCAAAGGCCATGGCGTCCTTGAGGGCTTCGCGGAAGTGGAATGTCTCAATGTTGGCCGTGAGGCTCTCGGTGAGGGATTTCATTTCGGCGTATGCCTCGCTGTCAAGGGCATCCAGAGCCCCGGGAGCCGGAACTATACCTTCGTAGTACTTATGCGTCAGCACCACCACGCGGTTGACGAAGTTGCCCAGTATGGCCACCAGCTCGTTGTTGTTGCGGGCCTGGAAGTCGCGCCAGGTGAAGTCGTTATCCTTAGTTTCGGGAGCATTGGCCGTGAGCACATAGCGCAGCACGTCCTGCTTGCCGGGGAAGTCGCGCAGGTACTCGTGGAGCCACACGGCCCAGTTGCGGGAGGTCGAAATCTTGTCGCCCTCGAGGTTGAGGAACTCGTTGGCCGGAACATTGTCGGGCAGCTGGAAGTTGTCGCCGTAAGCCATGAGCATGGCCGGGAACACGATGCAGTGGAACACGATGTTGTCCTTGCCTATGAAGTTGATGATGCGCGTTTCGGGGTCCTTCCACCAGGTTTCCCAGCTGTCGGGGTAGAGTTCCTTGGTGTTTGAAATATAACCGATGGGAGCGTCGAACCACACGTAGAGCACCTTCCCCTCTGCCCCTTCAACAGGCACGGGCACGCCCCAGGAGAGGTCGCGGCTCACGGCGCGGGGCTGCAGCCCCATGTCGAGCCAGCTCTTGCACTGGCCGTAGACGTTGCTCTTCCACTCGGTGTGCCCGTCCAGAATCCATTGGCGCAGCGTGGGTTCCCACTTGTCCAGCGGCAGGTACCAGTGGTGGGTGGGGCGCAGCTCAGGCGTGGCGCCGGAAATCTTGCTCTTGGGGTTTATGAGGTCCGTGGCGTTGAGCGACGACCCGCAGCTCTCGCACTGGTCGCCGTAGGCGTTGGGGTTGTGGCATATGGGGCACTCGCCCGTCACGTAGCGGTCGGCAAGGAATTGCTTCGCCTCGGGGTCGTAGAGCTGGAACGACTCTTTTTCTATGAACTCGCCCTTGTCGTAAAGGTGACGGAAGAACTCCGATGCCGTGTCGTGGTGGATATCGGAGGTGGTGCGGCTGTAGATGTCAAAGGAAATGCCTAACCCCTCGAACGACTCCTTGATGAGTTTGTGATAGCGGTCGACGATGTCTTGGGGGGTCACACCCTCGTCGCGAGCCTTGAGCGTAATAGGTACACCATGCTCGTCGCTACCGCCCACGAGTGTGACGGGGCGACCTTGCAGGCGAAGATAGCGGGCATAAATATCGGCCGGGACATACACGCCGGCCAGGTGGCCGATATGCACAGGACCGTTGGTATATGGGAGTGCGGTGGTGATTAGCGTTCGCTTATATTCCTTTTCCATTTGGACAAATATATACTGATTCAACTCGCAAAGATACAAAATTCTTGCAAAATAGACAATAGGTGCACTTAGGTTTTAGGCGACAGGTATTGGCGACGGGATTTAGGTGAAGTTGGAATAATAGGAAGTTAGGCCGAAGGCCCCAAAAAGCGGGCGCAGCCGCATTGGCCACGCCCGCATAATCGATTAATCTTTTAATCTCTAATCTCTTAATCTAATCTTATATTCTCTTAATCTTGTAATCTCTTATCTTATAATTAAGAGAATCTTGCTTCACCATTATCTTCTCGGTGGCTTCCCCGCTTGGGACGATGTAAACGCCGGGTGATGGGTCGGCTTAAGAAGTAAGTAAACTATGTATTCGCTGCTGTTTCTATCCGGATTGTAATGCTCATACTGAAAAGAATCCGTTACCGGAAAGGCTGAATTTTTCGCCATGAGCAAAACCGGTAGCGACGAGACTGACTATCACCGCAAAAAAGAGCTTTTTTATGGTTGCGATTTTACTACTTTTTTGATAACGGGCGGGGCGGTCAGGCACGCGACCATGACTCCGACAACGTCGGCGAGCCAGTCGAACGCGTCACCGGAGCGGACGTCGGTCAACAAGGCTTGGGCGCATTCGTCGAGGAGGCCGAAAATTGCCACACCCGCAGCGACGGCCAGCTTGAGGTGGCGGGTGAGCGGGCGCCCGTGGCGGTAGAAGTCGAACATCAGCGCCCCGGTGAGGCCGCCGAACATGATGGCGTGGATCAGTTTGTCGCAGTAGGGGAAGAGCACCAGCGACATGTCGCCGGTCGGGTCGGACGCCAGGGTGGCGTAGAGTATCACAGCCACAACGATTGCCGAAGGCCAGAAACGCTTGAGTATCATGGCTATAGGCTTATATATTCGCGGCTATCGAGCGCCGAGCCCTTATGCCAAAGCTCGAAGGCGAGGGGTTTGTCGCCGACATGTCCTATCCGCTGCCCGGCAACCACTTTGGTGCCCTTGTCGACGAACACATCGCGCACGCCGGAGTAAACGCTCAGGAAGTCGTTGGGGTGCTGGAGGGTGATGTCCGAAAGACCGTCGGGACGCGTGACAACGCTGACCACCGTGCCGCGGTATACCGAATTGACGGCTCCTCCGCGGGGTATGACCAACTCTACGGCGCGGCCCACACCCGGCACCTGACGCACCTCGGCCACATTACCCGGCGAGGTGAACACCATGCCCTCGGCAGCTATCGGTGCCAGAACCGAGAGGTTGAAACGTTCGCGTTCCTCGAAGCTCTGCATGAAGGCGCGCTCTGCCTCGGAGGCGGCCAGCAGGGAGTCGGAGACGGCCGGCAATGGCGCTTCGGTGGGGGTTTGTTCTGGAATGTCGCCCGTAAGGATGGTGCGGATATTGTCCAGATAGGCATCGGAGGCGGCGGCTTTCTGCTCCAGCGAGTCAACCGTCAGGGCCAGCTCTATGTAGCGTGCGCGGAGGTCGCCGCTGAGCGTCCCCGGCACCAGACGCCGCAGGGGTGTGTAGCTCATGATGAGCCATATCAGCGCGCCGATGGCCGCCACAATGACTCCGCATGCGAGCCACACCCGCACAGGAGTCATCCGCACACTCCACAGCACGTTGAGCGTGTTCTCCTTTATGAACTCCAGCCGGAAACGCGACGGGTTCTTATAGCTTGAGCGTCTTTTTTTCATCGGCTTCAAAGTTAGCAATTTTTTTCCATTCCACAAAAGGGTCGGCGCTCTGAACTTTTGCCATTGCCGGGGAGTTATAAAAATATATACAACATTCAACCCTATGAATTGGATAATCGAAACCTTCCGCTCTAATCCGGCGATTCCTATCTTTCTTACGCTGGGCCTCGGCTTCCTAATAGGCAAGCTGAAATATAAAACTTTCTCACTTGGCACCGTCACATCGGTGCTTCTTGTTGGTGTGCTGGTGGGTCAGCTGAACATTCCCATCCCCGGGCCGCTGAAGTCGGTGTCGTTCCTGCTGTTCCTCTTCGCCATCGGCTACAGCGTGGGCCCGCAGTTCTTCCGCGCAATGCGCGGTTCGGGCATAAAGCAGGTGATTTTCGCCGTGGTGATGTGTTTCATCTGTCTGGGTGTGACGGTGGCCGTGGCGCTGCTGTTCGGCTATAACGCCGGCGAGGCCGCAGGTCTGTTTGCCGGAGCACAGACAATTTCGGCGGTCATCGGCGTGGCCGACGACACCATCTCCACGATGAGTATTTCGGCCGCCAACCAGAAGGCATGGACCGACATAATCCCTGTGTGCTACGCAGTTACATATATCTTCGGTACTATCGGCTCGGCCTATCTGCTGAGCTATGTGGGTCCGATGATGCTCGGCGGCATCAAGAAAGTGCGCCAGCAGACGGCTGAACTGGAGGCAGAGATGGGAGCTTCGGCAGAGTCGACCGACCCCTCGTTCGTCATCGCCGGCACGCCGGTTGTTTACCGCGCCTTCAAGGCCACCGACGAGGCTTTTGCCCAGGGCATGACCGTGGCCGACATCGAGGCAAAACTCAGCGCCAACGGCAAGCGCATCTTT
Source organism: uncultured Bacteroides sp. (assembly GCA_964397235.1). Lineage (GTDB taxonomy): Bacteria > Bacteroidota > Bacteroidia > Bacteroidales > Muribaculaceae > CAG-873. Next base: position 3,391 of record CAYNHP010000005.1, on the reverse strand, counting down.
GTGGAGCGCGCACGCATTGACGGCAACATCGTGGAGGACATCACTCCGACCACCATAATAAAAACCGGCGACACCATTGTGATTACCGGTCGCCGCGAGTTCATCATCGGCGATGAGCAATGGATTGGCCCCGAGGTGGCCGACGTTGAGTTGCTCGCATTTTCGGTGGAGCGTATCCCGGTAATGGTGGCCTCGAAGGAAGTCGACGGCGCCACTATTGCCCAACTACGCACCATGCCGGCCATGAAGGGCGTGATTGTGAGCAAGATAACCCGCCTGGGCGCCATTATTCCCGTACTGGCACAGACCAAGATTCAGGGTGGCGACGTGCTCATGCTCATGGGCACCAAGAAGGAAGTGGACATCGCCGCAAAAGCCATCGGATATGCCGACCGCCCCACCCAAGCCACAGACATGGTGTTCGTAGGTTTCGGAATCTTCATCGGCGCGCTCATCGGCGCGATAACCATCCATTTCGGCGGTATTCCCGTGAGCCTCAGCACTTCCGGCGGCGCACTCATCGCCGGCCTGCTCCTGGGCTGGCTCCGCTCCAAGCGCCCGACCTTCGGAGCAATACCAGAGTCGACGGTTTGGTTCATGAATAACGTTGGTCTCAACCTGTTCATCGCCGTAATCGGCATCACCGCCGCACCGACCTTTGTCAGCGGCCTGCAGCAGACGGGCTGGGGCTTGCTCGTAGCAGGTATAATCGCCACTACGCTCCCCATCATCATCGGCATCTGGGTGGGCGACCGCGTGTTCAAGTTCCACCCCGCCGTCAACCTCGGATGCGTAGCCGGCTCCCGCGTCACCACTGCTTCGCTCGGTGCCATCCAGGATGCCCTCGGCTCCACCGTGCCCGCCCTGGGCTACACCATCACTTACGCTATCGGCAACACTTTGCTCATCCTCATGGGCGTAGCAATCACTCTGATATGCGCTTAATTACGAACTACATAAAAATTTGAAATATGGCAGTAAAAAATCCTTTCTCCGAAAAATACCAGGAGCGGCTCAGCGCTATGAGTCCCTTCGAAATCAAAAACGAACTCATCGAAATGGCCAAGCGCCAGGAAAAGAAGAGTGCCGACGCCTACCTCAACGCCGGCCGCGGTAACCCCAACTGGATTGCCTACGATGCCCGCGATGCATTCTTCTTCCTCGGAGCCTTCGCCGTAGATGTGTGCAAACGTGTGTACCAGGCTGCCCCCGGCATCGCCGGCATTCCTGAAAAGAGCGACGGCCTCGGCGACGCTTTCGAAAACTACATGCGCGACCACGCCATGGCCCCCGGCGCCACGCTTTTGCGCCAGTGCTGGGACTATGCAGTGAACACGCTCAAATGCGACCGCGACGAACTCGCCTTCGAGTGGGTCGAGGGAATCATCGGCGACCAGTACCCCACCCCGCCCCGCATGCTCACCAATGCCGAGCGAATCGTGGCGGCATACATGGCGCAGGAAATGGGCGACCATGCTCCCGGTTTCGGTCAGGAATACGATTACTTCGCCACCGAAGGTGGCACAGCGGCTATGTGCTACCTATTCGATTCACTTCAAGCTAACCACCTGGTGGAGAAGGGCGACAAGATTGCCCTGATGACACCGGTGTTCACCCCTTACCTCGAAATTCCCGAACTGGACCGGTTCAAATTCGACGTCGTCACCATCAGCGCCAACGACGAAGAGAAGAACGGTATCCACACCTGGCAGTACCCCGACTCGGAGCTGGACAAGTTGCGCGACCCGTCGGTTAAGCTCCTGTGCTGCATCAACCCGTCCAACCCGCCGTCCTACAAGATGTCGGACGCCAACATGGACTACATCGTTGACATCGTCAAGAAGGACAATCCCAACCTGATTGTCATCACCGACGACGTTTACGGTACCTTCGCCAAGAACTTCAAGAGCCTGATGTATACGCTTCCGTTCAACACGCTGTGCGTTTACTCCTTCTCGAAGTACTTCGGTGCAACGGGCTGGCGCCTGGCCGTCATCGCCGCCGCCAAGGACAACGTGTGCGATAAAATTCTGCGCGAGCAGTCGGCCGAAGAAAAGGCCGACCTCAAGAGCCGCTACTCCTCCCTGACCCTGGACGTGGCCGGACTCAAGTTCATCGACCGCATCGTGGCCGACAGCCGTCTGGTTGCCCTCAACCACACCGCCGGCCTCTCGACCCCGCAGCAGATTCAGATGTGTCTCTTTGCGCTCAAGTGCCTCGTCGACACTCAGGACGAGTTCAAGCAGAAGATGCAGAGCATCATTCATCAGCGCCTCGAAACACTCTGGAAAGCAACCGGCTTCAAGTTCCCCGACAGTCCCCTGCGCGTGGGTTACTACGCCGAAATCGACTTCATGGTATGGGCCAAGAAAATCCACGGTGACGACTTCGCCCGTTGGCTACAGGAAAACCACCAGCCATTGGATGTAACCATCCGCCTGGCTGCAGACAAAGGCGTAGTGGTCCTCAACGGCTCCGGTTTCGACGGTCCCGTTTGGTCCATCCGCACCTCGCAGGCTAACCTCACCACTGAGGACTACGAAGAAATCGGCAAGAAAATCCGCGAAATCTTCGACGGATATTATGCCGAGTATCAAGCGGCACAGAAGAAATAACATCTTCTGAACACGCAAAAACTCCCGTTTCCGATGCGAAGCGGGAGTTTTTGTTTGTGTTCCGTAGGCTTACGCCTGCTTGTTGTTTGCCAGAGGCGCAGGTACGGTGTAAGTGCGGGTTGCGAGCTCTTGGTCGATTGTGTAAAGCGCCAGGCCGTTGTCTCCTACGAGTTTGAGGCGGTCAATGAGGTCGCGAGCTGTTTCCTCTTCTTCAACCTGCTCGGACACGAACCAGTCCAGCTTACCGCGGGTTGCATAGTCGTGCTCGGCTTCTGCAATGGCGTAGAGATTGTTGATCATAGCCGTCACTTTCTCCTCGTGAGCAAGGGTTTCCTTGTACACATCCAGTGCGGATTCCCAACGGGTTGGCACGGCTTCGATAGGAGCCAGCTGCACACGTCCGCCGCGGCTGTTGAGGTAGTTCATGAAAATTTCGGCATGGGCCTGCTCCTCCTGGAACTGAACCTTGAACCAGTTCGCGAAGCCGGGACGTCCTTCGCTTTGGAAGTACATCGACATCGAGAGGTAGAGATATGCCGACCAAAATTCGGCGTTGATTTGCGCGTTGAGCGCATCCTGTAGTTTGGGAGATATCATAACTTCAATTTTAGAGCCCTAAAATTACACAAATTTTTCCACACCAACAAATAAAACTCGCTCGTGGAATTGACACCTTCGGGGTTTTTCGGAATTTACCAAGATAATCTGGATGCATCCCGACAAATCAAGGATTCAGGCGGGGTCTTGCATTTCACCGGTCCGGACGACCGGGAGGT
>CAYNHP010000004.1:16874-66428 GCA_964397235.1 uncultured Bacteroides sp. | reverse complement strand
AAAAAGAAAGGAAGTGCGGGTGGGCACTTCCCTTCTGCAGAAATCATATAATAACATTCAACCATAAAAGGTCAGTTTAGTCAACACTTACGCGAGCGGAAGCGTATACGCTCAGGCCAAGCTTGTTGGCGATGTAAGCGATTGCCTTGGAGGCTTTTACCGATACGCCCTTTTCGTCAACCTCAGGGGCGTAGGCGGCGATGGCGCCGAAACCGGGCAGCACTGCAATCATGCCGCCGCCGAAGCCTTTCTTGACAGGTATTCCGGTGAGAACCATCCAGGGTTTGATGAAGTGTTTGCCGCGCGTTGCCATAAGAGCCACGATGCTCTGGCTGTTGGCGCCGTCGAAGGCGTACTCTCCGCTGATAGGGTTGCGGCCGTCGGCTGCGACGGTGGCGCCCATGGCTGCCAGCTGCTTGGTGGTGAGCTGCAGCGACAGCAGCTTGGTGTACACTTCGATAGCGGTGGCGGCATTGTCGTAGAGATAATAGCCTGATTCGGCAATCTTATCTTCAACGTTCTGCGAAGCCACTTCGGCTTTATAGTTCTGGTAGATTTTATCATTCAGCACCCCTGCAGCGCCCCCGGTCATGTTGGCAATCATGCTCGAGATGATGTCATACTTACCTTCGGGGTCGTTGGAGGGCTCGATTGCGCTTACTGCACGCAGGCCATGACGGCCAAAGGGTAGTTCAACTTTCTCCTTCTTTGCGTGGCAGCCGCAGGAGCCGCTCTTCTTTACAACTTCCTCCTTGCTGTTCTGGGCAAAGAGCACAGCCGAAATAGGAAGCTTGGCAATGGCACCCATCGGGAAGAGGGCGTCCACATCGGCCTTGTCGATGGTACGACCGTCGGTAAGCATTACGCTGATACCGAACTTGCCTGCTTCGGCGCCGACATTGCGGGCGTCGATGGCTCCCTCTTTATCGCTTTTGAATTGTTCATAAGCTTCGTCGACGGCTTTCTGCACGTCGCTGAATGAAATCTTTCTTTCCATGATAATATCTTTAATCGTGTTCTAATCGTGTTAAAGGCGTTCTTTCCGCCTTGCAGCAGATAGAACGCCCTTGTGGGTGGAAAGTTTTTTCAAAAGATGTTAAATGTGTCCGGGCCGCAGCCTTTGAATAACGAACTTCGGTTAAAAGCTGAACTTGAGCATGGCGTCGAAGCGGTTGGCATGGCCGGTGTGGTGTGAATAGTCGTGGCGGGCACCGTGGATGTACTCTACGCCTACCTGGAGGTCGCCCCAAACTTCGTAGAAGGCGTTAACCACTGCATACTGCCCGTAGCGGTAAGTGTCCTCGCCCAGGCGGGAGGCTTTGAAAAGGTTGGCCTGGCTGTAGGATGCCGAAACGAAGAATTTGGGCGTGAAGGTGTACTGCAACCCTGCTGTCCAACCCGAAACGGCAGCCGGAGTCAGCTTCCCGGGCGTCCCGGTAGGAATGAGGTCCAGACCCTCGCCGGAAAGGTCGTTCACATAGGATGCGATTCCCTTGCCGTAGGTGTAATGGCCGAAGAATCCAAGCCCCCCAACGATAGTGCCTACACCGGAGAACTGTACGCCCCACCCTGTGTGGATTTGGTTACGCTCTGCGCGGAGGTCGCGGTAGGAAATGCCGCGGTAAATACCGGAGAGGCGGATGTGGCTGTCGCCTTTATTCCAGGCATACTGAACATAGGCCGGAATGTCCGGCACACGCTGGGAAATAGTGGCCGTTGTGGCCGAATTGGTAGTGCTGATGGATGGAACTTCCACCGAGAGGGCAGCCGAAAAACCGTGGTACGACGGGGTGGTGTATCGCACCAGCATGTTCTTAGCCGAAACCTGCCCCGAATTGCCCTCGTCGTCGATGGTCGGCGCCATGGCTGAACCGTCGGCAAAGGTGGTGCGCGCCTTTCCGAGCGTGAGGTTGCCCACGCTCATGTAGGCCTGGCTCATCTTGAACCCATAGCCGCCGTTATCGCCCGAAAAATTCCCCTGCATGTACACGATTACACGCCCGAAGCGGGTGGGCGAAGTGACCAGCTTGAGGAAGATGGTGGAGTGGTTGGCCGTGGCTCCGAACCGCTGACGCTGAGCTGGGTCAAAAGGCACGGGGATGTTGTAAGTCGAGAAGCCGTTGGAGTTGATGGAACCGTCCACGTCGTACATGGCCATCGCCTTGAGGTAACCCCCGATGCCGAGGGCCACGCTTCCTTTCTTATCCAGGAACAGGAACCGGGGCGCGGCAGGGTCTTGAAAGGCCATGTTCTCGCGCGAGTACAGTTCGGCGATGTTGGGCAGGTGAGCGGGGTTCGTGGCGTCGCCGGAGAGAACCACGGCGCGTTCGGGAATGGAATCCATGGGAGCGGCGGCGCTGACGCTGACGCTAAGTGCAACAGTCGTGGCGGCCAACAGGGCAGATAGTTTTTTCATCAGGATAGTTTAGTTTTATTTATAACACGCGAGTGTTAAAAAAGTTTATCAACCGGACGATAAAAAGAGCGCGCCCGGCTTCACAGCGGGCGCGCTCGGGGAGATAAAATTATATGTATAATCTAATAGTTCTTATTCTGCGGTTGCGGCAGGCATTTCGGTGGGGTCGAGGACCACGGTGCGGTAGTTGTGCTGGTCCAGCAGCTGGCGCATGAATGCCTTGACGTCGTCGGTGGTGATGGAGTTGATAACCTCCTCAGCGCCGTTGAAGGTGTCCACGCCGTTGAAGCTCGTAGCGGTCATCACCGATGCCCATGAGCTGTTCTTCTTCTGGTCCTCCTTGAGGGTCTTGATGAGGAACTCAATGCCGGGCTTGATTTCGTCGTCCTTGAGGTTCACGGTCATATCCTCGATGATGTCCTTGATGATGGGCAGGGTTTCGTCCTTAAGTTCGGGCTTCATGGGGAAGGCGATTTGGAAGAAGGTGTTGTTGTCGCGCTGACGGTCCAGCATGCCGTGGGCACCGATGGAGTAGGTAGCACCCATCTCCTCGCGCACCTTGGCCAGGAGGCGGTTGGAGAGCACCTGCGAAGCCACGGCGGTGATGTACTTGTTCTTGGCGTTGTAGGGCATCTTGCCGGAGAAGCCGATGAACACGAAGCTCTGGGGAGTGGACATCTCGGTGGTGTAGGTGTTGGTGGCGTCGCCGCCGGCGAATTCAAAGCCGGGAACGACGGTCCAGCCGGTGGTGGCAGCTGCCGGGTCGGAGGGCAGGGTAGCGATATACTGCAGCATCAGGGGCTCGAAGGTAGCCATGTCGATGTCACCCACGAAGTAGAAGGTGTAGTCGGCGGCGTTGGCTACGAAACCACGGATGAGGTCGATGGTAGCCTGACGGTCGGCCGCGGCGATGTCGGCGGTGGTGAGCATCTGGGCGGCCGGTGCACTGAACATATCTGCCATGAGCAGCTTGGAGAAGATGAAGTTGGGAGTGCTTTCCTGGTTGGCGAGCACGCCGCTGATGGCGCCGCGGGTGCCTTCGAACTCATCCTCGCTGATGGTGAAGCCGGTGAAGGTAGCGTAGATAAGCTCCATCAGGGTGGGCAGATCCTTGACGGTAGTGTTACCCTGAACTTCGCGGGAGTAAGCGTCGCCGGAAATTTCGACGGTGGCCTGCTTGCCTTGCATGTACTTCTGCAGGTCGCTGTCGGAGTAGTCGTTCAGACCATGGGTCTGGATGGAATAGTTGGAGAACTTCATGGTGGGGGCAAGCGCTTCGTCCATGGTGGAGATACCACCCTTGGCTACGGCGTTGAACACGATTTCGTTCTTCTTGAAGTCGGTAGTTTTAACAACCACCTTTACGCCGTTGGAGAGGGTGTACTCGGTGGCGCCCCACTGGGGCACGTCAGCGGTGGCTACGATGGAGCCGGGGGCGGGGAGAGAGGGAATGAGAGGATCTTCGCGCATTTCGTCCTTGTAGGCTTCGAGGTCTTCGTCCTCAACATTTTCCAGCATTTCGGCCAGCGATTCCTCGGTGGGCACGGTGTAACCTTCCTTGTCGGGAATCATGGCGATGACCACGCGGTTATCGTCAACGATTACCGAGGGGAGGAGCTGGTTGATGATGTCAACGCTGATAAGGTTGGCGAACTGCTCGTAGATTTTCTTTTCTTCCTCGATGCCGGGAGCGGGGATGTTGTCCAGGTACAGGCGCACATACTCGCGGGAGTAGGAGCCGTTCTGGCGGTGCTCGCGTTCCTGGTACTGCTTGTCGATTTGCGAAAGGAATTCGGCGCGGGCGCGTTCGTACTCACCCACGGTGAAGCCGGTGCGTGCTGCGCGGACGAGTTCGCGGTAAGCGTCGGCAAGCGCCTCTTCGATGTTGCCGGTCTTGGCGTACACGTCAAGTTCAATGGCACCTTTGGTCTTTGAGAGGAAGAAATCGCCGATTTCAAAGCTTGCGCGGGCATACTTTGTCTCGGGCTTGTTGCCAAGCTCGTTGAGGCGGTTCTGCAGCATGTTGGCGGCGATGGTGGTCAGGTAGTCCACGGTGTAGTAAGCCTGGGTGTTGCGGTTCTCCTTGGGCAGGCGGAAGTTGTCGGTCTTGAAGAAAATCATAGCGGCGGCAGTCTCCATTTCCTTGTCCTTACCGATGGCGTAGATGGTGCCTTCGGTGTCCTCCACGGGGTAGAACACGCGCTCGGCGGCGTTCTCGGGCATGGCGATGGGGCCGAAGATTTCTTTGATCTTACCTTCGATATAGTCCACATCAATGTCGCCTACCACGATGATTGCCTGGTTGTCAGGACGGTACCACTTATGGTAGTAGGCAACGAGGGCTTCGGGAGGGAAGTTGTCTACCACTTCCATGGTACCGATGGGGAGGCGCTTGCCGTAGTGCTCCTCGGTGGGGTACACCGTGGGGAGGATTTCCTCGATAATACGCATGGAGCCCTTCATGGCCTGGCGCCATTCTTCGTGGATCACACCGCGCTCGGCGTCGATTTCAGCCGGGTCCAGGGTCAGGGCGCAGCTCCAGTCGTGGAGGATGAGCAGGCAGGAGTCCTGGATGCCGGTGCGGTTAACGGGCACGTTGGAGATGTTGTAAACGGTCTCGTCAATGGAAGTGTACGCATTGAGGTTCTGGCCGAACTTCACGCCGTTCTGCTCCAGATAGTTGATGATTCCTTTTTCGGGGAAGTTTTCAGTGCCGTTGAAGCACATATGCTCCAGGAAGTGAGCCAGACCGCGCTGGTTGTCCTCTTCCAGGGCTGAACCAACCTGCTGGGCGATGAAGAAGTCGGCCTGACCCTTGGGGGTTTCGTTGTGGCGGATATAATATGTCAGCCCGTTGTCCAGCTTGCCTATACGCAAGGCCGAATCCTGGGGCAGGGGAGGCAACTGGCTCAGGTCCTGAGCGCAGAGGCTTCCGATTGCAGTGAAGGCCATCAGCACGAGGGCCACGCTGCGGAATAAGAGTTTTTTCATACTGCGTCTATAGTGATTGAGTTATTTTTCAATTGGTTGTATATATGACGCAAATTTACGAAATATCTTACATCCCCGAGTGTTAAAAAACGTTGGGCGCCCTCGGGTATCATTGGATTGCCGCATAGCAAAGCAGCGCCCTGAGTGGGACGTGGCCTTAGGTATGCGGTAGTGGCGTTATGCTTGCGCGGCTTTTTTCTCGTACTCGGCCCGCTGGTTGTCATCGAGCATGAGGGTGTAGATGGCGAAGGTGTCCTCGGGGTTGAGTTTGTAATATCCGCCGATGATTTCGCCTTTGTTTTCATGCAGGCGCTTGTTCATCTCTTCGATGTTGGGTTCGTCGATGCCGAGCGCCTTGAAGGTCAGGGGCATGCGGAGCACGGCGCTGAAGAAAGCGCGGATGGACGCTACGGTGTCGATGGCAGCGGCGCGGTCGTCGCGGGCCTCGACTCCGAAAACACGGCGCCCGAGCTGGGCAACCTTCGAGGGCTTGTGATGGGCCATATAGGCCATCCAGGCCGGGAGTACCACGGCCAGACCGGCTCCGTGGGCAACGTTGGGGTGCATGGCGCTGATTTCGTGCTCCATGGCGTGGGAGGCCCAGTCCTCGCGGCGTCCGCAGCCGACCAGGCCGTTGTGGGCCAGGGTGCCGGCAAACTCTACGTTCGCACGGGCGTGGAAGTCGGTCGGATCGGCCATGGCCTTGGGGGCTTCGTTAATCAGGGACATAAGCAGGCCTTCGGCGAGGCGGTCGGTGACCTCCACGCGCGGTGTGGTCGAGAAATAGCGCTCGAGGATGTGTGCCATCATGTCCACTACGCCAACCGCTGTCTGATAAGCCGTCAGGGTGAAGGTCATCTCGGGGTTGACAATTGCGTAGCGTGGACGCAGGATGCTGTCGGTGCGCAGGCTCAGCTTCACGGCGGTGTCGCTCTTGGTGATGACGCTGTTGCCGGAGGCCTCACTGCCGGAACCGGGAATGGTCAGGACCACGCCCACGGGCAAGGCCTCGGTCACGGGGCTCTTCCCGGTGTAGAAATCCCAGAAGTCGCCGTTGTACTTCACGCCGGCGGCTATGGCCTTGGCTGTGTCTATAACCGAACCGCCGCCCACGGCGATGAGGCCGTCGACATTCTTCTTGCGGGCCAGTTCTATTCCCTGATATACTAAGGTGTCTACGGGGTTGGGTTCAACTCCTCCGAGTTCCACATATTCGATGCCCATGGTGTTGAGCGAGTTCTCGATGCGGCCTATCAAGCCGTTGTTTTTGGCGTATTTCTTGCCGTAAACAATCAACACTTTCGACGCGCCCATCAGGAAGGTGAGCATGCCGACTTTCTCTTCGGTTCCGCGACCGAACTCGTATAATGTGGGTGAATAGTATGTGAAGTTATCCATATCAGGGGTCAGATTTTTATTTCAGGTTTATTTTTATCTTATAACTCAGATGTTGTGTATTTTGTTCAACGGAAATCGTTGACTTTAGGGTCAAATTTCATTCCGCGGGCGCTGAAAGGTTTGTCGATGTCGCCGCGGGCAATCATTTCTTCTTTTGTGCCGGAAAGGATGGTGCGGGCGGCGGGGTCAACGGCCAGCACGTGAGTTGCCAGCTCCATGGCCGGGGCGATGTCGTGGGTGGAGAGGAGAATTGCCTTGCCGCTGTGCGAGAGGTCGGATAGCAGCCGCAGAACTTCCACACGCCCGGCCACATCCAGGAAAGCCGTCGGCTCGTCGAGTACAATCAGCGGCGTGTCCTGCGCCAACGCGCGGGCAATCATGGCCTTCTGGCGTTCGCCGTCGGAAAGGGTGCCGATATATCGCTCGGCCTTGTCGGACATGCCCACGGCCGCGATGGCCTCGGCAACCTTGGCGTGGTCCTCTTCGCTCAGACGCCCCCACAGGCCCGTGTAGGGGTGACGCCCGATTTCCACGGCTTCGCGAACGGTGAGTGCGCCACCGCCGGTGCGGTCGGTGAACACCATGGCCAGACGGCGCGCCAGCTCCCGGGGCTTGAGGCGGTCCGGCCGCATGCCGTCGATTTCAACATGCCCCCCGACGGGTGCCGACGCTCCGGCGACGGTGCGCAGGAAGGTCGATTTCCCCGAGCCGTTCGGTCCCAGCAGCACAGCGAAGGCTCCCGCGGGGACGTCGACGTTGATGTCCTCGAGGATGGCGTGGCCGTTGTAGCCCACGGCGAGGCGGTCGGTGCGCAGCGACATGTCAGTTGAAATATAAGAGTTTGCGGCGGTGGAGCAACACATATATAATAACGGGCACGCCCACCACTGGCGTAATGGCGTTGATGGGAATAACCCCGGCCGTGCTGATGGCGGGCAGTACGGAGCATATCTGGCATCCCACGCCGATTATGGCGCCGCACAGGGCCGTGGCGGGCAGCAGGGTGCGGTGGTCGCCCCCGGCAATGAGCATGCGCGCAATGTGAGGCACAACCATGCCCACGAACACTATCGGGCCGCACCAGGCCGTAACGGTCGCCGTCAGTGCCCCGGACAGCAGCAGCAGCCCCGTCCGTACGCGCTTGGGCGATATGCCGGAGTTGGCCGCGTAGCGTTCGCCGAAGAGCATCGCGTTCATGGCCTTGGAATAGAACATGGTCAGGCACATGAACGCCAGCGTCAGCACCGCGAAGAGCGGAAGCGTCGCGCGGCTAACGCCCGCGAAAGTGCCCAGACCCCACACCACGAAAGCCTGCACGGAACGGTCGGCGGCGAAGAAGTTCAGCAGTGAGATAACCGAGGAAGTAAGGTAACCCACGAGAATACCTATAATTAATAGCACGTCGGCGGATTTTACCGAGGCCGAGAACAGAATCAGCACGCCGAGCACGAGCAAGGCGCCTGCGAAAGCGGCGGCGACGATGGCCAGATTGCCACCCAGCCCTGCAACGGCGCCTCCCGCCGCAAGAATAAGCACCGCCACGCCCAGCGACGAGCCCGAGGAGATGCCCATGATTGATGGGCCCGCCAGAGGGTTGTTGAAGCACGTCTGCATCAGCAGGCCGGCCACCGACAGCGCCGCGCATCCGAAGGCGGCCGTCAGAAGGGCCGGCATGCGCGTGTCCAGAACTATGAACTCGCTTAGACGCGTCCCATTCCCTCGCAAAGCGTCGAAAATCTCCGCCCATGAGAGCGCGACATTCCCGGCCTTAAGCCCCAGGGGCAGAAGGACAATCAGAAGCAGGGCGCTCAGGAGTATGACCAGGGTGGACCGTCGCATCATTTGCTCTTTTGGAAGTAGTTCATAGTGTGGTCGGGAAGCACTTCGGGGTGAAATATGGCTATATAGTCAGCCAGGAGTCGCTCGGGGTGGAATGCGATGTCGTCGAAAACAGGCACTTCGGCCGAGTTGCAGCTCCACACGTTGCGCTCCCGAACGGGCTTAAAGGCCCCGTAGCGGGGATTCATCTTTACGAGGTCATCAGGGCCGGGATTACTGCCGTAGCTGCGCAGCAGCCACACGTCGGCATCAATGGCCCTGGCGGCGACAGCTTCGAGACTCATGGGCACGGAGCCGGTGGCCTTGTTGTCATCGAAGGGCAGCGTTCCCCCGGCGTCGGTGATGAATCGCGCCATGTAGCTGCGGGCTCCGGGAACATACCACACGCCGCTTTGCTCTGTTTCGCTCAGCACCACAGGCTTCGGACTCAGTGCCACGGCGGCCTTTTGGTGGAGGTTGCTGTAATCGTTTATCACATTATATAATATAGAGTCGGCTTGCGGAAGAGTACCTGTGAGCGCGCCCAGCAACAGCAGCCATTCGGCCCGACCTATGGGCGATGTTTCCATATAGTCGGCCATTTCGATGGGTACGATTCCCGGTGGAAGCGAGCCGGAGGCCAGGCCTTCCATGGGTGAGCGAAGGACTACCTCGAGGTCGGTGGCGGCCATACGCTCCATCGACGGGGCCTGTGACGTTCCGAGGTCGGCAATGGCGCCCTCCGCCGCCAGGGTGCGGATGGTGTCGCCGGTGGGAAAGTAGGCCAGGTCGGCCACGGCGGCTATGGCCGGCAGTGCGCCCAGCTCCTTGAGGCCGCCGGTGTGGACCGAGGAATAAACTCCGGCCCGCTCAACGGGCACCCGCACAACCGTTCCCTCGACGTGCTCCGGAACCGCTGAGTCGCGGTGGACCAGCGTAAGTCGCTGCAGGGTATTTCCGGGTTGCCAGGGGTTGGCTATGGTGGCCGTCAGGCTGCCGTCGGATTCGCGCACAAGCGTGAGAAGGGTGGAATGGAGGGTGAGGGTGTCGCCTCCGGTGGCTGCGTCGGAGTTTGTTTCGCCCCTCCCGCCGCACGAGCTGAACAGGGCGCATATAATGGTCAGTAGATAGAGTTGGCGCATAGTGTGATGATTTGTGCAAAGATAAGAAAATGTCTACACCTTCGCAAATATTTTGCCGCTATGTTAAAATCGGACTTATTTGGCCGTTTTGTGGCAAAATGTCACTTCGAGAGCCCGAAATAGTGCGTAAAAACAATGTTGTAAAACATAATGCTACAACATACTGCATATTTAACATTCTTTAAGAAAGTGCACGATATTTAGCATAATTCTTGTTTTGCTTATAATGGAGATGTGAAAATGACACATGCGGATGGCAATTTTCTGCATTCTCAAGCTTAAAATGTGGCAAAATGTCAGTTAGGAGCCAAAATGCGGGCCTCTGAAAAATTTGCATAATGCGAAACAACATATTAACTTTGCAGTGGAAATGATACTAAAGGAGCATTTGATATGCTTTTTTCATGTAAAATCTGGAATAGACATATAATCTAACATTAAGTACTATGTGTAAGAAAATTAGAGCCGTCCGCGAGGATAGCTCTAATTTTCTTTTATGAGTGTCATCTAAATATATGAATATGAAAAAGTTACCGTCAAGAAATGAGCTTAATGCTTTTGTGAAGGACTACTCCCCGGGCAAGCTGTTCGAAAAAATAGCGAAGGTTGCCTCGCGGGCGGGCATCAAGGCTGTGTATGCTGCTCTGCTTCTTTACTATGCCCTCACCGACGGCGACGTGCCCGCAAAGGATAAGGCGATTGTCATCGGCGCGTTGGGGTATTTTATCCTGCCGCTCGACATCATTCCCGACATGCTCGGACCGCTCGGCTTTACGGACGACTTTTCAGTGCTCGTTTTAGCATGCAAAACCATCTGGAGCAACATCACCCCCAACGTCCATGCCAAGGCCCGCGCCCGGCTCTCGGAGTGGTTCGGCGAAATCCAAGAGGACGACCTCACCTTGTTCTGATTCTGAACAATAAGGGCTCTGAGACGTTTACATTTTACTAACAGCTAAAGACCCTTTGATATGAATGCAAATTTAAATCAGGCAGCCGCTCAGGCCGCTGCACAAGTTTCAGAGACCGCCGCACAAGTATCGGCCGAGGCAGCAAAGGTTGCCGTAGAAGAACAAGCCCAGAGTGTAAAAGAACAGGCTGCCGCAAAGTTTGATCAGATAAAGGATCAGGCAGCTACCGCCGCCGCAAATGCAAAAGCAGGCATTGCCGACGCTATACAGAACGTAAAGGACCATATTGCCGACCAGACCGACAATCCCGACTCAACCTTCAACCAGACCAAGGCCAAGGTTGCCACCGGCGCCGCCAACGTCGTTGAGAAAGGTGCCGACATGCTCGACTCCCTCGCCGACAAAGCCCGGAACCTGGCCGAGAAAATGAAGTAAGTTAGGTTAAATTTGGAGGTTAAGGTTTAAAGTTTAATGTTTACCGAACTTTACCTTCTCCAAAACCTTTAATAAGCACCTTCTTTTCACCAAATACCAACCCCGAACCCTCGTTGCCCACCCGCAGCGAGGGTTTAAAAATTCCCCTAAAGCCAAAAACCTTCCCCCAAAAACCTTCCCCCAAAAACCTAACGCCTTAAACCTACTCCCTAACGCCTAACGCCTAACACCTAACACCTAACACCTAACACCTAACGCCTAACGCCTAACACCTAACCCCTTAACCCTATAACCTCATAACCTTTTAATTTCGCCTGCGAAATTAAAAATAACCCTTGAGTTCAGCTTGCTGAACTCAAATAGAAGCCCTGCGGTAGAGGATTATGGCGATGATGATGTAGATGAAATTTGGAATCCACATGGCCACGAAGGCCGACGTGAGGCCGGAAATGGCGAAAGCCTGCGTGATGGTCATAAACAGGATGTAGCTGAAACTCAGCACCAGCCCGATGCCTATATTCAAACCCATGCCCCCCTTGACCTTCTTCACCGAGAGGGTCATGCCGATGATGGTGAGGATAAATGCGGCGGCTGTCATGGCTATGCGTCGCTGTTGCTCAACCTCGAACGACTGCACGTTCGCCACCCCGCGTGCCTTCTGGCGCGAAATGTACTCAGCCAGCTCCCCGGAGGTCATCTTCTCGTGGTCCTCCTTGCCGATAAGGAAGTCGCGCGGCTCAAAAGGAATGATTGTGTCCAGCTGCCGACCCTTGCGGATGTACTCCCGGTCGTCGTGGAAGTCGCGGATAACATAGTCGCTCACCCGCCAGTGGTAGAGCGTGTCCCACTTGATGGTGGAGGCCGTCAGGCGCGAGGTCAACTCCTTGTTCTCGTTGAAACTCTCGAGCGAGAATCGGTAGCCCGACTTGTTCAGGTTGTCGTAGCGGCTCATGTATGCAATCTGCCCCGGGGCGACCATGAGCATGATGTTCGACCCGTAGTCCTGACGCTTGTTCTTGACGTAAGTGTTGGTGTAGTCGATGCGTTTGACGTTGGCCGGAGGGATTACGTAGGCGCTGAGGATGTAGGTCCCGGCGGCGATGATGGCCGCTGAGAAGAGGTAGGGACGCAGGAGACGCTTGAAACTCATGCCCGTTGAGAGCATGGCTATGATTTCGCTGTTGCCCGCCAGTTTGGATGTGAAGAAAATTACGGCAATAAAGGTGAACAGCGGCGAGAACTGGTTCGCGAAGTAGGGCAGGAAGTTGAGGAAGTAGTCGACGATGGTCGCCTTCAGGGGCGCCTTGAGGAAGGAATCGAGTTTCTCGTTGATGTCGAACATAATCACGATGGCCAGCAGCAGAATGATGGCGAAAATGTAAGTTCCGAGGAACTTGCGGATTATGTACCGGTCGAGAATCTTGAACATCAGAGTCGGCGTCCTAATTTCTTTACCATTTCCTCTTTCCAGGCGTGGAAGTCACCGTGGAGGATGTGTTCGCGGGCCTGGCGCACGAGCCAGAGGTAGAAAGCGAGGTTGTGGATCGACGCTATCTGCATGGCCAGCAGCTCGTCGGAGGCGAAGAGATGGCGCACGTATGCCTTGGAGTAAACGCGGTCCACAATCGACGGTCCGTCGGGCCACAGCGGACTGAAGTCCTTGGCCCACTTGGCGTTACGCATGTTCATCGTCCCCTCGGGGGTGAAGAGCATACCGTTGCGCCCGTTGCGCGTGGGCATCACGCAGTCCATCATGTCCACCCCGCGGTCGATGGCCTCCAATATATTTATAGGTGTGCCCACTCCCATAAGGTAGCGGGGCTTGTCCTCGGGGAGGACGTCGTTCACAACCTCAATCATCTCGTACATCACCTCGGCGGGTTCGCCCACAGCCAGGCCGCCGATGGCATTCCCGTCGGCCCCGAGCGAGGCCACATGGGCGGCGGCTTCTCGACGGAGGTCGGGGTAGGTGCACCCCTGGACGATGGGGAAGTAGGCCTGGTAGTGACCGTAGAGCGGGGCAGTGGCCTTGTAATGCTCCCAACCCCGTTCCAGCCAGCGCTTGGTGAGGTCCAGCGACTTGCGGGCGTAGCGGTACTCGGCCGTGCCGGGGGTGCATTCGTCCAGTGCCATCATGATATCCGACCCGATAATACGCTGAATGTCAACCACATTCTCGGGCGTGAACAGGTGCTTGGAGCCGTCGATATGGCTGCGGAAATGCGCCCCTTCTTCGGTGAGCTTGCGGTTCGCTGCCAGGGAGAAAACCTGGAAGCCGCCGCTGTCAGTCAGGATTGGACGCTCCCAGCCGTTGAATTTGTGCAGCCCGCCGGCTTGGGCTATGACGTCCATCCCGGGGCGCAGGTAGAGGTGGTAGGTATTGCCGAGGATAATTTCGGCATTGATGTCGTCACGGAGCTCGTGCATATGGACGCCCTTGACCGTCCCCAGCGTACCTACGGGCATAAAGATGGGCGTGTGGATAACGCCGTGGTCGGTGGTGATTACCCCCGCGCGTGCCTTGCTGTCGGTCAGGCTTTTATCGATGCTGAACGTGAGCATTATTCGAAGAACTTGGTGGAGTACTCGCCGGAAGCGTGGAGGCGCGTTACGTTTTCGACCACTCCGGCGCGGTCCTCGGGGTAGGTCACGCCGAACCATTTTGCGGTGGTAGTGAGGACGTCCACGGTGGCGTCGCCCTTATGCATGAGCGTATTCACTGCCCAGGGGATGTAGTACTCTGCCTTGGGGTTGTCGGCGTTGTCGTCGAGGAACTTGCGGAATTCGCGGTCGCTGTATTCAAAATAGTCCGGACTGAACCCCCACAGGTTCATGCTCACGGGGGTGTCGGGATCCAGATGGCAGATCTGCCCCTGCTCGTCGGTGAACTCGATGCGGTGGTCGGGGTCGAAGTGGATGGCCGTGCGTTCAACCACGTTTTCGAGTTTGCCCGATGCGTCCACGGTGCACACCCCGCGGCTCACGGCACCATTCTCGGTCATGGTGTTGCCAACCTTGTAGGCCACCATGCAGTATCGGCCCTTCTGGTCGGGACTCATGGTGCGCAGGTAATCGGCCATGACTTTGAAGGCCTCGCGGCCGTAAAAATCGTCGGCGTTGATAACGGCGAAAGGCTCGTGGATAGCCGGAGCGCCCATGAGCACGGCGTGGTTGGTACCCCAGGGTTTGGTTCGTCCCTCAGGTGCATGGTAACCTTCCGGAAGGGCGTCCACCGACTGGAATACGACCTCTACCGGCACATGATTTTCATATTTGGCGAGCACTTTGCGGCGGAAATCGTCCTCGAAGTCCTTGCGTATAACGAACACAACCTTGCCGAAACCGGCGCGGATGGCGTCGTACACCGAGTAGTCCATAATGGTCTGGCCGTCAGGGCCTATGCTGTCAAGTTGCTTCAAGCCGCCGTAACGGCTTCCCATGCCGGCAGCCAAAACAAATAGAGTAGGTTTCATAGTCGTCGCTTCAAAAAACATGCAAAGTTACGACATATCCTTCAATTTTCAAAATGACGGACATCGTCAGGGCTGGAAGTTCTTGATTTTCAGGCCTTCGTAGATTTGCGAATTGTCCGTCACACGCTTGGACATGAGGTAGTGGATGTCGTTTTCGTCGTCGCGGTAGAGCTGCTCGAAGGTCCAGCCCAGCGCGCCCATGAAGTTGAGCATGGCCACTGTGCTGTTGAATTTCATATCCTTACCCGCCTCGTCGATAAGGGTGTAGTTCTTCTGCTGGTTCTGGAACTGGCCCACGTTGATGCGGACCGACACATTGGTGTTCATGCCCATTACGTTGGTGGCATAGGGCTCGAGGTCGGCGAAGACGGTAACTTCTTTGGCAGGTGCCGGTGCCGGGGTCTGGGCACTTATGGAAGCTACGGCGAGCATCAGAAACAGGGCGGCTAAAATCTTCTTCATAATTCTCGTTTTATAGTTTTCCCAAAGATAGCGAATTTTTTCCACATCTGCGCACCTTGGCAAAAGTTCAGTTTTATGTTATAAAACATAAATCCATGCAACGCATTGGACATCAGTGTGTTGCGAGGATGGTCAGGCACGGTTTAGCAGGCTTTTATACTTTTTTAAAACGAAAAAGGTTGGCAATCAGCATAAAATTTTGTAATTTTGGGGTGAAATAAAACAATTGACTTCTCTCAAAACACATACCTCGCTTTCCATGGAGCAAACTTTTGTAATCTTAAAGCCTTCGGCAATCGACCGGAGCCTCGTTGGCGACGTCATTACGCGTTTTCAGCGTAAAGGCCTCGTCATTGCCGGCATCAAGATGATGCGCCTCACCGAAGAAAAACTGCGCGAGCACTATGCTCACCTCGTTGACCGCCCCTTCTTCCCTGACCTGCTGCGGTCTATGATGCGCACACCGGTCATCGTTATGGTGCTCAAAGGTAAGGACGTCGTGGAGGTTGTTCGCGCCATGACCGGTGCCACCAACTGCCGCAAGGCTGCCCCCGGCACTATCCGCGGCGACTTCGGTATGTCCGGACAGGAAAACATCATCCATGCTTCCGACTCCCCCGAAAACGCCGTCATTGAGGTTAACCGATTCTTCAGCCCCGACGAAATTTTTGATTACACGCTCCCCTCAATGGACAGCATTTACGCTCCCGACGAAATTTAAGCCGGTATAAACTCTCTCTCAAATCATGAATAAACTTATTATCGCTGCCGCCGCCTTTGCTCTGGCTATTTGCGGCGCTACAGCTCAGAACTACAAACTCCCCGACAAACACGCCAGCGAGCACAAAGGCTTGTTGGCAAATCAGGGTAATGCCGGCATCTCGGTTGAGAACACCACCAAGTATATGGAAGCCCTCTTCGAGGAAGAAGAGGAGCCCGAATTCGACATCTACACCGAAGGCTGGGATTCCAAACGCGTCAACTGCTACTCCGAAGCCAACGTGCCCCAGAGCGCTACCATCGACGTGAGCAAGTTCTCCATGCCCCACCCCGGCTACATAACCTCCCCCTATGGCTACCGACGCCGTTTCCGCCGCATGCACAAGGGCGTCGACCTGAAGGTGAACATCGGCGACACCGTCCGCGCTGCTTTCGACGGCCGTGTGCGCATCACCAATTTCGAGCGTCGCGGCTACGGCAACTATGTTGTGCTCCGCCACACCAACGACCTCGAAACCGTTTACGGCCACCTCTCGGCATTCCTCGTAAAGGATGATGACTATGTCAAAGCCGGCGACCCCATCGCCCTTGCCGGTAACACCGGTCGTTCAACAGGTCCCCACCTCCACTTCGAAACCCGCTACATGGGTTACGCCATCAACCCCTGCGCCATCTTCGACTTCGCCAACCAGACCACGCACACCGACACTTACGCCTTCAACAAGAACACCTATCAGAACGCGCGTAACTACGACCCCAAGGCAAATTCGCAGTACGCTCAGGAATATCTGAAAAAGAATCCCAACAAGCCGTACGTTCGCTCAACGGCCGCTTCGGGTTCATCGTCCAAGACCACATCATCCTCCTACCGCGTGCGCAAAGGCGATTCGCTCAGTAAGATTGCCGCACGAAACGGAACAACCGTTGCAAAACTCTGCAAACTCAACAACATCACTGCAAATTCCAAACTCCAGATCGGCCAACGATTGAGAGTGCGCTGATACCTCCAAAAAGCTGTGCTGATGCGCAGCTTTTTTTATCAACCTACTCAACATTAGCACCCAGCCGGTGTTTTACAATTATCTATAACAAACACTTAAACTTTCAGACATGAAACTCAGGCTTCTCTGCGGCGCCGCCGCAACGGCATTAATTTTTGCTTGTGCAGTAACCTCGTGCAGCGACAAGGGCGAAGCACCCCGGGAGCACGATGTAGCCTTCGACCTGCTCAAATCGCAGGTTGCTTATACGCTCGACGGCTCGGCCAGTGCTTTTGCCTCCGATTCCGACCTCTCCTTCGGCTCGGAAATCAACATGCTCCTGCCCGTAAAGGCTTATGGAAATGATGTCGCAGCCCTCCGCGACAGTATCCTCAAACTCGCCTTCGACACCGTTGGCTCGGACTATTCAGCACTCATGGCCGCCTACGAGAACGCCGCCGTCAGCCAAGTCGGATTCCCTTACACAGCCATAGAGAATGAAAATGACCCCGCTGCAGCCTTCCTTTCGACCCTCGACGGCTACACCTGCGTGCAGGGAAACGTCGCCAACATGACACCCGAAATCATGAGTTACCAGCTCATTCTTTCCGAATATCCCATGCGTGCCGCCCACGGCGACTACACAATCCGCTACATCAACTACGACATGAACGCCGGCAAAGTGTTCTCGCTCAGCGACATTATCACTCCCGAAGGACTCGAAGCCCTACCGAAGATTCTCAAGGAACGCGCACGTACGGTCATCAGCGTGATCGGTCCGACAACCCTCGTCGAACTGCCCTCGGCCAACAACTTCTTCATCAACAACAAAGGCGACATCGTCTTTGCCTATCAACCCTACGAAATCGCCAGCTATGCTCAGGGCGCCGTCCAGGTTAAGGTCGCTCCTTACGTTATCAGCCAGTACCTGACCTCCTACGGCAAAGACCTCCTCCTTTACTGATACATCGGCCATCCCATAAAGTATCCCCGCACCACCCGGCACGGGGATGTTTGCATTATAGCCACAACTCCTCCTGTAAGGCGCCGACTTCGCTACCCATGCGGCTCATTCGCAGGGGTGGATGTTATGCTACCTCATGCCTCCATAGGCATACCTGCCCCCGCAGGAATACGTGCCTCTCAAGCCTCACAGCCCCCGCAGGAATGCCTGCGTCTCAGGCCACTCTACCCCCGCAGGAATCCCTACCCCCCCCAGGTGCCCCAGCCCACCGCAGGAATGCCTGCGTCCCAGGCCCCTCTACCCCCGCAGGAACGTCTATACCCCCAGGCCTCCGCAGACATACTTACCACCCGAAACTTCCCTCAAGGATATATGCAAAGCGGTCCTCGGGCCGAACCACGTGGAAATTAGTAATCATCGAGATTAATCATGTTTAATCCCGTTTAATCTCGATTAGTCATTAAAGATTTGGCTTGCGGATTAGGGTCCGAATGGTAGCAAAAAAGATGTGCGCCCGCAAGGACGCACATCTGGGTTAGTATTTGATGTTAGTTAGTTGGCAAAGAACATTTCCATCGGGGAAACGGCTGTCATGTCCAGCAGGCCGCTGTAGATGCAGCTTACCAGACCGAGGAAGATGATGCCGCCTACGGTAATCCAGAGGCCGAGTCGCTCAGAGAAGGCCGAGCGGAACTTGGCGATGGTGCATTCTTCATCGGAGATGAACATGGCCTTAACAACCAGGAGGTAGTAATAGAGGGAGATGATGGTGTTGATCAGGGCGATGAGCACCAGCACGTAGATGGCCACTGTGCCTTGGTTGATGGCACCCGTGAAGATGAAGAACTTCGAGAAGAAGCCTGCGAAAGGAGGAATACCGGCCAGGGAGAACATAGCAAGCATCATGGCGAAGGACAGGCGGGGGTTGGTCTTGTAAAGGCCGTTGTAGTCGTCCATCGAAACTTTGCCCGTGGCGTTCTCAATAGCGCCGATTACGCCGAAGGCTGCCAGGTTGGAGAAGATGTAAACCAGAATATAGTACATCAACGCTGCCATACCCATGGTGTTGAAGGCTATCACGCCGAGCATGATGTAACCGGCCTGCGAAACGGATGAGAACGCCAGGAAGCGCTTCATGTTGCGCTGGCGGATGGCGAAGAGGTTACCTACAGTAATGGTCAGAATAATGAGTGCGTAGAGCATCCATTCCCAAACCTGACTGTAGAGAGTGCCGAACGCCTGAGCCAGAACGCAAAGGAACGCAAAGGCCACGGCACCCTTGGAGATTACCGAAAGGTAGCTCGTAACCGAGGTGGGTGCACCTTGGTAAACGTCGGCGGTCCAGAGATGGAAGGGTACCAGCGAGAGTTTATATCCGATACCGGCCACCACGAAGGCGAGCGCCATTACCAGAAGCATATTCACTTCGCCGGTGAGACCCAGGGCCACGTAGATGTTCTGGAAGTAGAGGCTGCCGGTGAGGCCGTAGACGAAGCTCAGACCCATCATGAAGATGGCGGAAGAGAACACGGCGGTGAGGATGTATTTCACGGCTGCTTCGTGGCTTTCGTAGCGGTTCTTGTCCAGGGCAACCATGGCTGCCAGAGGCAGGGATGCGCTTTCGAGGCCGATTACGAAGAGCAGGAAGTGGCGAGCGGAAATCATCAGGTACATGCCGAAGAGAGTCACCAGCAGAAGCTCGTAGAACTCGCCGCGGCGCATGTGCATCTGGTCGCTGTTGGCCCATACAACCGACTGAATCAGCACGATTACAACGCCGATGTTCAGTATGTTCTTGATGGCGGCGATGACGGGCGATGTTTCGTACATACCGGCGAACGCGTTGGTGTCCGCGCCGCTACCGAGGCAGCATGAGCAGAAACCGGCCACGGTGAACAGGAGCATCAACACGATGGTGAAGGCGGGAAGAGCCTTCTGGGAGCGCTGCGGCATGAAGGTATCGTAGAGGAATACCAGCAGGAATACGACCAGCAGGCCGATTTCCTGTTTCATTGCTAAAAATTGTGAGTAATCCATTGCATTTATTCCTTTTGCTTACATTCCGAGTACCTTGAAGATGGCCGGAGTGAAGGTAGTGTTGATCAGATGGTTGAAGAAGTTGGGGAAGCAACCGATGGCAGCCACGCAGAGGATGAGGGTGACTGTGGAGAGGCGTTCCCACCATGTAGCGTCGGTGAGGGTGAGGTGGTGTTCATCGTAAACCGGGCCGAAGAGCAGCTTGCCGACTACGCGGAGGATATACACGGCGGTGATTACGATGGAGCAGCATGCGATGATGGTGAACACCAGCTTGAGCGAACCGGCTCCGGCCAGGTACTGTTCCATACCGGCCTGGAATGAACCGACGAAGATGGTCATTTCAGCAACGAAGCCCGAAAGGCCCGGCAGACCGAGTGACGCCATACCGGCAATCACGTAGCAGACGGACAGGTAGGGCAGAATCTGCATCATGCCGCCCATCTGGGTGATTTCGCGGGTGTGCGTACGGCCGTAAATCATACCGATGAGCGCGAAGAACAGTGCTGTCATCAAGCCGTGGGAGAGCATCTGCATGATGGCGCCCGTCATGGCCGTGCTGTTAAGCATCAGGATGGCGAACAGCACCAGGCCGCAGTGCGACACCGATGAGTATGCGTTGATGTACTTGAGGTCGGTCTTGACGCAGGCGCAGAACGCTCCGTACACAACTGAAATACCGGTCAGGATGAGGAAGATGTAGCTCAGTTCCTGTGCGGCGTAGGGCATCAGGTAGATAGCCACGCGGAAGCAGCCATAACCACCGAGCTTCATCAGCACGCCTGCGTGGAGCATCGACACGGCGGTAGGTGCCGAAGCGTGACCGTCGGGGCTCCAGGTGTGGAAGGGGAACATGGCACCGAGTACGCCGAAGCCTACGAAGGTCATCGGGAACAGGAAGCTCTGCCATCCGTGAGGAATTGCGTCGTATGCGGCAATTTCAAGCAGGTTCCAGGTCAGGGGCTGTCCGGCGGGAGCGGAATGGTAGTAGATTCCGATAAGGCCGAGCATCAGGAAGGCCGAGCCGCCCATCAGCATCAGCGTAAGCTTCATTGCCGAGTAATTCTTGCGGCCCGAGCCCCACACGCCGATGAGCAGGTACATCGGGATCAGCGCAACCTCATAGAACATGAACATGGTGAACATGTCGATGGAGATGAAGAAGCCGAACACACCGACCGAAAGGAGGATGAGCCACAGGAAGAATTCTTTCATCTGTGCAATCTTCCACGATGCGAAGGTGCCCGCGAAGACGATGATGGAAGAAAGGAAAAGCATTGCGATTGAGATGCCGTCAACCCCTACTGCAAGGTGGATATTGAGCGGTTCGAACCACATCCACGAGTCGGTGAAGAGCATCGGTGCGGTTTCGCCGGCATGACGCATGTCCAGATATTGGAGCAGAGTCACCACTGAAAGGGCTATCAATGCAATTGATCCTACAACGGCCACCGCACGGATTTGGTTCTCCTTGCGGCACAGGGCGATGCCTGCCAGCATCAGCAGGGGGATCACCACGAAGTAGATTAATATGTTGGAAAACATGGTAATTACTGGTTTTTAGTTTATAGCGCTTTCAGTTCTAATCAAAGGATGCAGAGAGCTGTGATACCGCCAAGGGCAAGGGCGCCGATGAGGTAGTACCATACATACATCTGAATCTGGCCGGACTGAAGGGGCTTGATAGCCTCGGAGGCCTTGTTGGTGACGATGGCGAAGCCGTCCATGGTGCCGTCGATGATGTGGCGGTCGAACCACGCCAGCGGGCGGCATACACACCCGAAGATAATCTTGTGGGTGATGAACATGTAGAGTTCGTCCCAGTAGAAGCGGTGGTGGCACCAGTCCCAGAGGGTGGGAAGCGCGTTTTTGAACTTGGCGGGCAGAGGATTCTCCTTATGGTACATTTTCCATGCCAGAGCGATGCCGCATGCGGCTACTATAACGCTGGAAACGGCGATGACGGGGTCGAGATGGATTTCGTAGGGCATACGGTTCCAGGTCACGAACTTACCGAAGGGAATGAAACCTGCAACGCAGCTCACGGCGGCAAGGAATACCAGAGGAATCGACATCGGCCAGGGAGCATCGTGGGGCTTGTGGTGATATTCGGGTTCGTTCCACCAGAAGATGAGGTAGTACATGCGGAACATGTAGAAGGCAGTCATACCGGCTACCATCGACATCCATACACCCATGTAGGGGCTCCATGCATAGGCTGCGGAGAGGATTTCGTCCTTGGAGAAGAAGCCCGAGAAGGGAGGAATACCGGCGATTGCAAGGCAGCCGATGAGGAATGTCCAACGGGTGATGGGCATGTATTTGCGGAGACCACCCATGGCGGTGTAGTCGTTGGAGTGAACGGCATGAATCAGTGCGCCGGCGCCGAGGAAGAGCAGAGCCTTGAACATGGCGTGTGTGAACATGTGGAACATCGATGCCATGTAGCCCAGGCCGTGGTGGCATACTTCGCCGTTACCGAGGGAAGCTACGCCGAGCGAAACCATCATGAACGCAATCTGCGAAATGGTGGAGAAGGCAAGGATGCGCTTGATGTCGATCTGCGTGCAGGCAACCATCGCGGCGTAGAAGGCGGTGATGGCGCCGACAACTGCTACAACCATTGTGGCCGATACTTCCATCATGTAGACCGGGAACATGCGTGCTACCAGGTATACACCGGCCACAACCATTGTTGCGGCGTGGATCAGGGCCGACACGGGGGTAGGACCTTCCATTGCGTCCGGCAGCCAGATGTGCAGAGGCATCATGGCCGATTTACCCATGCCGCCCATGTAGATCAGCACCAGAGCCCAGGTCAGCACGGATGCGCCCATGAAGGTTGCTCCACCCGTTTCAGCCAGTACGTTGGCCGGGTTGGAGGTCATGCTTACGAAGTCGAAGGTGTTGGTGTAGAACGACAGGATGAGGATACCCACCAGGAAGCCGAGGTCGGCGAAGCGGGTAACGATGAATGCTTTCTTAGAGGCCGATACTGCCGAGTGGCGCTTGTAGTAGAAGCCGATCAGCAGGTAGGACGATGCGCCCACGAGCTCCCAGAAGATATACATCTGGAAAATGTTCGTTGCCACAACCAGGCCCAGCATCGAGAAGCTGAACAGCGACAGGAACGCGTAGTAGCGCTGGAAGCCCTTTTCGCCCTCCATGTACCCCAGGGAGTAGAGGTGAACCATGAAGGAGATGGTTGTGATGACGATGAGCATCAGGGCGGAGATGGGGTCCAGCAGGAATCCCAGAGAAATAACCAGATGCTCGGTGAAGGCCAGCCACTGCACGTTGAACACGGTGTACTGCAGGCGCTCCATGGTTTCGGCATTGACGAAGTCGGGGTTTCCGCTGAAATAATATGTCAGGGCGGTGATGTAGCTCAGCACCAGGCAGGTACCCATACCGCAGATTCCGAGGGTTGCAGCGAGCTTGTGGCTCATCTTGCAGCCGCCTATGCCCAGAATGAGGAACATAGCCAGCGGAATCACTAAAATCAATAGAGGCATTGTAATATCCATAAGGCTTAGAACTTCATTTGGTTAAGGGAGCGCACGTCGATGTTCTTGGCGGCTCGGAAGACGTTGATGATAATTGCGATTGCAAGGGCGGTTTCGGCCGCGGCGATGGCGATGGCGAAGAGCGTGAAGAACATGCCTTCCATCTGCTCGGGGAAAAGGAAGCGGTTGAATACCACAAAGTTGATATCAACTGCGTTGAGCATCAGTTCCAGCGAAATGAGCATCGCAATCATGTTCTTACGGGTGATAAAGCCGTAGACACCGCAGCAGAACATGATCAGAGCCGGAACCAGGTAATAAATAGCTGTAATTTCCATAATCTATTATCTTTTGCGGGCGACTACGACGCCACCGATTATACATGCGAGAAGGAGTACGCTGACAGCCTCGAAGGGGAGGAGGTACTGGCCGTCGCCGGTACCCATCAGGGTTGTGCCCAGATCCTTCATGGTCGGGGTTTCCATTGCGGGCTTGGCGGCATAGGCCAGGCAGCGGGAGAAGAGGGCGTAGCCCGTGATAGCCAGAGTGGCCACAGCAGCGATGACGCCCAGCACGCGCGAACGGCTGGTGAGGCGTTCGGTGTTGTCGCCCGGACGGCTGGTGAGCATAATGGCGAAAACGAACAGAACCACGATACCGCCCGCATACACAGCAATCTGTACTGCGCCGAGGAACTCATAGTCGAGCATGAAGTAGACCACGGCGGCTGCAAAAAGTGTGAACAGCAGGTATGTGGCGGCGCGGAGCATCTTGCGTGTCGTGACTGCCATTACGGAAAAGATTATCATTGCAAGAGCAACGATAAAGTACAAAATTATACTTCCTACTGATTCCATATTGGTTTATTGGTTTTCTTTCGGTGTTTCGGGAGCCTTGTCGGCGGGAGCGTCGGCCTTGGGAGCCTCTGCAGGTGCCTCAGCGGCCTTGGGAGCTGCTGCGGGAGCCTCAGCGGCAGGGGCGGCGCCTTCAGCGGCAGCCTTCGCTGCCTTGGCGGCTGCGGCTTTGGCAAGGGCTGCCTGCTTGCGGGCCTCTGCTTCGGCCTGGGCCTGGGCTATCTGTTCGGGCGTAGGTTCGGGCTCCTCTTCCTCCGGCTTATAATTGAGCTGCTTCACCAGTTTGGAACGGGTAAAGACGGCTTGCTCGAAGTCGTTGTCGAACTCGATGGCCCCGGTGGGGCAGTTGGTTACGCAGAGCTGGCAAAAAGTGCAGCTGCCGAGGTCATAGAGGTACTTGGCCAGTTTTTTCTTCTTCGTGCCGGTGAGTGTGGTGACCATCTTGGTCTCCAGGGCAATGGTTCCGTTAGGGCAGTTGCGCTCGCAAGCACCGCAAGCAATACATTTGTGTTTGCCTTGGTCGTCGTACACAAATCGCAGCTCGGCGCGGAAGCGCTTGGCGGGCTGGTGCTCCAGGCGGTTCTCGGGATACTTTTCGGTAATCTTGGGGGTAATGAATTCCTTACCAGTTACCTGCATGCCCTTCAGAAGGCTTGCGATTCCCGACCCTAAGGATGTGAAATATTCTTTTACACTTCCCATTATATGGTTTGGTTTATAGTTTTAAGTTCAGTCGCGGACCTGACCACCGACGATGTCGAGCAGTTCGGTGGTGATGGCCTGCTGGCGGAGTTTGTTATATTCGAGTTGGAGTTGTTCGAGCAGTTTCTGAGCGTTGTCGTTGGCCGACTGCATGGCCATCACGCGGGCAGCCTGTTCGGAGGCCCGGTTCTGGGCAAATGCTTCCTGCATGCAGCTCAGGAGGTACATCGGCAGGACGGCGGCAAAGATAGAGTTTGCGTCGGGCTCAAAGATGTAGGGCTTGCCGGCTCCGGCGCTGTCGGATGTGCCTTCGGGGGCGGCGGGGAGATAGTTTTCGTCGCGGAAGCGCTGCTTGCCGGCGGATATGAAGTGCATATATATGGTGTGCACCTCGTCCAGCTCTCCGCTCAGGAAGCTGTGTTCCAGGCCCTGGGCGAAGGTCTTGACCTGGTCGCCGTCGCTCTTGGAGTTGACGTCAGGGTTGTTGCGCACTTCTACAAAGGGGTCCTTCTCGGCCATTCGGCTTACAATGCGGTTCATCTTCTTGCCCACGGGGTAGATGATGAATCTGACCTGTTCGCCATACGAACTGCGAAGAGCACCTATTGACTCGAGCATGCCTTTGAAGATGTTGACGTTGTAACCGCCGCAGAGGCCGTCGTCGCTACCGAGCACTACCAGGCCCACGGTGCGTACCTGCTGGCGCGGCTCGGTCAGCGGGGAGGAGAATTCGGCGTCGGAGGAGAGCAGGGCCGAGATGATGGTGCTGACGCAGTCGCGGAAGGGCGACAGGCGGCGGAGGATACCCTCGGCCTTGTGCATCTTCGCCGACGATATCATCTTCATTGCGCCGGTAATCTTCTCGGAGGAAGCTACGGAGCCGATTCTGCCTTTGAGTTCTCTTAGGGTTGCCATAAGCGGTTAGAAACGTGCGGCTACGTCTTTTGCTGCAGCGGTGAGTTTGGTTGCCACGTCGTCGGTGAGCTTGCCGGAGCGCAGTACGTCCAGCACATCTTCCTGATTCTTGGCGTGGAGATATTGTAAGAGTTGTTTTTCGAATTCGGCTACCTTGTCCAGGGGCACGTTCTCCAGCAGGCCGTTCACGCCGCAGAAGATGATTGCGATTTCTTCTTCAACAGGCATGGGGTGGTACTGGGGCTGGATGAGGAGGCGTTCGTTCTTGCGGCCCTTGTCGATGACGCGGGCGGTTACGGGGTCGATATCGCCGCCGAATTTGGTGAACGATTCGAGCTCGCGGAACTGTGCCTGGTCAATCTTGAGCGTACCGGCAACCTTCTTCATAGCCTTAACCTGGGCATTACCGCCTACACGGGAAACGGAGATACCCACGTTGATGGCCGGGCGGATACCGCGGTTGAACAGGGCCGTTTCGAGGAAAATCTGGCCGTCGGTGATGGAGATTACGTTGGTGGGGATGTATGCCGAAACGTCGCCGGCCTGAGTTTCGATGATAGGAAGAGCTGTCAACGAGCCACCGCCCTTTACCATGGGTTTGAGCACGGCGGGCAGGTCGTTCATGTTGGTTGCCACTTCCTGGTTGTCAATGATTTTGGCTGCACGTTCGAGCAGGCGCGAGTGGAGGTAGAAGATATCGCCGGGGTATGCCTCGCGGCCGGAAGGACGCTTGAGGATAAGCGACACTTCGCGGTAGGCCACAGCCTGCTTGGACAGGTCATCATAGACGATGAGTGCGTCGCGGCCGGTGTCGCGGAAGTACTCGCCGATGGCCACGCCGGAGAAGGGAGCGAAGTAGCGCATGGCGGCCGATTCGGAAGCGGTGGCGGCGACTACAACGGTGTAGTCCAGGGCACCGTGCTGGCGAAGGGTTTCTACCGTTGCGGCGATGGACGATGCCTTCTGGCCGATGGCAACGTAGATGCAGTACACGGGCTTGCCCTCTTCGTAGCCTTTGCGCTGGTTGATGATGGTGTCGATGGCGATTGCAGTTTTACCGATCTGGCGGTCGCCGATGATGAGCTCGCGCTGGCCGCGGCCTATGGGCACCATGGCGTCGATGGCCTTCAGACCGGTCTGGAGGGGCTGGTTCACCGGCTGGCGGTAGATTACGCCGGGGGCCTTGCGCTCCAGAGGCAGACGGATGAGGTCGCCGCTGATGGGGCCGCGTCCGTCGATAGGTTCGCCAAGAATATTGATTACACGTCCCAGCAAGCCTTCGCCCACGGGAATAGAGGCAATCTCGCCCGTGCGTTTCACGGTCATGTTCTCGGTTACTTTGTCGGCATCGTTGAGCAGAATCACACCGACGTTGCTTTCCTCAAGGTTGAGGGCCACGCCTTTGGCTCCGTTCTCAAACTCCACAAGTTCGTTGGCGCCGACGTTGTCGAGTCCGTAAACGTGCGCTACGCCGTCGCCCACTTCGAGCACGGTGCCTACTTCCTCGAAGGTGACCTTGGAGTTTACGTTCTCAAGCTGTTGCTTTAATACTTGGGAAATCTCGCTGGGGTTTATCATTGTTTACGATAAGCTTGCTGTTGTAATTGAAAAAATTTTCGCATAATGCGTGATGGGAAGGGGAGAGGAGTGGGCGGTGTCATTTCACGAGCTTGAGGCGCAGGAGCTTCAGCTGTGATGCCACCGAGGCGTCGAGCCGTTCGGAGTTGACCGTGACGGTGAATCCGCCGATAAGAGCCGGGTCGGTGCTGAAGTTGAATTCGAAAGTGCCCTCGCCGATGTGGTTTTTGATCACATTCTCCAGGCGGGTCTTTTCGGATTGGTCCAGCGGAGCGGCGCTGACTATATCCACGCGGAAGATATTGTGCTCCTGGCGGTAGATGTTGATGTAGGCCAGGGCAATATCCCGTGCGAGGTCGATTCGGCCGTTTTGCGCCAGCAGCTTGAGGAAGTCCGAGTAGGTTGCGTCGGGCTTGTCGGTGCTGTCGCCGTAAACGGCTTTGGTGAGGAGGTCGATTTTGTCCTTGGAGTCCACGAAGGGGTTGGCGAGCGTCTGCTGCAGTCCCTTGGTATTCTCGAAAGCGGCTGCGAGCGTCTGCATGATCTTGTAGAGCTCCAGGTCGTCCTTGCGTTGGGCGGCAACCTCCATGAGGGCCTTTGCGTATCTGCGTGGAATGAGTCCTTTGTCCATATCTTTTACTTGCTTTCTATCTCATCCAGCAAGGTGTCGACCAGTTTTTGCTGAGCCTTGTCCTGCTGCATGTTGGAGTGGACGATTTTTCCTGCAATGTCCAGGGCGAATTCGCTCACCTGGTTGCGGAACTGCTGCTCGGCTTCTTTCTGCTGCTGAGCGATCTGAATTTTGGCGCTGTCCATCACCTTCTGGGCCTCTGCCTGGGCGGCAGTGCGTGCCTGTTCGATGATCTGCGTCTTCATCTTGTCGGCCTCGCGCAGCATGTCGGCCTGTTGGCGCCGGGCCTCGTTGAGGTACTCGTCGGCTTGCTGCTGGGCCTTGTCAAGCTGTTCCTTGGCATCGCGGGCATACTCCACACCTTTGTCGATGAGATCGGCACGGCTTTCGACGGTTTTGAGGATGATCGGCCAGGCGTACTTCCACAGAATCAGGAAGAGGACGCCGAAGGCTACGAACATCCAGAAAACCAAGCCAAAGTCAGGCGTGAAAAGTTCCATCAATCGAAAGCTGAGGAATTAAACGAACAGAGCCAGTACACAAACGATGATGGCGAAGAAGGCCACACCTTCGATAAGGGCAGCGATCACAATCATGTTGCTTCGGATGTCGCCGGAGGCTTCGGGCTGACGGGCGATTGCTTCCATTGCGGATGCACCGATTTTACCGATACCGAGTGCTGCACCGATTGCGGTGAGGCCTGCACCGATGGCTGCGCCGAAGGCGGTCAGAGAGAGTTCTGCTAAAAGTCCTAACATAATGGTGGTTTTTTAGAGTTGGGTATTTGGTTTTATTTATTTCAAAGTTCGAGTTTCTTGAGTTTGTCCTCCACTTTCTCTTCTCCCTCATGGCCGTGCTCCTGCGCCAGGGCGATGAAGAGAGTGGACAGGATGGTGAACACGTAGGCCTGGATGAACGACACCAGCACGTCAATCAGCATCATGAACAGCGAGAACAGGACGGATACAACGGTGGTGGCTCCACCGGCCACAGGGCTCGTGGCGGAGAAAATGAAGATGAGGATGGTCAGCACCAGCACTATCATGTGGCCCGAGAGCATGTTGGCAAACAGACGGACTGTCAGTGCGGCGGGTTTGGTGAACATACCGAAGAATTCGATGATCTGCATCAGCGGTATGGGGAACTTAAGCATCAGGGGCACATCCGGCCAGAAAATCTCTTTCCAGTAATGGCGGTTGGCGAAGATGTTGGTCACCAGGAATGTGAGTGTGGCCAGAACCAGCGTAATGGCGATGTTGCCCGTAAGGTTAGCTCCGCCGGGGAATATAACCACAAGTCCCAGCAGGTTCATAACCAGGATGAACCAGAACACCGTCAGCAGGTAGGGGGCGAACTTGCGTGCGTTCGGACCCAGGATGGGCTTTACGGCGCCGCTCCAGATGAAGTCCGTCAGGCCTTCGATTGCACCCAGGAACTTGCGCGGGGCCTTGAAGTGGTTGCGCTTATGGTAGCGGGCCAGGGCGATGAGCATCACGGAAACAACCAGAACGCAAATCCAGAGCGCGGCCACGTTTTTGGTGATGGAGAAGTCCCAGGGGCGGTACTCCTTGCCGTCGATTATAGCCACCACTTTGTTCTTGTGGGGACTCTCCGGCCCGGCGATTCTGTACTCAACGCCGTCGACGGTGTAGGTCTTTCCCCCTGAGATTCGGGCGGAAGAGAAGATGTGGAAGCCACCGTCGCCCATGACGATAACCGGCAGGGGAATGCGGTGATGGTGGTCGAAAGGCACCTCCCAACCATATCCGTCGCCCAGGTGCTCGAAGATGATTTCCTTGGCGTCGAGGCTCTCTTTTGCGGTGGAGTCGGCCTCGGCGTGCTCAGCGGCTGTTGCAGCCATCGGAAGCATCACCAGCAGGAGCAGGGATAGTATGATGTGTTTTAGCCGGTTCATATTCAATAGACACAAACGGAGATGACATTGTGGTCGATATCAGCGATGCCGCCGGTAATCTCTGCTGCATTCTCTTGGCCTGACTCGTCGGTGTAACGGATCACGCCGGCGCTCAGCGTCGACAGCAACGCTGCGTGGTTGCGCAGTACGGTGAATTCGCCCAGCGTTCCCGGAAGCGTCACCGACGTGACTTCTCCCGAAAATAGCGTTTCAACCGCAGATATGATATTGAGTGTCATCTTTATTATTAATTATGAGTTTCGTATGTGGGCTTAATGTTAAGTGTTTAAAGTTTATTGTTTAAAGTTTAATGGTAATATATAGTTCTAATTGCAATAAATGGAACAAGTTGTCCAATCATTAAACTTTAGACCTTAAACCATAAACTTTTTATCCTTCAAACCGATACGAATTTGACTATTTAACTTCAGCGAGGAGTTTCTTACCTTTCTCGATAGCCTCGTCGATGGTGCCGACATTGAGGAATGCCTGTTCGGGGTATTCATCCATTTCGCCGGAGAGAATCATCTTGAAGCCGCGGATGGTTTCGTTCAGAGGCACCATCACGCCGGGCAGGCCGGTGAACTGCTCCGCCACATGGAAGGGCTGCGAGAGGAAGCGCTGGGCGCGGCGGGCGCGGGCCACCACGAGCTTGTCTTCATCGGAGAGCTCGTCCACACCGAGGATGGCGATGATGTCCTGGAGCTCGTTGTACTTCTGAAGCAGCTGCTTCACAGCCTGAGCAGTGTTGTAGTGCTCCTCACCGATGATGTTCGGGTCAAGGATACGCGAGGTGGATTCCAGGGGATCGACGGCCGGGTAGATACCCAGCTCGGCAATTTTACGCGAAAGCACCGTGGTTGCATCCAGGAAGGAGAACGTCGTTGCCGGTGCGGGGTCGGTCAAGTCGTCGGCAGGCACGTAGATGGCCTGCACGGAGGTGATGGAGCCGTTCTTGGTGGAGGTGATTCGTTCCTGAAGGGCACCCATTTCCGACGCCAGGGTAGGCTGGTAACCTACTGCCGAGGGCATACGGCCAAGGAGCGCCGAAACTTCCGAACCCGCCTGGGTGAAACGGAAGATGTTGTCGATGAACAGAAGCACGTCCTTACCGCCGGCACCCTGGTCGCGGAACTGCTCTGCAACCGTCAGGCCCGAAAGCGCAACACGCAGACGTGCGCCCGGGGGTTCGTTCATCTGGCCGAACACCAGCGTTGCCTGGGAGTTCTTGAGTTCTTCCTTGTCGACATCCTCAAGGTTCCACTCGCCCTTCTCCATGCCTTCCTTGAACTTCTCGCCGTATTTCATAACGCCGGATTCAATCATTTCGCGGAGCAGGTCGTTACCTTCGCGGGTACGTTCGCCCACGCCGGTGAACACCGAGAAACCGTCGTGGCCCTTGGCGATGTTGTTGATGAGCTCCATGATGAGCACCGTCTTGCCTACGCCGGCGCCACCGAACAGACCGATTTTACCACCCTTGCTGTAGGGCTCCAGAAGGTCGATGACCTTGATGCCGGTGGAGAGAATCTCGGTGCCGATGGTGAGGTCCTCGAATTCGGGTGCGGGCTGATGGATGGAACGGAGGTTCTCCCGGTCCAGGGCGGGAAGCTTGTCGATGGCCTCGCCGATAACGTTCAGCAGGCGGCCTTTGATCTGGTCGCCGGTCGGAACGGCGATGGGGCGCTCAAGGTTAACTACCTCGAGACCGCGACGGAGGCCGTCGGTGGACTCCATTGCCACACAGCGGACAGTGTTTTCGCCGATGTGCTGCTCGACTTCCAGAATTGTTTCGCTACCGTCGGGACGGTCGATTTTCAACGCAGTGTAGATGGGCGGAATGATGTTACCTTCGCCTTCGAAGGCAACGTCGACTACCGGGCCGATGACCTGCGCGATTTTACCAATGTTTTGGCTCATGGGGCTTATATTGGAGAATTAGATAATCAGAAGTGCCAGCCAAAGATGATGATGCATACCATCAGCACCAGATTGACTAAGTTGATGGGGAGCAGGTATTTCCACTCCAGGGAAAGAAGCTGGTCGATTCGCAGACGGGGGAAGGTCCACTTGAACCAGATGATGATGAACGAGAGCACGAATGCCTTGCCCAGGAACCAGATGGTGGACGGAATGTAGTCCATGATGTGGTTGAAGGTGTCCCAGCCGGGGAAGTGCAGAGGCATCCAGCCGCCGAAGAACAGCAGGGCGGCCACGCCCGAAACAATGAACAGGTTCAGGTACTCTGCCAGGTAGAAGTAGCCGAAGTGCATACCCGAGTACTCGGTGTGGTAGCCGGCGGTGAGCTCCGATTCAGCCTCGGGGAGGTCGAACGGGCCGCGGTTGGTTTCGGCAGTGCCGGCGATGAGATAGATTATGAAGGCAATCAGAGCGCAGATGTGGCCCTTGAAGATGAACCACAGGTCGTACTGCTCCATAACGATTTCGTTCACGTTCATCGTCCCGGCAAGACACACCATCGTAATTACCGACAGGCCGATGGAGAGCTCGTAGCTGACCATCTGGGCGCCCGAACGCAGCGAACCGATCAGGGTGTACTTGTTGTTGGACGACCAACCGGCCAGCAGGATGCCCAGCACGCCGATCGACGACACGGCGATCAGGAAGAAGATGCCGATGTTGAAGTTGAGAATCTGAAGGCCGTTACCCCAGGGAAGTACTGCGAATGCCAGCATAGAGGCGATGATGACCAGATAGGGCGCGAGAGCGAACAGGAAGCGGTCGATATGGTTCAGATGGATAATTTCCTTGATGAGCATCTTGAACATATCGGCGAACGACTGCAGCAAACCCCACGGACCTACACGGTCCGGGCCGAGGCGGCACTGGAAGGCGGCGCAGAGTTTTCGCTCGTAGTAAATATAGAAGAGAGCCAGAATTGCATAGACCAGGAGCAGACCGATACCCAGAAGCACACATTCAACTGTGGTTGTAAGCCAGCCGGGCATGAATGATGCCAAGAGATCATGAATCCAGTTGGTAATGACTGATAAATCTTGCATGATGGTAGAAAAATACTGTTTCTGAATGGATTAACGGTCGATATCGGGGACGATGTAGTCCAGCGAACCGGCAATGGTGATGAGGTCGGCGATTTTGTAGCCTTCGGTCATGTGGTCCACCGCAGCTGCCTGAGGCAGGCAGGGAGGCGCGATTTTCAGACGGTAGGGCTTGGTGGTGCCGTCGCTTTCGAGGTACAGGCCGAATGCGCCGCGGCATCCTTCCGTAATCTGGAACCAGGAGCCCACGGGCAGCTTCAGCACCTTGGGAACCTTCACCAGGTATTCGCCTTCGGGAATGTTGTCCACCAGCTGCTCCAGGATGCGGGCCGACTGCTCGATTTCGGCCAGACGGCACTTGAAGCGGGCCATCGAGTCGCCTGCCTCGGCTACGATTTCGTCGAACTGAAGCTCGGGGTAGATGGAGTAGGGCTGGAGCTTACGCATGTCGCATGCCCAGCCGGATGCACGCCCGGAGGGGCCGGTGATGCCGTAGGCAATGGCGTCCTCGCGGGTCAGTACGCCCACGCCTTCGAGGCGGTTCTTGGCGATGACGTTGCCCGTGAATATCTTGTTGTATTCCTTGATGTTTGCGGGGAGAACGGCCAGAAGTTTCTTCACATCCTCCTGGAAGTCGGGCGCCAGGTCCTGCATTACGCCGCCGATGCAGTCGTAGTTGAAGGTCATGCGCGCTCCGCAGGTTTTCTCCATGATGTCGAGGATTTGCTCGCGCACGCGCAGGGTGTAGAACAACATCGTGGTCGCACCGAGGTCCATGCAGTAGGTACCGATGAACAGGCAGTGCGAAGCGATGCGCGAGAGCTCGTCCATCATCACGCGGATCACCTGTGCGCGGCGGCTGATTTCGATGCCGGCGGCCTTCTCGTAGAGCATGCACAGGGCGTGGTGGTAGTTGTGGGCCGAGAAGTAGTCCAGTCGGTCCATATAGTGCAGGGTCTGGGCGTAGGTCAGGTCCTCGCAGAGTTTTTCAACGCCGCGGTGGATATAGCCCATGTAGACGTCGATTTTCTTGATGATCTCGCCGTCGACACAGGTGCGGAAACGGAGCACACCGTGGGTGGCGGGGTGCTGCGGGCCGATGTTGATCACGAAGTCTTCCGGCTGGAAGATGCGCACTTCCTCTTTTACCAGTTTTCCGTCCTTATCGAGGTGGAAAGTGTCCGTGAAGTCGCTCTGGCGTTCGTTGTCGGTGCTGACGGGGTTGATTTCCGGGCTCGCGTCGTAGTCCTTGCGGAAGGGGTACCCTTTCCAGTCGATGGACAGGAACAGACGGCGCATGTCGGGGTTATTCAGGAAGATGATGCCGAAGAAGTCGTACACCTCGCGCTCGTAGGTCACGGCCACGGGCCAGAGGTCGGCCACGGAGTCAATCAGCGGGGTGGAGCGGTCGCCTTTCGCGAGGACTTTCACGCCCACAATCTGGTTGAACTCGGTGGACATCAGGTAGTATACGCAGCCGAGGTTCTCGGTCCAGTCCATACCGGCGATGGTGATGAGGTAGTCCATGCGGAGTTCCGGGTCGAACCGGAGCGCTTTGGCCAGCTCGTGCCACTTCTCGTTGGGTATGTTC
Organism: uncultured Bacteroides sp.; assembly: GCA_964397235.1. Lineage (GTDB taxonomy): Bacteria > Bacteroidota > Bacteroidia > Bacteroidales > Muribaculaceae > CAG-873. The sequence goes on along the minus strand of CAYNHP010000004.1, from coordinate 31,969 downwards.
ACAACGGGGTAGCGGCCTTCTTCGATTGTAGCCTCAGGCAGCAGTGAGGTAATCTTGGATATATTGTAAGCCATGGTTTTAGGGTCGTGAATTTATTTTGCCTCCTCGATGGGATGTTCTTTGAGGAAATCCTCCTGCTTTTGCTTGCGGTTGACGCCGCCGAAGAATTTCTCTACTTTCATTTTGCGTGAGAGCTGCATGATGCCGTAAATCATGGCTTCGGGACGCGGAGGGCAGCCGGGAACGAAAACGTCAACCGGCACTATATCCTCAATGCCTTTTGCAACATGGTAGCTCTTGCGGAACGGCCCGCCGGAGATGGCGCAGCTGCCGCAGGCGATTACATACTTCGGTTCGGCCAGCTGGTCGTACAGGCGCCGGAACACGGGCACCATGCGGTGTACGATAGTGCCGGCAACCATCATGAAGTCGGCCTGACGGGGGCTTGAACGGGCTACTTCCCAGCCGAAGCGAGCCATGTCGAAGCGGGCTGCGCCCAGCGACACGAACTCGATGCCGCAGCAACTGGTGGCGAAGGTCAGCGGCCAGATGGAGTTCGAGCGTCCCCAGTTAATCAGTTTGTCCAGCGAGCCTACAACTACGTTGGTGCCGCTCTCCTGAATCTCTTTTACCAGCGATTCAATGTATTCGTTGTCTTTCCACGCCTCGTAAGGCATGCTTTTGGTTGTTACTTCCATTCAAGAGCTCCTTTCTTCCAGGCATACACCAGGCCCAGAACCAATATGCCGAAGAATACGGCGATGCTTAACAAACCATTGACGCCGAGATCGCGCATCCTGACGGCCCAAGGGAACAGGAACACGGTTTCGACGTCGAACATGAGGAACAGAATTGCAAAAAGGTAGTATCCGACCTTGAATTGCGACATACTTTCGCCGCGCGTCGGGATACCGCATTCATAGGCTTCTCCCTTCTGGGGGTTGTAGGAACTGGGGGAAATCAGTTTGGCAATCCAGAGGGCCAGAGCGACCAGACCTACACCGGTCAGCAACGCCGTGATTGCCAGAAGCCCGTTGTCCTCTATTCCAAATATGGCTGATGTAATCATATGTGAAAAACTTTATTTTGCAAGCGTGATTGGAGGGTTCTCCATGGTTATCAAAGGGTTAAGCATGCCGGAAGGGGAATTCCCTCCGGGCATGCCGTGTTCTTTGGTGCAAAGGTACGATTTTTATATTAAAAAATGCCAAAAATGGCCAAAAACTTTTGCTATTTTTTTATTTCGTTCCCGTCAGTTGCCCTTGCGCTTAACAGTTCAGGGTGCCGTTTCAGGACGTACGCACCGCTTTGCCGGGCAGGCCGGGGCAACTTCGGAGGGTTATTTTTCGGGGCTCAGGGAGGCCGCAACGCGGAAAACTCCGTCGATGGTGCGCGGGTCGCAGCTGAAGTTCAGGTTCGACTCGCCCGCAATGTTGATTGTAGCCTCAAAGTTGGTGATGGGGAACCCTTCGTTGGGCACTCCTTTGATTTGCGGTGTGATGGCGGCGGCCTGCAGGTGGTAGGTCATGCCGTCGAAAGTCATAGGAACGTCGGGCAGGTCGATGTCCAGAGCAGGCATCTGCTGGATGAAGTGGGCGCCGCTCATGGAGATCGTGGCCTTATCCAAAGTAGACGCTACCTTGATGGTGTACTGTGTCTCCTCCGTGGAGAAGGGGATGCCGTCGGGACCGGTGCTGACTGTGGAGCCAAAGAGGTAAGCCTCAGGTATAGAGGATGTTACATCATATCCTCCTACGGTGTAGGAAATCACGAAGGCCGGTGCATAGGAGTCGTTGATGATGCGGTGTATCAGGCGGCATTTCACCGAGGTGAACAGCGGGGAGGTGCTGAAGCCGGAGATGGAGCTCTGCACGCTGTTCGCGTTGAGGGAGAGAACATCGCCTGCGCCTATGCTCAAGGGCATGTCGGGCAGAGTGACGGCGGGATAGGCCGTGCCGTTGGGCAGCGTCAGGCCGGTGATGGCAATGCTGCAGGTGGCCTTCGTATAGTTGAGTTCGATTGTGTAGCCGGTGGGCGCGCCTGCCTTCGATTCACCCGTGGCGGGATTGTAGTAATAGGTATAGCAGCCTGTGATGGCCTGCTGGGTGATGGTATCGGGGTCCGTGCCTTTCGAGCAGGAGGCCAGCAGGGCAACCGCAGCCACAAGCATGCAGAGTCTTGTCTTCATGTGATTGTTTTTTCGTAGATTTTCAATTTTGCCACAAAGTTACTTAAAAAGCAGGACATAGCAAAATTTTGGACCTTCATTTTAATTTACTAACTTTGCGCTATATTATATAAGGTGTAATGGCTTCGGTACGTCTTTCGCAACTCAACCGCACGTTGATGTGGATTCTGATTGGAATCAGCATCCTCGGAGGCGCGCTCTGGTGTTGGAACACCCCGCTGTGCCTGGACGACTACACGTATAATAAGGTGCCGCGCGAGTACACCTACGGGTCGCTGACCCGCTGCGACGGCCGTCCGGTTGAAAGTCTTGCCGACGCCTTCGAGGCTATGGACCACGTGCGCGCCACCGACAACGGGCGCCTGGCCAACTTCCTCCACATCCTCCTCACGCCTCTCCCCGAGGACGTCGAACGCGTCCTGAATGCCCTGGCGCTCGGCCTTATGACGCTGCTCATGTGCATGCTCACCGGCCTTCGCAACCGCCCGACCCCCGTCGCCTCAGCCCTCACTCTCATCGGCATTTGGCTCGTCCTGCCTTGGTATAGCGGCCTGCAATCGCTTGTCTTTCAGATGAATTACATCTGGGGTGGAGCCATGATGTGCGCCGCGGTTCTGCTTTGGCCCGGGCGCGAAAAGTTGCGTCCATTGGCCCTGTCAGCTTACATTGCCCTGATGTTCGTCCTGGGCTGGTGGCACGAGGGTTTCGCCATCGTCGTGATTGTGCTCCTTGGCGTGGATCTGGCCGTCAATGGGCGCCGGAACCCACGCCGCGGGATGCTGCTCATAGCTTCCCTTATACTCGGAGTTCTGGCGAACCTCATTTTCGGAACACTCCACCGTATCCTGGCCCACGAAGGCCGGAACAGCAATGTCGGCCACATGTCCGAACTCCTCACAGGCATCTTTACTGACCTATGGCCCGTAGCTACGGCACTGATACTCATGATGTTGGTAGCCGCGCGCCGGCCGGACATGCGACGCCCGATGCTCCCTTGGGCCGCGGCTCTGGCTGTAGCGGTGGCGATGCCCTTCGCTCTGCAGATGTACGAGCGTACATTCTGGCCGGCACTCATGCTCTCTATTATAATTAATGTGTGGATGTTCCGCTCACTCTTCCGTCTCCCCGTGCGCTTGACAGCTGTCGTTTTGGCGGCGATGGTGGTATGCTCGGCCTGGTGGTTCGCGGAGCTCAACCGCTACGAATGCGCCGTCCGAAAGCAGTGGGACAGTTATAACGCCCAACTCGAGGCCTACCGCGCCCAAGGTCGCCCCTGCAATGTAGTCTACGGCTCCACCGGCGGCTCCGACGCCGTGCCCTGGTACCTCTTCGGCATTCCCGATGCCTTCCAGGAAAGCTACGAGGGCATGTTTTATCTCGCTAATAATTACGGACTCCACGGCACTATGGTCTTGGCGTTGCCCGACAGTCTGCAGGGTCGCACCTTCGACCAACTTCCTGCATATCAGGGAAATAGCAACCTCCGCGGAGTCTGGCCTACGCTCTTGACCCGTGATTCTGTGTCCGTCGGTACAATCATGGTCTCCGTAGCACCTCCCCGCGGAAACATGCACCTGTTCTATCGCCTGTTGGCCGCCGCCTCGGGCGATACCCGCGAGGCATCCTACCCCCTGGCCGCTTGGCGCTTCCCGGTCACGATGCCCGACGGCGAGCAGGTCTGGGCCTATTTCGTGGTCAAACGCCCGCGGACCAAGCGCTGGCGCGACATTTTAAGTGTCGACGTTACACACTGAAAATCAGCAATATAAGTTATTGTGACAATATTGTAATATTACATTATTGTTAAAACTTAACATAGATGAAGTTCTTTTAATCAAAAATTCGTAAATTTGCAGCGTTTTTGAGAACTCAGTGTATGTTACCTGCTTCATTACGGTCGTTATTCTGCCTATTTTTTACATTATTATTACCAACATTATGGGCCGCCGGTCCAAAGTTCTTGGTGGTAAGTGATTTAGGCGCCTTCGGTGGCGCCGACCAGAAGAAAGTGGCAGCTGCCATAGGCGATGCAGCCTACGAGCTCGGACCAAATGCGATAATTAACCTCGGAGACACATTCCACTTCTGGGGAGTGCAGAGCACCGACGACCCCGGGTGGAATTCCAACTTTGAGGACATCTACACCTCTCCCTCCTTGCATAATCTATGGTACTGCGCCCTTGGGAATCACGATTACCAGGGAAATACGCAGGCCCTTATTGACTACACGAACAAGAGCCGCCGCTGGAACCTCCCCGCACGCTATTACACCAAGAAATTCAAGCGTGGCGACACCACCGTCGAGTTCATCTTCATCGACACCACGCCGCTGCTCCGCCGGGCACTCACTCAGCCCGAAATCTACCCCGACGCCTCCCTGCAGGACAACGACGCCCAGATGGCGTGGCTCCGCCAGGCGCTGGCTGACGCTGATGCCGACTGGGTTGTGGTCGCCGCTCACCATCCCGTCTATTCCAGCCGCCCCGACAACGCCCTCCAGCGCGCTGATGTCAGCTCTTTCCTCGAAGGAATCCTTGCCGATCGCCGTCCCGATATCTATCTGGCCGGCGACGTGCATTGTTTTGAGCATACTCAGCGCCCCGGCGACTCCACCGACTACGTCACATGCACCTCCGGCTCCCAAGCCTACCCCGTCGAGCCCGGCTCGAACGTGGTGTTTGCCGACGGCAGCTCCGGCTTCATGACCATGTCCTTCGACAAAGAGCAGATGACATTCACCATGCTCGACTCCGACGGTAATATACTTTACGAATATTCGAAAACCAAATAATTTTATTATCAACCAATCTAATCATTATGTACAGTTTCAATAAAGTTAAAGGATTGATGCTGCGTGGCATGATGGTGGTTGTGATGCTTCTCGCCGCTGTAGGCGTCAACGCTCAGGTCACAACCTCCTCGCTCTCGGGCCAGGTTACCGAACCCGCCGGCGAGCCCCTGATCGGCGCCTCTGTTGTTGCCGTTCACCAGCCCTCAGGTACACGCTATGCTGCAGTGACCAACATGGATGGCCGCTACGACATTCAAGGTATGCGCGTAGGCGGTCCGTACTTGATCACCTACTCCTATGTAGGTAAGCAGTCGGTCGTCCTTGACGACATTCGTCTCGAACTCGGTGAGAACACCCAGCTGGATATCTACCTCGAAGACGCCGCAAACGCCCTGGACGAAGTTGTCGTTACAGGCAAGGGTAGCCAGTTCGTACAGGCACGCACCGGTGCAACCACCAACATCTCCTCCGGCATGATTCAGGCTATGCCTACGGTCAACCGCTCAATCTCCGACATCACCAAGCTCTCTCCCTACTCCAACGGCATGAGCTTCGCCGGTGCCGACGGCCGTAGCACCAACTTCACCGTCGACGGTGCTAACTTCAACAACAACTTCGGCTTGAACTCAAGCCTCCCCGGCGGCGGTAACCCCATCTCCCTCGACGCTATCGACGAAATGCAGGTTGTCGTATCGCCCTTCGACGTTCGCCAGACCAACTTCATCGGCGGCGGTATCAACGCCATCACCAAGTCCGGCTCCAACACCTTCAAGGGTTCTGCCTATGTGTACTACAACAACCAGACCCTGCGCGGTAACCGCATCGACGGCAAGGACCTCGGCTCCCGCGCCGACGCATCCAAGACCATCTACGGTTTCACTGTCGGTGGCCCCATCATCAAGAACAAACTCTTCTTCTTCGTTAACTACGAACACGAAGGTCACCCCGGCGAAGTAATCAAGTACAGCGCCTGCGCCCCCGGTCAGACCCCCGGCGGTATGATCAGCCGCACTACCACCGCCGACATGCAGCGCGTCTCCGACTACCTCATGTCACGCTACAACTACGATCCCGGTTCCTACACCAACTTCCCCGGCGACGAAAGCAACAACCGCGTCCTCGCTCGCCTCGACTGGAACATCACCGACAACCACCGCCTCTCCTTCCGCTACAACTTCACAAAGAACGTTGCATGGAACGGCCCCAACGGTAACTCCTCCGATACCGGCTACCGCCTCAACGGAACCTACCGCGTCGGAACCCAGTCAATGGCCTTCGCTAACTCAATGTACTCCATGGACAACAAGGTCAACTCCTTCTCTATGGACCTCAACAGCCGCTTCGGCAACAACATGTCCAACCAGCTGCTCGTAACCTACACCGACATCCAGGACATGCGTGGTACCAACTCCGCCGACTTCCCCTTCATCGACATCATGGCCGGTTGGAACGCCGACGGTACACCCATCCTTGAACCCTACATGAGCGCCGGCTACGAACTCTTCACTTATAATAACGGTGTGAAGAACCGCGTCTGGACCGCCAACGACAACTTCAAGTGGCTCCTCGGCAACCACTCCCTCACCGCAGGCATCGCCTACGAACACCAGATGGCCTCCAACGCTTACATGCGTAACGGTACAGGCTACTATCGCTACAACTCCGTGGACGACTTCCTCAACGACCGCGCTCCCGAATCCTTCGCCATCACCTACGGTTTCAACGGCGAAAAGAACCCCAGCGCTGAAGTAGCATTCAACCAGATCGGTATCTACCTCCAGGACGAATGGAACATCACCCGTCGCTTCAAACTCTCCTACGGTCTGCGTCTCGACGAAATGATCTTCGATAACTCCGCTCTCGAAACCAACACCGCCATCTACGACATCGACTTCGGCGGCAAGCGCATCGACACCGGCCTCTGGCCCAAGAACAAGATGCAGGTTTCGCCCCGCGTCGGCTTCAACTGGGACATCCTCGGCGACAAGAACCTCGTAGTCCGCGGCGGTACAGGTATCTTCACCGGCCGTCTCCCCCTGGTGTTCTTCACCAACATGCCCACCAACGCAAACCTCGTCCAGAACTCCGTTCAGTTCAAGACCACCTACGACAACGCCGGCCACATCGTCAGCGCTGACCCCCGCCTGGCCCAGCTCGCCGGCGGCATGATCACCGACATGGACGAAATCATCTCCAAGTTCGGCCTCCCCACCACCAACGAAAAGCACACCGCCAGCTCCAAGATTTCCGGCGTTGACCCCGACTTCAAGATGCCCCAGGTGTGGAAATCGTCCGTTGGCATTGACTACAAGCTCCCCGTCGGATTCCCCCTCTACGTGTCCGGTGAATTCATCTACATGCGCAACTTCAACTCCGTTAACATCACCAACTGGAACATCAAGCCCGAAAGCCAGTGGGGTCAGGTTGAACACTTCGCCGGCGCCGACAACCGTCTGTACTATCCCGCTGCTGCCGACTATCAGTACAAACCCGGCACCAACGCCGTTGTCCTCACCAACTCCAAGCATGGCCACGGCTTCATCGAAAGCTTCACCATCAACGCACGCCCCATCGAGAACCTCTCTATCATGGCATCCTACACTCATACCGAAAACACCGAAGTGTCCGGTATGCCCGGTAGCGACCCCGTTTCAACCTGGCAGGGCCTCATCACCGTCAACGGTCCTAACCTCGCTAACGTTCAGTGCTCCCAGTACGTCGTGCCCAACAAGCTCATCGCTTCCGTAAACTGGATGATTCCCTTCATGCACAACGGTCTTGCCCGCAACACCAACATCTCGCTCTTCTACAGCGGCTACAGCTACAGCGGCTACAGCTACTGCTACAGCAACGACATGAACGGCGACGGCATCAACAACGACCTCATGTACATCCCCGCAAACGACTCCGAAATCAACTTCAAGTCCGACGACGACCGCAAGGCTTTCTGGGCTTACGTTGAACAGGACAACTACCTCAAGAAGCACAAAGGTCAGTACGCCGAAGCCTACAGCGCCCGTGCTCCCTGGACCCACCGCTTCGACCTCCGTCTCATGGAAGAATTCCAGTTCCGTGTTGGCAACGCCAAGCACGCAATCCAGCTCAGCTTCGACTTCATGAACATCGGCAACCTCTTCAACAGCAAGTGGGGTGTCCAGAAAACCGACTGGTGCTCCAACAACAGCCGCATCCTCAAGTACGAAGGCATGAACGCTTCCAAGCAGCCCATCTTCTCCATGAACAAGATGAACGGCGAATACATCTCCAAGAGCTACGACTTCTACAGCGTCGACACCCAGTGCTGGCAGCTCCAGGTAGGTATCAAATACATCTTCAACTAATCCATTCCCCCCTCCATAGAATCGGCACGGCCCCGCGGTCGTGCCGATTTTATATATCTAAAAATCAGCGATGTAGGGACGCACGTTCGGAGCGTCCTAAGGTGCGTGAGCAAGCCCGAAAGCGCCGAGCTCCCCCTCGCCACAAAAACCGTCACCACCCACCCGGCGCAGCCATAAATTTTGTCTTTCGTGCAAGGAGCTTGCTCCTTGAAGTTCCCGACGCCCCGACGCCCACATCGAGATTAATCAAGATAAATCTCGATAAATCCTGATTAATCAAGCGGGCAAAAGCCGGCCTGTCCCCAAACGCCAGAAACAGACCCTCCCGCATTTCCATCGTCCCCCCGAAATTCACCTTTCCGGCCAAAAAATGTGCAAAAAATATGCAAAAAAAATTTGCAAAGGTGAAGAATCTTTTTTAACTTTGCAGTGGATAATGGCAACATTGTTCCGTAAAAATCTTTTCATAAGATATATGTTTTTATAGATTGTAGATTATTAGAGGGCTTTGTCGTGAGATACAGCCCTTTTTTATGCACTTACGTTTGTTGATTCGGAATAAATGCACTAAATTTGTAAGTGATATGAAAACTAAGAAGATAATACTGATTATATTCATCGTTCTGGCCGTAATCATGGCCGGCAGCGCACTGTTTGCCAAATTATACCTGTTCAAGACCTACGAGTACGAGCGCACCTGGTTTACAATCGGAGGCGACTACACTCAGGCACAGATGGACTCAACCCTCGTGGCAACCTTCGGCAAAAGTTTCGGCAATAAGCTGGTGACCGTCAACAAACTCATCGGTGCAACACCCCGAACAGCCCACGGCAAGTACCTCGTATGGCCCGACATGTCCGTCCTCGAAGTCGCCCGCAATCTCAAATATGGCCGGCAGACGCCCACCAAGCTCATTTTCAACAACATGCGCTATGTCGAGCAGCTCGCCGACCGCGTCGACGATGCCCTTGAATTCGACTCCGTCGCATTCCTCGACGCTTGCGGCGAAATCTTGGGCCCGCTCGGTTACAACAAAGAAGCTTTCTCGGCAGCCTTCATGCCCGACACCTACGAGTTCTATTGGACCGACAGCCCCGAACGCGTGGTGAAGAAGCTGCTCGCCGAGCACGATAAGTTCTGGAACGAAGAACGCCTGGCCAAAGCCGAAAAATTAGGCTTGACTCCCATCCAGGTAGCAATCCTGGCCTCGATTGTGGAAGAGGAAACCAACAATCGCGCCGAACGCCCGACCATCGCGCGCCTCTACATCAACCGCCTCAGGCAGAACATGCCCCTGCAGGCCGACCCCACCATAAAGTTCGCCCTCGGCGACTGGAGCCTACGCCGCGTGACCAACCCCAAGTCGGTGGACTCTCCCTACAACACCTACACCAACATCGGCTTGCCCCCCGGCCCCATCCGCATGGTTGAGCGCACATCGCTCGACGCTGTCCTGAATGCCCCCGACCACGACTATTTATATATGTGTGCCAAACCCGACTTCTCCGGCTCACACGTCTTTGCCCGTACCTACGACGAGCACCGCATCAATGCCGCCAAGTACCACCGCGCCCTCGATGCCCGCGGAATAAAGAACTTCTGATGGCACGCTCAACATTACTCCGACTCCTGACGGTCCTCGCGCTCTGTGTGGCCACATTCGCACAGACCTTCGCCGCTCCCCTCGATGAAGCCAAACGCCTCTACGAAGCGGGCGACTACAACGCCGCGCTCGACCTGTTGCGGCCCCTGGCAAAACGGTCGCCCCGCGACGCCAACATCAACTACTACCTCGGCGCCACCCTCTATAAGCTCGGAGACGAAGCCGAGGCCGTCGAGGCGCTGAACAAGGCCGAAAGCCGTGGCCTCGGGGCTGCCTCCGAACTCTTGGCAACCATCGCCATGAACCATTACGACGTTGAAGGAGCCGATAAACACCTCTCCACCTGGCAGGCAAACCTCAAGAAAGCCCGCAAGAGCGCACCGGCAGAGTTCGACGACATATCTTCCCAGCTGGTGAATATGCGCAACATGCTGGACCGTGTCGAACGCATCGAAATAGTCGATTCAATCGATGTCGACTCCGCCACCTTCTTTCAGTTTTATCGTCTTTCGCCCTCGGCTGGCCGGATTCTGCCCCCGGACGCCGTCAGCAGCCTGGTAGGTAGCGGCGTGGCACCCTTCTCGCCCGCCTATATGCCCGAAACACGCAACGAGTTGTTCTGGAGCGCCCGCTCCGGCGACAATTACACCCTCATGGGCGCCGGAATCCTTGACGACGGAACACTCGAACATACGGCTGAACTGCTTGACGCAGAGGAGCTTGGTGGAAACTCCGCATTCCCCTTCCTCATGAGCGACGGTATGACCCTCTACTTCGCCTCCGACGGCGAGGGTAGCATCGGCGGCTACGATATTTTCATGACCCGCCGCAGTGCCGACGGCGATTTCTTCAAACCCCAGAACGTCGGCATGCCCTACAACTCCCCCGACAACGACTTCATGCTCGCCATCGACGAGACCTCCGGCCTCGGATGGTGGGCCACCGACCGCAACCATGTTCCCGGCAAGGTGACCATCTACATCTACCTCCCCTCGGAGGTCCGGACCAACGTCGAAGCCGGAAGCGAGGATATCGAGGCCCTGGCCAAACTGAACAATATCGCCCTTACGCGCACTCCCGGCAAGGATTATAAAGCCCTGCTGAGCAGTCGGTTACCTCAAGGAACGCAAAGCTCATCCCCCGTGGGCGCATCCCGCTTCGAACTCGACTTGGGCAATGGCAAAGTCTACACCGCCGTAGAGGACTTCCGCAATTCCTCCGCCCGTTCGGCCATGCTGGAAGCTCTCGGCCTCGAGATTGAGCTCAAAAAGAGTATCACCGCCACCGGGCAGCTCCGCGAAAAATACCGCCGCGGCGACACCTCCGTCAGCCGCGCAATCCTCGACGCAGAGGACCACGAAGCTACCCTGCGCCGGCAGATTGCCCAAGCCCGTAACAAGGCCGTGCGCCTCGAGGTTTCGAAATAGAACATTTGAATAACCAATCATAAATACCTGATAATATGAGTTTTGGAGATATTACAATAGTTGTCATCGTCCTGCTGGCCATCGCAGTTCTGGTGATTTTCTTCTACTATTGCCCGTTTTTCCTCTGGATTTCGGCGCGCGTCAGCGGTGTGCGCATCTCGCTGCTTCAACTGGTGCTCATGCGCCTGCGCAAAGTGCCCGCCAGCGTCATTGTCCGCGCAATGATTGAGGCCCACAAAGCCGGACTCAACGATGTTACCCGCGACGACCTCGAAGCCCACTACCTCGCCGGAGGCAACGTGGAGCGCGTGGTCCACGCTCTGGTTTCTGCCTCCAAGGCCAACATTGACCTCGGCTTCAAAATGGCAACGGCAATCGACCTCGCAGGCCGCGACGTTTTCCAGGCAGTTCAGATGAGCGTAAACCCGAAAGTGATTGATACTCCGCCGGTTACCGCCGTAGCAAAGGATGGTATCCAGCTCATTGCCAAGGCCCGCGTGACAGTCCGCGCCAACATCCGTCAGCTCGTCGGCGGTGCAGGAGAGGACACCGTGCTCGCCCGTGTAGGCGAAGGCATCGTGTCGTCCATCGGCTCCTCCGAAAGCCACAAGCAGGTGCTCGAAAATCCCGATTCCATTTCCAAACTCGTCCTCCGAAAGGGCCTCGACAGCGGTACGGCATTCGAAATTCTCTCAATCGACATCGCCGACATCGACATAGGCCGCAACATCGGCGCAGCCCTGCAGATCGACCAGGCCCAGGCCGACAAGAACATCGCCCAGGCAAAGGCCGAGGAACGCCGTGCCATGGCAATCGCCCGCGAGCAGGAAATGAAGGCACTTGCCCAGGAAGCCCGCGCAAAGGTTATCGAAGCCGAGCAGGAGCTCCCCCGCGCAATGGCAGAAGCATTCAAGTCCGGCAACCTCGGCATTATGGACTATTACAAAATGAAAAATGTGGAGGCTGACACGGCCATGCGCCAGAGCCTCGGCACCCCCGGGGCGACACTCCCCGAAATTAACGAATAAAGCGCGCGGGCTCCTCGGCCCGCGCTGTTTGACTATGGATTTCGAAAAGATCCTCAACGGAAGCCGCAATTACACCTTCCACAGCCACACCCAGTTCTGCGACGCCCGCGCGCCGATGGAGGAGATGGTTCGTGCGGCCCTGGCGCAAGGCGTTGAATTCTACGGCTTTACGCCCCACTCGCCTGTGCCCGTACCTTCACCGTGCAATATGAGCCGGGAGACTGTGCCGGAGTACTTGGCCGAAGTCGAACGCCTGCGCAAACTTTTTGCCGACCGCCCCATCCGACTCTTCGCCGGCATGGAGGTGGACTATCTCGGACCCGATTGGGGCGCAGCTTCGGAATATTTCAGGTCTTTGCCCTTGGATTATACCATCTCTTCTATACATTTCATCGCAAACCAACATGGCGAACCGGTGGACGTCGACGGAAGTTTCGACAACTTCAAACGCCGCATGGCCGACCTTTTCAACGGCGACATCGACTACGTTGTCGACACATTCTTTCACCGGACCCTCGACATGATTGCCGCCGGCGGTTTCGACATCCTCGGACATTTCGACAAGATTGGCCTCAATGCGGGCTATTATGCTCCGGAAATTGAGGATGGCTCTCATTTTCAGGGACTTGTCAATAAAGTTATTGACGAAATCATAGCCCGCGGACTGACAATCGAACTCAACACGAAGTCGCGCGAGCAGCACGGCCGATTCATCCCCCACGAGCGCCATCTGCCCCGCCTGATTCAGGCCGGTGTGCCCATTCTGGTCAATAGCGATGCCCACCGTCCCGACCGCATCACAGCCTCCCGCGACGAAGCTTTCCGAATCCTCGACACCCTCACTCACAAACATGGTACCCCGCTCGCTTGAACTCCTTGCTCCGGCGCGTAATGCCGAAGTGGCCCGCACGGCAATCATGGCCGGCGCGGACGCTGTCTACATCGGCGGTCCGGGCTTCGGTGCTCGTGCCGCCGCCGGCAACTCCCTGACCGACATCGCCGCCGTGGTCGAGCTCGCCCACCGCTTCGGCGTCCGCGTGTACGTCACCATGAACACCATCCTCTACGACTCCGAGCTCGAAGCCGCCCGCCGGCAGGTGTGGGATCTATATAATATAGGTGTGGATGCGCTCATTGTGCAGGACATGGCGTTCCTCGAAATGGACCTGCCGCCCATCGCCCTCCATGCCAGCACGCAGTGCGACATCCGCACCCCCGCCAAGGCCCGCCTCCTCGCCCAGGCCGGCTTCTCCCAGCTCGTCCTTCCGCGTGAGTTCACCCTGGAGCAGATCCGCCAGGTCGTCGACACTGCCGGAGTTCCGGTTGAGGTTTTCGTCCACGGCGCCCTTTGCGTGTCCTATAGCGGCGACTGCCAGGCCGGATGCGTGGCCATGGGCCGCAGCGCCAACCGCGGCGAGTGCCCCCAGATGTGCCGCATGCGCTACACGTTGGTCGACAAGGATGGTCGCGAAGTGGCTCCCCCGCGCCATTACCTCTCCCTGGCCGACATGAACCAACTCCCCAACCTCGAGGCTCTGGTGGAGGCAGGAGCGTCGAGTTTCAAAATCGAAGGGCGCCTCAAGGACGCGCGTTATGTGGCTAACGTCGTTGCTGCTTACCGCGCAAAATTGGATCAAATCATTGCAGCACAGCCGGATAAATATTGCCGCTCGTCGTTCGGAACATCGGCGCAGACCTTCGTGCCGGACGTGGACCGCACCTTCAACCGCGGCTACACGTCCTACTTCCTGCGCCGTCCCACCGCCACCACGCGCATGGCGTCGATCGACACACCCAAGTGGCGCGGCCTCCCCGTCGGCAGGGTTACAACCCTGATGCGCGACGGCTTCCGCGCGCGTTTGACCAAACCGCTGGCCAACGGCGACGGCCTGGGTTTCTTCGACGCCGACGGAAATTACGTCGGTTTCCGCCTCAACCGTGTCGACGGCGACCGCCTCTTCCCCGCCTCCCCCCTCAAGGGACTCAAACCGGGCATGGAGATTTTCCGCAACTCCGACAAAGCCTTTTTCGACCTCCTCGACACCAAGGACGCCGGCTGCAACCGCACAATCAGCGTGAATTTCACCCCCCGCGGTGTGGATGCCGGAAGAGTGGTTCTTGAGGCCACCGACGAGCGCGGTAATGCCGTAGCGCACGTGTTCGACTCCGCCGAATCTGCAGCAAAGCGTCCCCAGACGGAATTCCGTGCGCAAACCCTCGGCAAGTTGGGCGAAACAATTTATCGTCTTGCTGATTATCAGGACCTTATGCCTGACCGCTTCGTTGCTGCATCGGCGCTTGCCGAAGCCAAACGTGCCGTCGTAGAGCTCCTTGACCGGGCTCAGGCTGCCACTTATCATTATGACCGCCGACGCCCTGACCGTCTGCCCGCCGACGCCTTTGCCGACATCCCCCCGCTGACCTTTCACGACAACGTGGCCAACGCCCTCGCGGCCAAATTCTACCTCGACCACGGCGCCAAAATCAAAGAGCGCGCCCTTGAAGTCGACGCGCCCTCGGGTGAGGTTCAGGTCATGGATACGCGCTACTGTATCCGTCGCGAACTCGGCGCCTGCCTGCGCGAGAAGGATGGTAGCAACCTGCCCCGCGAGCTCTTCCTCAAAAACGAATCCGGCACCTACCGCCTCGACTTCGACTGCGCAAACTGCGGAATGAAAGTGGTGAAAGTCAAATGATTAACGAAAAAGCAAAAAGC